>NZ_CP118100.1:959209-1278946 GCF_028747645.1 Microbacterium esteraromaticum
CGAGCGGTGCGTGTGGTCTCAGCAGATCACGCACCGCGACCTCGTGCCGTACCTCATCGAGGAATCGCACGAGGTCATCGAGGCGGTCGAGACCGGCGACGGCGCAGACCTGCGCGAAGAGCTCGGGGATCTGCTCTGGCAGGTGCTGTTCCACGCGGCCATCGCCGCGCACGACGGCGCTTTCGACATCGACGACGTCGCGCGCGGCCTCACCGAGAAGATGGTGCGCCGGCATCCGCACGTCTTCTCGGATGCCATCGCTGAGACGCCCGAAGAGGTGCTGGTGCACTGGAACGCGGCGAAGGCCGCCGAGAAGCACGAGCGTCGCAGCGTGCTCGACGGGATTCCCGCGGGGATGCCTGTGCTCGCCCGAGCGCAGAAGGTGCTCGGGCGTGCGGTGGCACTTCCGGCCGTTGAGCGAGGGAGCGCAGCGACCGAGACGAAACACCCCCGCGACGAGCCGGCGCCGCTGCCGGCATCCGAGATCGAACTCGGCGACGCGCTGCTGTCTCTGGTCGCCCACGCCCGCGCGAACGGCTGGGACGCCGAGCGTGCCCTGCGCGAGCGCCTGCGTGCACTTGAGGACGACGTGCGCGCCGCCGAATCGGATGCTTGACCCGTCAACGGGCGCGATTCTCGCCCTGCGAAGGAGCCAAACGTCGACTCCGAGGGGTCGAGAAGCAACGGTTGGCTCCTTTGGGTAGTGCTGTCACGCCTCCAGGAAGTCGCGGATCCACGTTCTGACTTCATGGAGGGTGCGCGGACCGACCCAGCCCGCGCTGCCGACGATGCGCTGCCGCGAGATGGTGCGTACCTGTTCCGTCATCGCCCACGAGGGCGTGCGGAGCCCCGCGTTCGGCAACGGCACATGGTTGTCCCAGCCGCGATGCACCGAAGTGATCGGAACGACGATCGCGAGGGTGTCCGCGAGCAGGAGATGCTCGGGGCCGCTCACCACGACCACCGGTCTGCGGCCTGCCTGCTCGCGTCCGATGACCGGCGAGAGCTCTGCCCAGACGACGTCACCGGGGCGGAGTTCACCCGTTCTCAAGGGTGTCCCACCACTGAGTCTCTTCGCGGTAGGACTTCCAGTCCTCCTCGGACGTGTTCGCCATCTGCTCGCGCAGCACAGCGAAGCGGTGTGCGCGCTCCTCCCGCTCGAGCAGCTTCTCAAGGTACGAGTTCATTGTGAGCTGCTCGGCAGTTGCGTGTGATTTGAGTCGGTCTCGCAGATCGGTGGAGACCTTGATCGTCGTCATGGTCATACTTGAAGTATACCAAGAGGGATACCTCTCAGACCTGGAAAGATAGACCCGTGGCAACTGTGAACCCGCCGCGCGGAATGCGCGATTTCCTCCCCGCTGACAAGGCCCGTCGCGAGCGTGTGCTCGCCGTCATCCGCGAGCGCTATCGTGCGCACGGCTTCGACGAGATCGAGACGCCGGTGGTCGAGGAGCATGCGCGTCTGCATGCCGGAATCGGCGGCGACAACGAGAAGCTGTCGTACAGCATCCTGCGCCGTGGGCTCGATGCCGAGGGCATTCGTGCCGCGGCCGATGACCCGGCGGCGCTCAGCGACCTCGGGTTGCGCTACGACCTGACGGTGCCGCTGGCGCGTTTTTACGCGACCAACCGCGGTCAGCTGCCCGGCGTCTTCCGTTCGATCCAGATCGGGCCGGTGTGGCGTGCCGAGCGCCCGCAGAAGGGCCGTTACCGCCAGTTCGTGCAGTGCGACATCGACATCATGGGCGATGAGACCGCTCGCGCCGAGGCCGAGCTGATCGTCGCGTCGATCGATACGATCGACGCCTTGGGTCTCGAAGGCGGCATCGTTCGCGTCAACGACCGGCGCGCCTTGGAGTGGATGCTCGATGCCTTCGGCTTCACCGCGGATGAGCGTCCCGGTGTGCTGATCACGATCGACAAGCTCGACAAGATCGGACCCACGGGAGTCGCCGCCGAGCTGCGCGATCGCGGGGTCACCGCCGCGGCGGTCGACACGTTCGAGGCGTTCCTGACGCGTCCGCAGACGCGCGACTATGTGCCCTACGGCGAGCGGCAGATCCGCAAGGCACTTCCCGAGGGGGCCCCCGACGAGATCGTCGAGCACCTGGTCTCACTCGGCGACGCGGTCAGCGCTGCGCGTCCGGATGCCGGCGAGCCGCCGCTGGTCTACGACCCCTTCCTCGTGCGGGGCATGGGCTATTACACGGGCACCATCTTCGAACTCGCCCACCCGTCGGTCGACTACTCGCTCGGCGGCGGGGGCCGCTATGACGGCATGATCGGCCGGTTCCTCGGGCAGCAGGTGCCCGCTGTCGGCTTCTCGATCGGGTTCGAGCGCATTGTCGATCTGGTCGCCGAGGTTGCGGCCGAGGCTGCGCAGGCGGTGGTGCTGGTGCACGATGCCGATGTTCCGGTGGCTGAGCTGCTGGCGCACAAGGCGGCGCTGCTGCGCGACGGTGGTGCGGCGCGGGTGCGGCTGGAGCGCCGTCCGAAGAACATGAAGGCGCTGTTGGAGCGCGCGACGGCCGACGGCTACACCGGCTTCGCCACGGTGCGGGCCGGAGACGTGGTCGGCACGGTCGAGGTCAAGCCGCTCGGCTGAGGCACGTCATCGCTGGTCGGCGACGCGCAACCGCACGGCGCGGTACGCGGCGCCGATCAGCAGCACCACCGTGCCGATCGCGGAGGCGATCAGCGGCAGGGTGCTGACGAGCATGAGGCATCCGAGCGCGCCGATCACCTGCAGGAACCGCGGGTAGCGGCGCGCAGCACCGTGCTGGCGGAACGCCGCGGCGTTCGCGATCAGGTAGTAGAGCAGGACTCCGAAGGATGAGAAGCCGATCGCTCCGCGCAGATCGGCGATCAGCACGATGCCGATGACCGCGAGGCCGATCGCGATCTCAGCCCGGCGCGGGACGTGCCACCGCGGGTCGACGTGCGCGAGGAATCGCGGCAGGTCATGTTCGCGCGCCATCGCCAGGGTGGTGCGTCCGATACCGGTCAGCAGCGCCAGCAGAGCCCCGAGCGATGCCGTCGCGGCTGCGACGCGCACGATGGGTTCTGCGCCTGCCCAGCCCGCGGCGGCGACGACGTCGGCGAGCGGGTGCACGCTGCCGATCGCGTCGGCTCCGAGAGTCGACACGACGGTGATCCCGATCACCACGTAGACGACGACCGCGCCCGAGAGGGCGAACACGATAGCGCGCGGGATCGTGCGGGCCGGGTCGGTGACCTCCTCGCCCATGGTGGCGATACGGGCGTAGCCGGCGAAGGCGAAGAAGAGCAGACCGGCGCCCTGCAGGATGCCGTACAGGGTGGCGTCGGGCAACGCGTCAGGGGTCGCGCCCGGGGCGGCGGTGGCGCCGGCGGCAGTGACGACAGCGAGCCCGAGCAGCGTGATCACCACCAGGATGCGGGTCAGCAGGGCCGTGCGGGTGATGCCGAAGCAGTTCACGGTCACCAGTGCGGCGACCGCGAGAACGGCCACCGGTACACGCCACTCCTCGGGGGCCGCGTAGGCGGCGAAGGTCATCGCCATCGCTGCGCTGCTGGCGATCTTGCCGATCACGAAGCACCAGCCGGCGATGAACCCCGACCAGGGGCCGATCTCGGCGCGCGCATAGGCGTAGGTGCCGCCGGCGACCGGGTGCACCGCGGCGAGCTGTGCCGACGAAGTCGCGTTGGCGAAGGCGACGAGCGCGGCGATCGCGAGGGCGATCAGGATGCCGGAGCCTGCCGCGCCGAGGGCGGGTGCCCAGACGGCGAACACGCCGGCACCGATCATCGAGCCAAGTCCGATGGCGATGGCGTCGGCGAGGTTCAGGCGGCGAGCGAGGGGCATCCGATCATGGTCCCACCGTCTGGTGAACGGGCGGTGACCTACGCGCCGCGCGCGTCGGTGACGCGCTTCTTCTCGCGCACGTAGACCTCGCGCCGCACACGTGCCACGGTGTCGCCGGCCGCGTCGGTGATCTCGGTCTCGAACCACTCGAGCACCTTCGCCCCGCCGTGCGCACGCTCGCGCAGACGCTGCACCTGCTCAGGTGACACGTGGAAGTGGGCTGTCAGCACGCCGCGTCCGGGCTTGACGAACTCGATCTCGCCGCGGGTGTCCCAGACCACGTAATCGCGACCGAGCTGGTGCATCACGAGCATGAAGAAGTACGGGTCGGTCATGGCCGACATCGATCCGCCGAAGGCCGTCTTGACGTAGTTGCGGGTGAACACGTTGACGTGCAGTTCGACGGTGGCGTGCGTCCAGTCATCCGAGAACCGACGCACGCGGATGCCGCTGAAGAGGTTCGGAGCCCACAGGCTCATGCCGAGGGCGAGGCGACGAGGGGTCATGCGCATGCGGTCAGTCTGCCGGGGGAGACTCTGGTGGCCGCGATCGGCTGGATACTATCGACAACTGTTCTATTTGAACTAGAATAAGCGTGTTGGAGGTGCTCATGTTGATCCGGATCGACCCCGAGAGTCCACGGCCGCTGTTCGAGCAGATCGCGGCGTCGGTGCGGGGTGACGTGCTCGCAGGGCGACTGCGCCCCGGCGATCGTCTGCCGGCGGCGCGCGAGTTGGCCGATGCGACCGACGTCAACGTCCACACCGTGCTGCGCGCCTACCAGGAACTGCGCGACGAGGGTCTTGTCGATCTGCGTCGTGGCCGGGGCGCAGTCATCTCAGCATCCGCCGCCCCTCTCGCCGCGCTTGCCGACGACATCACCGCCCTCGTGCGCCGTGCCGTCGAGCTCGGCGTCACGCCCACCACCCTCGCCGCCCTCATCAAGGAGACGAACCGATGAACGACCGTTCCCGCAGCAGCGATGCCCCCGAACTGTCCGTCACGGACGTGCGGCACGACGAACTGCGGCGCGCGCGCCGCGCCCTCGTCGTCGTCGGACTCGTGCTGCCTGTCATGCTCACGGCGATCGCGGCCGGGCTTGTGCTCGCGTGGTTGCCCGACGTGCCCGATCCGGCGTCGACCCACTGGGGGCCGGGCGGTGTGGACGGCTTCGGTGCGCCGGTGACGTACCTGTGGCTGTCGATCGGTCTCGGATTCGGCGTGCCGGTGCTGATGGTGATCACCGTGCTCAGCGTGGCGCGGGGGCAGTGGGGCGGCAGCGCGCGTCTGCTCGGTGCTGTTGCTCTGGGAATGTCGGGCTTCAGCGCCGTTCTCACCACCGGCTCGGTCTGGCTGCAGCGCGGACTCGACGACGCGACGCAGGCGGGGTCGATCCTGCCGACCGTGATCGGCGGGTTCAGCGCGCTGCTCGTGCTCACCGCCGCCGGTTGGGTGCTGCAACCTGACGTGCACCCGACACCGGCGGTGGCGCTGCAGCCCGCCCACCTCGCGTCGATCTCGGCGGGGGAGCGGATCGTATGGTTGGCGACCGCGTCGATGGCGCGTGCGGGGATGATCGCGTTGGGCGTCGGTGTCGCCGCGCTGGTCGGCATCGCTGCGGTGACAGCCGTGCAGGCGCCAGAGATCGTGTGGATCCCGCTGTTGGTGATCGTGCTCATCGGCGTCGCCGTCGGCGCCATGTCGTCGTTCCGAGTGCGGGCCGGTGCCGAGGGCCTTCGGGTGCGCTCGTTCCTCGGATTCCCGCGCATCGACGTGCCGCTTGAGCAGATCATCTCGGTGCGGGCCGTGCAGTGCCACCCTTTCGCCGAGTTCGGCGGCTGGGGATGGCGGCTCAGCACGGATGGCCGAAACGGTATCGTGCTTCGAACCGGACCGGCGATCGAGGTGCAGCGGCGCGGCAAGCGCACCCTGGTGGTGACCGTGGACGGCGCCGAGGTCGGCGCCGCGACACTGCAGGCATATCTCGACCGTGCCCGGTCGGCGCATGCGTGAAACCGGAGGAGGACAATGGATGCTGTACAACAGTCCACGACTCGTCGGAAGGTGACTATCGGGCTCGGCCCGATCCTTGCCTTCGTTCTGCTGGCCTGCGGCCTGGCCTGGTTGGTGGCGTTGCCGCTGTGGCTGGGTGACGGCCTCGCCTCGCCCCTGACCGGCGCACTGCTGCCCCTGATGATGTTCACGCCGGCTCTTGCACTGCTGATCGTGATGTTCACGATGCATCCGATCCCGAAGGGTGAGCGGCTGCGGTTTCTCGGAATGTGGCCGCTGCGCCCCGCGAAGCGCGTCATCTGGATGTGCGTGATCGGCCTGTTCGGCACGGTCGCCGTCGTCGTGGCGGCGATGCTGCTGTCGGTCGCGCTCGGGTGGCTCTCGGCCGACTTCATCGGGCTCTCCGGATTCGCGCAGACGCTCGAATCGTCGGTGCCCGCGGGAACGCCGCTGCCGCCCGCGTGGGTGCTGGTTGCCGTGCAGCTGGCCTCGATCCCGTTCGCGGCGGCGACGATCAACGCCGTGATGGCCTTCGGAGAAGAGGTGGGGTGGCGGGGATTCCTGGTGCCCGCACTGCGCCGCTACGGCACCTGGCCCGCACTGCTGATCAGCGGCGTGATCTGGGGTGTGTGGCACGCGCCGGTCATTCTGCTCGGCTACAACTTCGGCCGCACCGACATCACCGGGGTGTTGCTGATGACGGCAGGTTGCATCGTCTGGGGCGTCCTGCTGGGGTGGCTGCGGCTGCGCAGCGCGTCGATGTGGCCGGCCGTGTTCGCGCACGGTGCGCTCAACGCGGCGGCCGGCCTGCCGATCGTCTTCCTCGCGGCCGGTGCCGTGACCGACCCGGCGCTGTCGATGGCGCTCGGCGCCTCGGGGTGGATCGTCGGTGGCGTGGTGATCGTCGTGTTGCTGCTGACCGGCCAGTTCCGTCAGCAGCCGAACCTGGCAGAGCCCAAGCCCCGGGCATCCGTCGCCCCGCCGGTCGCGCCACCCGCTCCGCCGGTGGCCTGATCCCGTCGGTGGCCTGATCCCGTCGGAAATCCCAGACCATCCGGTATCCGATCGGTGTGTCGCGGCACGGCGCGCCGCCGGCCGCGCGGACGGTCTGGGATTTCCCACACAGCGCAGAGTCTTGACCGCGCGCGGCGCGCCAGGTTGGCTGAGGGAATGGCCGAATCCACACCGCAGAACTGGCACGACGTCGACCACTACCTCGCCGAGACGCTCGTCGGGCACGATCCCGCGCTCGAGGCGGCGCTCGCTGCACAGCGGGACGCGGGGATGCCCGAGATCGAGGTCGCGCCCGTGGCCGGCAAACTCCTTAACCTCCTGGTGCGCATCAGCGGCGCCGAACGGGTGCTCGAGATCGGAACGCTCGGCGGCTACTCGACCATCTGGATGGCGCGCGCCGTGGGTGAGCGCGGGAGGGTGACGACGATCGAGGCCGAGAGCGGCAACGCCGCCGTGGCACGAGCGAGCATCGACGCGGCCGGGGTCGGTGACCGCGTCGACATCCGCATCGGACGCGCCGCCGACGTGCTGCCGACGCTCGTCGGCGGCTTCGACCTGGTGTTCATCGACGCTGACAAGGAATCGAACACCATCTATCTCGACTGGGCCGCGAAGCTCGGGCATCCGGGCACCGTCGTGGTCGTCGACAACATCGGACGCAACGGCGATGTCGCCGACGCGTCGAGCACCGATCCGATGGTGGTGGGTACGCGCGCGGGACTGCGGATGCTGGCAGATGACCCACGCTTCGATGCCACCGCCCTGCAGACTGTCGGTCTGAAGGGATGGGACGGGGTCGCGCTCGCCGTCGTGGTCTGAGCGAGGCGGCCGGGACGCTCACGACGCGGGAACGGCTGCCAGGGGAGTCACCCGGCAGTTCACCCGAGCGTGCATTCGTGTTCAGGTCGCGTCCCTAGCATCCGAGATCTACCCCCTGCGCCGCGCGATCCGCGCCACGATCGCGCGCGCCGAAACGGAAGGATCTCCACCCCATGAACCGACGCCGCTCGCGTACCTCCACGGTCGCTCTGGGCGCCTTGCTCTGCGCCACACTCGCAGTGCCGCTCGCCTCGGCTGCCCACGCCGTCGAGGATCCGACGACCGACCCGGTGGGCGATCTCGCGCTGCTGAGCGATCCGTTCCTGCAACTCCCCACCGCCGACGGCGTACGAGTGGTCTGGACCACCGAGTATGCAGGTGACGGGAACGTCGTGCTCGTCGGGGACGGCGTGTCGTCGCTGACCGTGGAGCAGGCACGCGCCGCGGCCGCCGGGGCGACCTTCTCCGGCGTCACGGCCTACGCGGCGGAATCGTCCCGCTTCTCGCGACTTGCCGAGGACGCCTCCTCGCGTCTGCCGCAAGACCTCCTGCCCTCTGCCGAGGACGGCATCGCAGCACGCGAGGTGTGGCGTCACGAAGCCGCCGTCGCAGGGCTCGCCGCCGGTGAACGCGTCGACTACCGCGTCGTCTCGACCGACGGCGACGGAACCGTCGTCTCAGGCACCTTCTCGCTCGCGCCATCGCCGCAGGCCGGCGACGACCTGCGGGTGCTCATCACAAGCGACCACCAGGCGATGGCGAACACTCCCGCGAACCTGCAGATGGCGGCCGAGACGATCGGCGACATCGACGCGGTGTTCCTCGCCGGCGACCTCGTCAACCACCCCGACCGCGCATCGGAGTGGTTCGACGACACCCGCGGGAGCGCCTTCTTCGCCGCACTCCAGGGCAACGGCGGACGCATCGACAACAATGGCGTGCAGCAGTACTCCGGTGGCGAGATCGTACAGAACGCCGTGCTGTTCCCCGCGGTCGGCAACCACGAGGTGCAGGGCCGGGTAGACGGCAAGACCAAGATCGGGGCCTCGTTCGGCGCGCCGGTGCCGGTGGAGATCGCCGAGGCCGAGTACGAGAAGGTCGCCGCGGACGTGAATCCCACCGCCGACCCCGACGTGAAAGCGCAGTGGATCGAGAACAACTCGTTCAGCACGACCAGCTACGAGGAGATGTTCACGCTTCCCGATGACTCACCCGGCGGCGAGACTTACTACGCGGTGACCTTCGGTGACATCCGGCTCGTCTCGCTGTACTCGACGCGCATCTGGCGGGGCACCGCCGCGCAGGCCGACGCGCAGGAGCGCACCTCGACCAGCCGCTATCAGGAGGCGGCGGCGAACCTCGACGCGCCCCTGGAGCAGGGCTACGGCGAGTTCGTGTTCGAGTCGCTCGAAGAGGGCAGCGAGCAGTACGAATGGCTCGAGGCGGAACTCGCGAGTGACGACTTCCAAGACGCGCGCTTTCGGGTCGTCATGCTGCACGAGGGGCCGCAGGGGCTCGGTGACAACGTCATGCCGCACTTCGCCGAACCGACGCGCATCGAAGAGACGAACGCCGAGGGCGAGGTCGTCGGCGTGCGCTACGAGTACGAACCCGACAACAACATGCTGCTGAACGACCTGACGCCTCTGCTCGAGTCCGCCGGCGTCGATCTCGTGCACAACGGTCACTCCCACCTGTGGAACCGTTTCGTCTCCGAGAACGGAGTCAACTACCTCGAGACCAGCAATACCGGTAACTCCTACGGCGCGTATCACGAGCTGAGTGGTCGCAGCCGGCCCCTGCCGCCGGAGCCCTGGGATGCCTCGAACTACCTGTCGCAGGGCAACCCGGGCGGCCTTGAGGCCGTGGTGCCCAACGTCGCGCCGTTCCGCACGGAAACCGGAGACCCCCAGCCGTTCGTGCAGTCCAACGATCTGGCGGTGTTCGCGATGCTCGACACGGCCGCGAACGAGGTCGTCTCGTACGCGTACGACGTGCGCACCCCGGAGACCTCACCGTGGGTCATCGACCGGTTCGCGCTGGGTCGTGAGGCGGGGGAGCCGGTCGACCCGGAGCCCACGCCTGAGCCGACCGACCCGACCGACCCGACAGAGCCTGGCGATGGCGGAGAGCTCGCGGTCACCACGTCGGTGTTGTCGGTCGCTGCCGGTGGCGAGGTGACGATCTCGGCATCCGGCCTGGCCGCGGGCGAGGCGGCGACCATCGAGTTGCACTCCGATCCGGTCGTTCTGGCCACGGCGGTGGCAGATGCCTCGGGCGAACTCTCCGCAACGGTCACGATTCCCGCGACGACCGAGCCGGGGACGCACGAGATCGTCCTCGTCGCCGCGTCGGGTGAGAGCGCAGGCGTCGAGATCGTGGTGGTCGCGGCCGACGTCGCGTCGCCCGGCGAGAGCGGTGACCTGGCTGCGACGGGCTCGTCCCTCCCGGTCGGGCTCCTGCTCGGGGGTGGCGTCCTGCTCGCCGTCGGCGGCGCGGTGACGTTCTTCGCCCTCCGTCGACGCGGCCGGACCGGCTGACCTTCTCTGCCGCAGACGCACGCGGCGATGATTGACGAATGACCATGTGGCTAATACCATTAGCCACATGGTCATTCGCATCCTCTGGGGAATTCTCGCCGCCGCCGCGATCACGCTGTCCGTGATCTCATCGGTCGACTACGGCTGGATCGTCGGTGGTCCGGTGATCGTCTTCGCACTGCTGCCCGACGTCGCGCTCATCGGCGCCTTCGACCCGAACCGATCGGGGGCGCTGCGCCCTGACCGGGTGGTGGGGTACAACATGCTGCACCTCGCGCGCTTTCCGGTGCTGCTCATCGCGGGTGGCTCATTGATCGCGCTTCCCGTGGTCGGAGGTGCGCCGGGGGGAGCCGTGGTCGTTGGCATGGGGCTCGCCTGGTTGGCGCACATCGCCGTCGACCGTGCCGTCGGCTACGGACTGCGAGACCGCGACGGGTACATTCGATCGGTCGCCGGCGCGCCGACGCCCGGCGCGTGTCAGGCATGAGCGCTCGCCGCGAGCAGATCCTCGATGTCGCCGAACGGGTGCTCGAAGACGTCGGGGCGGACCGCTTCGGAATCGGTGAGCTCGCCCGTGCGCTCGATATCAAGCCGCCGAGCCTGTACAAGCACTTCCGAGGCCTTGACGCCATCGTGCACGCGCTCATCTCTCGCGGTTTCATGCGGCTCGGCGTTGCACTGGAGGGCGCTGACGGGCTGGCGGGATTCGCCGAGGTGTACCGTGCCCAGGCGCTCGCGGCACCGCAACTGTACTGTCTGATGACCCAGCATCCGCTCGACCGCACCCAGCTCGAACCCGGCGCGGAGGAGCGGGCGATGCGCGCACTGCTCGAACTGTTCGGTGAGAGCGTGGAGGATCACCCGCGGGCACGGGCCGCATGGGCGTTCGCGCACGGTCTGGTCGCGCTCGAGATCGCCCAGCGCTTTCCGCCCGGCGCGGATCCCGGGCCGTCCTGGGCGGTTCTGGTGTCATCGCTGGCGCCGCGTCATGCGTCCCCGGCGGGCTGAGCACCCCGGGTTAGACTGGGCCACGGATCGACGTCGCTCCACACCACCTTTCCTCTCTGAAAAGGAGCACATCTGTGGCACTCATCGAGGCAGTAGGCGCACGCGAGATTCTCGACTCGCGCGGAAACCCGACCGTCGAGGTGGAGGTGCTCCTCGATGACGGGATCGTGCAGCGCGCCGCCGTCCCGTCGGGTGCATCCACCGGCGCTTTCGAGGCATACGAGCTGCGCGACGGCGACAAGGGTCGCTACGGCGGCAAGGGCGTCCTGAAGGCCGTCGAGGCAGTGCTCGACGAGCTCGGCCCCGCCATCGAGGGCGTTGAGGCGAGCGAGCAGCGCATCGTCGACGAGATCCTCAACGAGGTCGACGGCACCGACAACAAGAAGCGCGTGGGCGCCAACGCCATCCTCGGCGTCAGCCTCGCTGTGGCCAAGGCTGCTGCCGATTCGGCTGACCTGCCGCTGTACCGCTACCTGGGCGGACCGAACGCGCACGTGCTGCCCGTTCCGCTGTTCAACGTCATCAACGGTGGCGAGCACGCCGACAACGGCATCGACATGCAGGAGTTCTTCCTCGCCCCGATCGGCGCCGACACCTACTCGGAGTCGCTGCGCTGGGGCGTCGAGACCTACCACGTGCTGCGCAGCGAGCTGCAGGCCGCCGGCTACGCCACCGGTCTCGGCGACGAGGGCGGCTTCGCTCCCGACCTGCCCAGCAACCGCGAAGGCCTGGAATTCCTGATCAAGGCGATCGAGAAGGCGGGCTTCACCCCGGGCAAGGACATCGCCCTGGGTCTTGACGTCGCCGCGACCGAGT
The DNA here is from genome assembly GCF_028747645.1 of Microbacterium esteraromaticum. Lineage (NCBI taxonomy): Bacteria > Bacillati > Actinomycetota > Actinomycetes > Micrococcales > Microbacteriaceae > Microbacterium > Microbacterium esteraromaticum. The sequence goes on from NZ_CP118100.1 coordinate 971,267, forward strand.
TCTTCAACGACGGCGTGTACCGCCTCGACAACAAGGACTGGACCGGCCCCGAGCTGATCGAGTACTACCAGGGCCTGGTCAATGACTTCCCGATCGTCACGATCGAGGACGCGCTGGCCGAGGACGACTGGGACAACTGGAAGCTGCTCACGGATGCCCTCGGCAGCAAGGTGCAGCTGGTCGGAGACGACCTGTTCGTCACCAACCCCGAGCGCCTCGCTGACGGCATCGCCCGTGGCGTCGGCAACTCGCTGCTGGTGAAGGTCAACCAGATCGGCACGCTCACCGAGACGTTCGACGCGGTCAGCCTGGCACAGCGCTCCGGCTACACGGCCATGCTCTCGCACCGTTCGGGTGAGACCGAAGACACCACGATCGCCGACCTCGCTGTCGCGACCAACGCCGGTCAGATCAAGACCGGTGCGCCCGCCCGCAGCGAGCGCGTCGCGAAGTACAATCAGCTTCTGCGCATCGAAGAGGACCTCGGTGACGCCGCGGTGTTCGCCGGTGCATCGGCGTTCCCGCGCTTCGGCCGCTGAGCCAAGACACGCGGACGCTGAACGGCTGATACCGCACTGAGACGCTACGAAGGAGGGGGAGCATGGCACGACGACCAGCTCCCCCTTCATCGTCTCCGCACAGCGACGAGCCGCGCCCGCAGCACGCACCGCGCACCTCGGCATCCGCCCCGTCGGGCCGCAGAACGCGAACGCGCACCCGCCTCGCCGACCGCGCCGTCGATGTGCGGGAGTGGGCCAGTGGCATCCGCCTCTCGGCCTTCGCAGCGATCATGCTCTCGCTGGTAGTCTTGGGCACCTGGGTGCTCGTGCCGACCATCGGCACGTACCTGGACCAGCGCCAGAAGATCGCCGCCCTCGAGCACTCGGTGCAGCTGACCGAGGAGCAGATCGCCGAGCTCGAGCGCGAGCAGGCGCGCTGGGATGATCCGGTGTACATCACCACTCAGGCGCGTGAACGGCTCTACTACGTCAGGCCCGGTCAGGTGCCCTACCTCGTCGACTTCGACCTCGATCCCGCTGACCTGCCGCCCGCGCAGCAGGAAGTCAGCGAAGAACTGCAGCAGCGCGGAGCGGACTGGATGCCCCACTTGCTGCGCAGCATGACCGCTGCCGGGCTGGCACAGACCGCCGTCGGCACCCCCGCGCGCTGACCCGTGAAGCCGCCGGAGGCGGACACCGGTGGAACACCGTCCGCGCTGAGTCGTCACACAGGCGCTCTCCCGTACTCTGGAGTAGTGACGAGACCGCCGTTTGAGCCACCGACCGCCGCCGAGATCGCCGTGGTCTCCGATCAGTTGGGGCGCCCCGCGCGCGGTGTCGTCGGTATCGCCGCCCGCTGCGTGTGCGGAAACCCGACCGTCGTCGCGACGGCGCCGCGCCTGCACGACGGAACGCCCTTCCCGACCTTCTACTACCTGACCCACCCTGCGGCCACCGCAGCCATGTCGACGCTTGAGGCGACGCAGGTGATGCCCGAGCTGGCACAGATGCTCGATGAGGACGACGACGTAGCCGCCGGGTATCAGCGCGCACATGAGGCGTACCTGGCCGACCGCGCCCAGTTCGGCGAGGTCCCCGAGATCGACGGCATTTCGGCGGGTGGCATGCCGACCCGTGTGAAGTGCCTGCACGCGCTCGCGGGCCACGCCCTTGCGGCCGGCCCCGGTCTCAATCCGATCGGTGACGAAGCGCTGGCGCGATCGAGTTGGTCGCCCGAGCGGTGCGCATGCGCCGCGCCGGGCGCGGCTCTGCGCGATGCGGGTGACACTCCGGCATCCGAAGGGGACGCCTCGGAATGACGAGACGGCGGATGCTGTCGGGCATCGCCGCCATCGCGGTGATGACGAGCTCCGTGATCCTCGGCGCGGTGCCGGGGGAGCCGGCCGCCGCACAGGTGCACGACGCCGAGACCGAAGAGACTCCGGCACCGCTGCCGATTCCCGACGACCCGTCGGATCCGGTGCGCGCCACCGAGTATTGGCTCGATGGTGCGAAGATCCGCGATGCGTGGCAGGTCACGCGCGGCGAAGGTGTCACCATCGCGGTACTCGACACCGGTATCGGAGAGGCCGCGGGGATCTTCGGCGACGCTGTCATCGGCGGTACGGATGTGTCCGGGGCCGGTACCAACGACGGACGCACACCGGTCGGTGTGGTCAACCGGGCCCACGGCACGCTGGTCGGCTCGATCGCGGCGGCACCGGGCAACGTCGACGGTACGGGATTGATCGGTGTTGCGCCGCGCGCCGATCTGCTGTCGGTGTCTCTCGGGTTTCCCGGCACATCGGCCACGGTGCCGTTCAGCGACCAGGTGGCCGAAGGCATCAAGTGGGCGGTCGACAACGGCGCCGATGTCATCAACCTGTCGTTCACCACGAACACTCTCGACTGGGACAAGAGCTGGGATGAGGCCTTCCTCTACGCCTACGAGCACGACGTCGTCGTGGTCGCCGCAGCGGGCAACCGTGACAGCGGCACGACCATTATCGGTGCCCCGGCGACGATCCCCGGTGTGCTCACCGTCGGCGGCGTCGACCAGACCGGTGTGGCCAGCCAGGGGGCATCCACGCAGGGCATCACCATCGGTGTGATGGCGCCGAGCGAGTCGCTCATCGGCTACACGGCGGACGGCGAGATCGTCGGGTGGAACGGCACCAGCGGTGCCGCGCCGATCGTGGCCGGCGCCGTCGCGCTGGTGCGCGCGGCGCACCCTGACCTGGATGCCGCCAACGTCATCAACCGGATCGTCAAGACTGCCGTTCCCGTGCCCGAAATGCAGCGCACCCCCGACCCGCTGTACGGGTACGGGCTGCTCGACGTGCACGCCGCGGTGACCGCGTCGGTGCCGCGCGTGGAGAGCAACCCAATGGGAGACCTGCAGGAGTGGGTTCGGGTGTACCGACGAGCGGACGCCCCGGATCGGCCGGATCCGCAGGACACGACCGAACCGGTGACCATCCCGCCGTTGCCGCCGCCGGAGCCGCCCACCGAGGCGGGCACCCCGTTGCTGCCGACAGCGGAGTCACTGCGATACGGTACCCTGCCGCTTCTGGCGCTCACGGTGCCTGGTATCCTGATAGCGCTTGGCGTCACCGCAGCTGCCCGGCGCATCCGAACGGAGCGCGGTCGACGCGTTCCCACCCCCTGACGACGAGGAGTTGTCCCCCTGTGCCTCAGAACAGCACTGCACCCCGCATTCTGATTGTCGGTGGAGGCTACGCAGGTTTCTACACCGCATGGAAGCTTGAGAAGCACCTTCGCAAGGGTGAAGCTGATGTGACGATGGTCGACCCGCTGCCGTACATGACGTACCAGCCGTTCCTGCCCGAGGTCGCCGCCGGTTCGATTGAGGCGCGCCACGCTGTCGTCGCGCACCGTCGCCACCTCAAGCGCACCAATGTGATCACCGCGAAGGTCACCGGCATCGACCACGCGAACAAGGTCGCCACGATCACGCCGCCGGTCGGCGAGCCGTACGAGTTCGCGTACGACCAGATCGTCGTCACCGCCGGTGCCGTCTCGCGTACGTTCCCGATCCCGGGCATCGCCGACAACGCCATCGGGCTCAAGACCATCGAAGAGGCCGTCGCTGTCCGTGACCGCCTGCTGTCGAACTTCGACAAGGCGGCCTCGGTGCCGGCCGGTCCCGAGCGCGACCGTCTGCTGACCGTTGTCGTCGTTGGTGGTGGCTTCGCGGGTATCGAGGCATTTGCCGAGCTGCGCTCGCTCGCCTCGTCGCTGATCGCGAAGTACCCGCAGCTGTCGTTCGAAGACACCCACTTCCACCTCATCGAGGCGATGGGGCGGATCATGCCCGAGGTCTCGCTGAAGACCAGCGAGTGGGTGCTGAAGGACCTCGCCAAGCGCGGCGCGAACGTGCACCTCGACACTCAGGTCACCGGCGCTGTCGACGGCAACGTCGAGCTCTCGACCGGCCAGGTCATCCCGACCGACCTGATCGTCTGGACGGCCGGCGTGATGGCCAACCCCACTGTCGTTCGTGGTGGCGACCTGCCCGTCGAAGAGCGCGGCCGTATCCAGACCCGTGCAGACCTGCGCGTCGGAACCGCCGAGGAGCCCGTCGAGGGCGCCTGGGCCGCCGGTGACGTTTCGGCTGTGCCGGACCTCTCGGGTGGCGGGGTCGGCGGCTACTGCGTGCCGAACGCCCAGCACGCCGTGCGTCAGGCGAAGGTGCTCGCGAAGAACCTGGTGGCCGTGTTGCGCGGCGAAGGTACCCGCGAGTACTTCCACAAGAACCTCGGCGCCGTGGCCGGTCTCGGCCTGTACAACGGTGTCTTCCAGTCGGGCAAGATCGCTCTGAAGGGCTTCGTCGCCTGGCTCGCGCACCGCGGATACCACGGACTGGCGATGCCGTCGTGGGAGCGCAAGTGGCGCGTGCTGTGGGGCTGGTGGAACAACCTGTGGCTCGGCCGCGACATCGTCAACCTCGAAGCCGTGCAGCAGCCGCGCGCGGTGTTCGAGGAGTTCGCGGCGCGCCCGCGCCCGGCGGCCGCTGCGGCACCTGTCAAGGACGCTGCCGTGAAGGACGCACCCGCAAAGGACGCTGAGAAGACGTCGGCTGAGAAGCAGAAGGTCGCGGCGGGAGCCTGACCCTCTGACCGAACGCCTGCAGGGCCCGCGCGAGATGTCGCGCGGGCCCTTTGCGTGTCTCGGGCCTGGGTAGGCTGAGACCTGCGCCCCTATAGCCCAACGGCAGAGGCAGGCGACTTAAAATCGCTTCAGTCTGGGTTCGAATCCCAGTGGGGGCACGGAGTGACGTGTGGAGTGCGGGTGGGGCGGGTTCGAATCCCCGGCTGTTGACGCAGGTGCGGGGCCGCGCCGACGTGGTCGCCCCGCACGGAGGCACAGGAAGGGAACTCCGATCATGATCGTTGCAGGGCTCGTTTTGGCATCCGCTGCCGCGCTGGTGCATGTCTTCATCTTCTATCTGGAGTCCATCGCGTGGACCAGCCCGCGTGCGCGAAAGATCTTCGGCACCGGCACCGTCGAGCAGGCCAAGACGCAGAAGGAGCTCGCGTTCAATCAGGGCTTCTACAACCTCTTCCTCGCAGTCATCACCATGCTCGGAACCGTGTTCTTCGCCGCGGGCGCGCACACGGTCGGCGCGACGCTGGTGTTCACGGGCACCGGCTCGATGGTCGCCGCGAGCCTTGTGCTGCTGCTGTCGAGCCCCGACAAAGCGGGAGCAGCGTTGAAGCAAGGCGTGATTCCGCTGCTCGGCGTCATCGCCCTGGCCCTCGGTCTCGCACTCTGACGACGCGATCGCCCCGTATGGTGGAGGGGTGCTCGACCTCACCGCTGAACGGAGTCCGAACGCCGACGCCCGCGCTGACGCACGTCCGCAGACGGCCGCGTGGCGGTCGCCAGAGCGTTATTGGCGCTCGCTGAGTGATGCGACGGCGCACCTGCCAGCGCCGGTCGCGATCATCGAACAGGATGCGCTGCGGTACAACGCGCTCGATCTTCTGGTCCGTGCCGGGGGGTTGCCGATCCGCGTCGCGACGAAGTCGGTGCGCGTGCGGGCCGTGCTCGATGCCGTGCTCGCCATCCCGGGCTATCGTGGCATCCTGTCCTTCACGTTGGCCGAGGCACTGTGGCTCGCCCAGGAACACGATGACATCGTGCTCGGGTACCCCACAGTCGACCGCGCGGGGCTGGCGACGCTCGTCGCGGATGAGAAGCTCGCCTCACGCATCACACTGATGATCGACGACATCGCTCATCTCGATCTGATCGATGCCATCGCCGCTCCGGGTAGCCGTCCCGAGGTGCGCGTTGCGATCGATGTGGATGCGTCCTTGCGTTCTGCGACCATCGGGCACGTCGGAGTACGTCGGTCTCCGTTGCACACGGCTGCCGACGTCGCCGGGTTCGCGCGTCAGGTCGTCCGCCGCCCGGGGTTCCGGCTCGTCGGGTTGCAGATGTATGAGGCCCAGATCGCCGGACAGGGCGATGCTGCGGGTGCCGATGCCCCGCTGATCCGGATGGTGCAGGCGCGCTCACGCGACGAACTGCGCCAGCGCCGTGCTGAGATCGCGGATGCCCTGCTTGGTATCGCGCCGTTGGAGTTCCTCAACGGCGGGGGAACCGGTTCGCTCGAGTTCACCGGCAGCGACCAGTCCCTGACCGAGGCGACGGCCGGCAGCGGACTGCTCGCCGGGCACCTGTTCGACGGCTATCGGTCGTTCTCGCCGGCGCCCGCGACAGCATTCGCGTTCGACGTCGTGCGCAAGCCAGAGCGCGATATCGCCACGGTACTCGGCGGCGGATGGATCGCCTCCGGCCCCGCCGCCGCCTCTCGGCAGCCCGCGCCGGTGTGGCCTCCGCGTCTGCGCACGCTCCCCAGAGAAGCAGCCGGTGAAGTGCAGACGCCGTTGCAGGGCACAGCCGCGGGCGATCTGCGGATCGGCGACCGGGTATGGTTCCGGCACGCGAAGAGCGGTGAACCCGCTGAACGCATCAACACGTACCATGTGATCGCCGACGGGACCGTCATCGGAGAGGTCCCGACGTACCGAGGAGAGGGGAAGGCCTTCCTATGACGCGACCCGGGGGAGTCTGGCAGAACTGGGGCCGCTCAGCCACTGTGCGCCCGGTGCGCGTGGAACGGCCGCGATCCCCCGAGGGCGTGCAACGTGCGGTCAAAGCCGCCGTCTCGCAAGGCCTGACGGTGAAAGCCGTGGGCGCGAGTCACAGCTTCACCGGTATCGCCGTCGCCCCCGGCGTGCTACTGGAGCTCGACGACCTGCAGGGTCTCGTTTCGGCGGATGCCGCCAGCGGACGGGTCACGCTGCTCGGCGGCACACGCCTGCATCGCATCCCGGGTCTGCTGCGCCATTACGGTCTCGCGATGGAGAACCTCGGCGACATCGACCGACAGTCGATCAGTGGGGCGATCTCGACGGGAACGCACGGCACCGGCACAGACTTCGGCGGGATCGCCACTCAGGTGCGCGGACTGACCCTCATCACGGCGGAGGGGGAGTTTCTGCGCATCGACGAGACGCACAACCCCGAGCTGCTGCCGGCGGCAGCACTTGGTCTCGGTGCGCTGGGCATCATCGTCGAGGTTACGCTGCAGTGCGTTCCCGCGTTCATCCTGCACGCGATCGACGAGCCCGCCCCGCTCGACGACGTGCTCGCCTCGGTGCATGAGCGCGCCGTCGCGCACGATCATTTCGAGTTCTACTGGTTCCCGCACACCGAGGTGGCGCTGACCAAGACGCAGACCCGCCTGCCGGAATCGACACGACGACAGCCGCTCCCGCGCCTCGGCAAGTGGGTGGATGAGACGCTGCTGTCCAACGGCGTGTACCGCGTCGTGTGCGCCGCGGCGCAGGCGGTGCCGGCCATCACCCCTCGGTTCAACCGGCTTGCCGTGCAGCTGACCGGCGACCGCGAGTACACCGACCGTTCCCACACCGTGCTCACACAACGTCGCACCGTGCGCTTCCGAGAGATGGAGTACGCCCTCCCCGTCGACCAGCTGGTGCCCGCGTTCCGTGAGCTTCAGCAACTGATCGACGACCGAGGGTGGCGCATCGAGTTCCCCATCGAGGTAAGGTTCGCGACGGCCGACGACCTGTGGATGTCGACGGCGAGCGGGCGGGCCAGCGCCTATGTCGCCGTGCACCGGTACTGGCGTGCCGATCCGCGCGAGTACTTCGAGGCCGTCGAACAGATCATGCTGCAGCACGGCGGGCGCCCGCACTGGGGCAAGCTGCACACGCTCGGCGCTGAGCAGCTGCGCGAGCGCTACCCGCGGTTCGACGACTTCGTGGCGTTGCGCGACCGCCTGGATCCCGAGCGACTCTTCGGCAACCGGCATCTGGAACGCATTCTCGGCGCGTGACGTACCGCGCCGCCCAGCGGACGTGCAGTGACGGGCGCATAGGATGGATCTCGATCCAAGAGGGGGACCGCATGGAATGGCTGTGGCCGGTACTGATCGTCGTCGGCGTGCTGGTGCTCGTCGGTATCTATCTCTGGTCGACGTACAACTCGCTGGTGCAGCTCAACGTCCGCGTCGATGAAGCCTGGAGCGGCATCACCGTGCAGCTCAAGCGGCGCGCCGACCTGATCCCCAACCTCATCGAGACGGTGCGCGGTTATGCGGCGCATGAGAAGGCCGTCTTCGAAGGAGTGACGCGCGCACGCGCCGAAACCCTTTCTGCCAGCGGCCCGGCTGAGGCCGGCGTCGCCGAAGGTCACCTGCAGCAGGCGCTGCGCAGTCTGTTCGCCGTCGCCGAGGCATATCCGCAACTTCAGGCGAGCCAGAACTACCTGCAGTTGCAGCACTCGCTCGTCGATACCGAGGACAAGATCCAGGCGGCCCGTCGCTACTACAACGGTGGCGTGCGCGAGCTGAACACGAAGATCAAGGTCTTCCCGAACAACATGTTCGCCCGGGGGATCGGCTTCAACGAGCGCGAGTTCTTCGAGGTCGCCGACGACGGTGCGGTTTCGGAACCGCCGCGCGTCCAGTTCTGAGCCGCGAACTCAGCACTTTTCTTCTGCCAGCAGAAGCTTCAGATCGCGCTGACCGCTTCACGCGGGTGCTCGTGCCGATCGACCGGCGTCTCCTGTCCGTGCATGGCGCGCGCGATAGCATCCGAGGCATCGCCCCAGCCCGAGACGCTCAGACGTTCCAATCCCTGCCAACGCGCCGCGCGCACCAACTCTTCCGCCACACGGGGAGCGTCGCTCTCGGCGACGGCGTGCGGTTCCCACCAAGCCGACTGCACACGCAACACCGACGCCGCACGGTCGGCCTTCAGATCGACGCGGGCGACGATCCGGTCACCGACCAGAACAGGTAGCGAGTAGTAGCCGTAGCGGCGCTTCGCCGCGGGCACGTAGATCTCGATGCGATAGTCGAGTTCGAAGACGCGCAGCGCACGATCCCGGAACCAGATCACCGGATCGAACGGCGTCAGCAGCGCGGCTCGGTCGATGCGCCGAGCAACCACGGCGTCGCGGTGCCGCCACGCGGGCAGAGGTCGACCGCTGCGCTCCCAGCCGCGCACCGACACCGGCTCGAGCTCACCGGAATCGACGAGCTCCTCGACCGCGGCGCGCACTCCGGCCTGATCCCGCAGCCGGTAGTAGTCGTTGAGATCGGCCACCGTCGCGACGCCGTACGAGCGCGCAGCGCGGCGCACCAGTTCGCGCACCGCATCGGCCCGCTCAATGGTCGTGTTGCGCACCTCGGCCGGGATGACCTGCTCAGCAAGGCCGTAACGGCGCTCGAACCCGATGCGTCCGGCGATCGCGACCTCGCCGCACCGCCACAGATGCTCCAGAGCGAGCTTCGCGTCGTCCCAGTCCCACCAACTGCCGCGTTCCCGGGGTGCGTCGTCGCGCAGATCGGCGGGACGTAGCGGTCCGCGATCGCGCAACTCCGCGCGCACCCAGTCGAGGGTACGGGTATGCACGTGACCCCACTCGTCGGGGGAGGAGATCCGTTGCTGCCAGCCGCGCATGCGGAATCCCCACAACGGCCAGTCGTCGACGGGCATGAACGTCGCCTCGTGCGCGAGGTACTCGACGTAGTGGGTGGTGCGCGACAGGAACGTGCGATCCAGCATCGACGTCGGATACGCACCCAGCCGCGAGAACATCGGCATGTAGTGCGAGCGCGCGAACACATTCACCGAGTCGATCTGCAGCACACCGAGCCGATCCATCGTGCGGTGGAAGTGTCTGGGGGCGACGGCCGCGGGCATCCGACGTGAGAATCCCTGCGCCGCGAGAGTGATGCGCCGGGCTTCGGATGCTGTCAGCGTGTCCGCGCCGCGGCGCGGCGGCGTGCCGGTGGGTGTCATGCGGCCAGGCTAGCGGGCACCGCCGACATGGTTCCGGAACGCTCAGGTGCGCGTAAGTAGAATTGCACAATGAGCGACAACCCCAGGCCGAGGTTCCGCAATCCGTTCCGTCATGAGCCGCCGTCCACTCATCGAACCGTGCAGATCGAGTCCGATGAGGCCGTGCCGTGGCCGCTACGTGTGACGGCCGCCTACTCGTGGCGTCTGCTGGTCATCGCCGGCGCAGTCGCACTGTTCATCTGGCTGGTCATGCTGCTCAAGCTGCTGGTGATCCCACTGATGATCGGCATTCTCATCACCGCGCTGGTGTGGCCCGGCTTCCAGCTGATGGTGCGCGCTCGCTTTCCCCGGTGGCTCGCGATCACGCTCACCATCGTGGGCACGCTCGGCATCGTCGTCGGGCTCTTCTGGTTGGTGATCTGGCAGGTTCGACTTGAGCTGCCGGATGTTCAGACCAAGACGGAAGGCGCACTGCAGCAGCTCCGCACCTTCCTTCTCGAAGGTCCTCTGCACCTGTCGGCCGAACAGATCGACTCATTTATCCAGGACGGCCTCAACTTGCTCACCGAGCAAGCGTCGCTGCTGTGGAACGCGGCTGGAGCGGTCACCGGCACTGCCGCTCACATCGTGACCGGAACGCTGCTGGCGCTGTTCATTCTCATCTGCCTGCTCGCCGATGGTGGGGGGATCTGGCGGTGGACTCTGAAGGTGTTCCCCCGCCGCGCGCGCACGGCCGTCGACGCCGCCGCGACCAACGGTTGGGCGACGGTCGTCAACTACGCTCGCACCCAGCTCGCTGTCGCCGCGATCGACGCTGTCGGCATCGGAGTCGGGGCGGCACTGCTCGGCGTGCCGCTGGCGATACCGGTAGCTGTGCTCGTGTTTCTCGGAGCCTTCGTGCCCATTGTTGGAGCCGTGCTCACCGGGGCCGTCGCGGTCTTCCTCGCGTTGGTCTACAACGGCTGGTGGATCGCGGTCGCGATGCTCGGCGTCGTGCTGCTGGTGCAGCAGGTCGAGGGGCACATCCTGCAACCCATCATGATGGGTGCAGCGGTGAAGGTTCACCCGCTCGCCGTGGTTCTCGTGGTCGCCGGGGGAGCGATGATCGCCGGAATCCCCGGCGCACTGTTCGCCGTGCCGCTTGCCGCGTTCATCAACGTCGCCGCCGTGACCATCAGCACTGGTGCGTGGCGCACCGGTGAGGAACCTCAAGCAGACCTGATCTGGAGCACTGTGCCGCGTGAGCGACCGAGGAGGAACCGATGACCGCCGCCCCGAGCCTGGCCGAGTTCAGAGCCGCAGCAGACAGCCTGGACGGGGTGATCTCGCACACTCCTATCGAGCTCTCCCGCATGCTCAGCGATTCGCTCGGCGCGCCGGTGCTGCTGAAGATGGAGAACCTGCAGCGCACCGGATCGTTCAAGATCCGTGGGGCGACCTACCGCCTGGCGCAGCTGACGGCTGAGGAGCGCCTGCGCGGCGTCGTCGCGGCGTCGGCAGGGAACCACGCGCAGGGCGTCGCGCTGGCCGCGCAGTCGCTCGGCATCCCGGCGACGATCTTCATGCCGCTCGGTGTGCCCGTCCCGAAGCTGTTGGCCACCCGTGGCTACGGTGCTGAGGTCGTGCTCGAAGGCGAGACCGTGGCGACCTCGCTGCGGCTGGCGGCCGAGTTCGCCGAGCGCACCGGCGCGGTTCTGATCCATCCCTTCGACCACCGCGACGTGGTGATCGGCCAGGGCACACTCGGACTCGAAGTGTTCGAGGACGTGCCTGACGTCGACACCGTGGTGATGGGGATCGGGGGAGGCGGTCTGATCGCCGGTGTCGCCGCGGCCATCAAACAGGCTGCGGCCGAGGCCGGACGCACGGTGCGCATCGTCGGCGTGCAGGCAGAGAATGCCGCGGCAATGCCGTTGTCGCTCGCGGCCGGGCACCCGGTCGAGATCCAGACACAGCCGACGATCGCGGACGGCATCCTGGTCGCCCAGCCGGGGGCGGTGCCCTTCGAGATCATCAACGAGCTCGTCGACGAGGTCGTCACGGTGTCGGAGGACGATATCGCCCGAGCGCTGCTGGTGCTGCTCGAACACGCCAAGGTCGTCGTCGAGCCGGCAGGTGCGGTCGGCGTGGCCGCGATCCTGGCGGGCAAGGTGAAAGCCACCGGCACGACCGTGCCGATCCTCTCGGGCGGCAACATCGATCCGATGCTGTTGCAGCGCGTCGTCGCGCACGGTCTCGCGGCCTCGGGCCGCTACGCCACCGTGCGCATCCCTTTGCCCGACCGCCCCGGTCAGCTCGCCAAGGTCTCAGAGATCCTCTCCCAGGTGGGGGCGAACGTCATGGAAGTGCTGCACACGCGGCACGGGCACGGCCTGCAGATCAGTGACATGATCCTGCAGTTGTCCATCGAGACCCGCGGACCGGAACACACGCAGCTCGCGTTCGACGCGCTGCGCGCCGCGGGGTTCGAACCCTCCGTGATGCCGGACTGATCGGCTCGCCGACCGCAAGCACGAAACACGGCGGGACGCGCATCCTAGGGATGCGCATCCCGCCGTGTCGCTGTCCTGCGGCGGGTCAGCCGGTGTAGGTCTCGACGCCGATGATCTCGACGGCGATCGCCCGGCCGTTGGGCGCCTCATAGCTCGACTTCGCGCCGATCTTGAGGCCCATGATGGCCTGACCGAGCGGGCTGGCCTCGCTGTAGACGTCGAGGTCGCCACTCGCCTCGATCTCACGGCTGCCGAGCAGGAAGACCTCTTCGTCTCCGGCGATGAGCGCGGTCACGACGGTGCCCGGCTCGACGATGCCACGACTGGTAGGCGCCTCGCCGACCTTGGCGGTCTTCAGCAGCTGCTGCAGGGTGCGGATGCGCGCCTCCTGCTTGCCCTGCTCATCCTTGGCGGCGTGGTATCCGCCGTTCTCCTTGAGGTCGCCTTCTTCGCGGGCGGCTTCGATGCGCGCCGCGATCTCGTCGCGGCCGACGGTCGAGAGGTGTTCGAGTTCTTCGACGAGGCGGTCGTATGCCTCCTGCGTGAGGAACGGTACCTGAGCGTCTGTGGACACAGCGTGCTCCTTCGTGCGGGCCCCTTCAGGGGCTTGAGGACTCCGGGACGTCAACCGACTCCCGGGAATATGCCAAGACGCCCCGGCACGGGCCGGGGCGTCGGTCATCTTGGGGTTGATTCTAAGCGACCCAGCAGGACTTCACCAAACCCGTGGTGGCCTCGGCGACGGTCGGGATGCTGACGTTGACCGCGCTGGTGTGCTCATCCGAGGCCGAGAACTCGACGATCTTCCAACCGACGACGCCGAACTCGACATCGAGTGCCTCGACCGCGCAGGCGACGTCCGCGCCGCGGGGTGCCGTGTACTGGAATGTGAGATCGACGCGGTGCTCATCGACCACCGAGAAGCCGAGGTCATCAGCATCCACGGCATTCATCTGACTCGAGACGGTGATCCATCCGAAGTACGCCACCACGGCGGCGGCGAGAATGCCGCCGATGATCCAGAGCAACGGTCGGCGACCGGTGCGGCCGTATCGCTCATCGAGTTCGCGTGCGGTGGTCACGGGTCTCCTGTGTCTCGAGCGGCGGATAGGCTGGTACTCCCAGGGTATTCGACCTGCGGAGAAAAGGCGGACTCATGATCCTGTTCGGCGAGCAGACCCCGATGCCGACGCCCACGATGACAGTCGATCCCGATTCGGTGACGCCCGGTTTCGCGGGCTTCGCGATCATCGTGCTGATCGTCGTCGCCGTCATCCTGCTCGTGTGGGACATGAACCGCCGCATCCGCCGGGTGCGCTACCGCGAAGAGATCCGCGAAGAGCTGGATGCTGAAGAGGCGGCCCAGCGGGAGGCATCCGACGACGAGGGCGACGCGCGCGCCTGACGTCGCCGGTCAGACGCCGACGCGTGCGAACGCGTCGAGGCTGATCCCCTGATCGAGGATGCGCTGCGACCATGCCTTTGCGGAGTGCAGGCTGTGGTCGCGGTAGTTGCCGCACTCCACGGCCGAGACACCGGGTACATCACTCCACTCGGCGGGCCCCGCGATGAACTCGAGTCCGGCGCGGATCGCGGTCACGACATCGGCAACTGCCGGTTCGCCCCACATGATCAGGTGGAAACCGGTGCGGCAGCCGAACGGCGAGATGTCGATGACACCGTCGATGTGGTCCCGCAGCACGCTCGCCAGCGTGTGCTCGATGGTGTGCAGCCCCGCCGTGGGGATCTCACCCTCGTTGGGCTGAACGAACCGCACGTCGAAGTTCGAGATGGCATCGCCCTTCGGACCGTGCTCGACGCCGATCAGGCGCACGTAGGGGGCGATGACTGCGGTGTGATCGAGGGTGAAGCTCTCGACGTCGGCCATGGGATGCTCCTTGCTGCGGGGTGTCTCTCGAGCGTAGTCGCGTGGCCGCGTGCGAGGGACAGCGGGTTACGCAGGAAGACCCAGCGACGGGGCGTGCGGCGCGATCGAGATCAGCAGGCACGCGGTCCAGTGGCACAGGAACGCCAGCACCGTGCAGACGTGGAAGATCTCGTGGAAGCCGAAGTGCCCGGGCCACGGGTTCGGCTTCTTCAACGCGTACACGATCGCGCCGGCCGTGTAGAGCAGGCCACCTACACACACGAGCACCATCATCGCCACGTTGGCGTTGACCAGATCGACCATGTACATCACGGCGGCCCAGCCGAGTGCGAGGTACAGCGCGACGTACAGCCAGCGCGGCGCGTGGATCCAGAAGACGCGGAACAGGATGCCGAGAATCGCACCGCCCCAGACCAGGCACAGCAGAAGTACGCCCTTCTCGGGCGGCAACGCCAGCGTCGCGATCGGCGTGTAGGTGCCCGCGATCAGCAGCAGGATGTTCGCGTGATCGATGCGCTTGAGCACGACCTTGGTCTTGGGGCCCCAGTTGAAGCGGTGATAGACGGCCGAGTTGCCGAACAGCAGCAGCGAGGTCGTCATGAACACGGCGGCAGCCCATTTCGCGGGGGCGCCGTCGGCGAGCACGATCAGCACGACGCCGGCGGCGATCGCGATCGGGAACGTGGCGGCGTGGATCCAGCCGCGCCAGCTCGGTTTGATCTCGGCCACGGCATCGACCGCGGCGGCATCCATCAGAGGAAGCTGGGGGACATCGACGTTGTTCGCGGCTCGGGTGCTCACAGGTTCACTCTACGGTCGGCGGCATTCCCTGGGCCGTACATATCCTGGACGGTCACAGGGAGCAGGTCGCGGTTGGGGGTAGCGTAGGCACGTGAGTGCACGCGAGAGCTCGGGGCAGGGGCCCCTCTACCGGCTCTACGGAAATCGTCTTCGCCGGCGCATCGATCCGGCGTCCGTTCCGCACCATGTCGCGATGATGATCGACGGCAATCGGCGGTGGGCGCGGCAGTTGGGCTTCGAATCTGCGGCCGACGGGCACCGTGCTGGTGCCGCGAAGATGCGCGAGTTCCTCGGTTGGTGCGATGAGCTCGGCATCCGTGTCGTCTCGCTGTACCTGCTCTCGGCCGACAATCTGACCAAGCGCGACTCGCAGGAGATCAGCGACCTGATCGAGATCATCGCCGAGCTCGCCGACACGCTCTCGCAGCAGGGCAACTGGCGGGTGCAGCACGTGGGGCGCTCGGACCTGCTGCCCACCGAGCTGGCACGTGTTCTGGATGATGCGCAGCAGCGCACCAGCGGACACACCGGCCTGCACGTCAACCTCGCCGTCGGGTACGGCGGACGCAACGAGATCGTCGATGCTGTGCGCAGCATCATCGGGGCGCACAACGAGTCCGGCGGCACGCTCGATGACCTGGCCGAGCACCTCACTCCCGAGATGATCGGTGAGCACCTCTACACCGGGGGACAGCCTGATCCCGACCTCGTGATCCGTACCAGCGGTGAACAGCGTCTGAGCGACTTCCTGCTGTGGCAGAGTGCGCACAGCGAGTTCTACTTCGTCGAGGCGTTGGGGCCGGACTTGCGCAAGGTCGACTTCCTGCGGGCCATCCGCGATTTCGCAGACCGCGACCGGCGCTTCGGGCGCTGAGACCCGGGCGCACAGGTTCGCGGATGCCGCGTCGAGGGCATCCGATCACTTCCCGTTCCCTGAACGTTAAGGCGACACGCCCGCCGCGTCGGTGGCGATCACGGACGTGGCGGGCGTACCTTCAAGGCATCGGGTACCGTACCCGATCGGGTCGGCCACCAGGTTCGCGACTCGTGGCCCCTGGTCGACTCGCTGCAGAGCCGGGATCAGCTCCCGGGAAGTAGGAGTGGATCGTGACCACACGTACAGCGCAGCAGCCGGCCACCAACCGGACCAACGGGACTCGATCCGTGTCGCAGGACGACACGGATCTTCGCACTTATGTGCTCGACACCTCGGTGCTCCTCAGCGACCCGCAGGCACTGTTCCGCTTCGCGGAGCATTCGATCGTGCTGCCGGTGGTCGTGATCACCGAGCTTGAGGGCAAGCGCCACGACCCCGAGCTGGGCTACTTCGCCCGCCGCGCCCTGCGTCACCTGGATGACCTGCGCATCGAACACGGACGTCTTGACTTTCCTGTGGAGGTCGGTGACGGCGGCACGCTGCGTGTCGAACTCGGCAATGCCGACATGTCGCTCCTGCCTGCGGGCATCCGACTCACCGACAACGACAGTCGCATCCTCGCGACGGCCGCTCAGCTCGCGCAGGACGGGCAGCGCGTCACTATCGTCTCGAAGGATCTGCCGATGCGGGTCAAGGCCGCGTCGCTGGGGCTGGCCGCCGAGGAATACCTCGCCGAGCAGGCGGTGGATTCGGGGTGGAACGGCATCACGACTCTCGATCTTTCGGGCGATGAGATGAGCGACCTGTACGAAACCGAGGTCGGCCTCAGCGAGGACGTGCGCGGCGTACCCGTCAACACGGGCCTGATCATCCATTCCGAACGCGGGTCGGCTCTGGGACGCGTCGTCGGTGACGGCGAGTTCCGGCTGGTGCGCGGCGACCGCGAGGTGTTCGGGATGCATGGCCGTTCGGCCGAGCAGCGCATCGCGATCGATGTGCTGCTTGATCCCGAGGTGGGTATCGTCTCGCTCGGCGGACGAGCCGGCACGGGCAAGTCGGCGCTGGCGTTGTGCGCAGGTCTCGAATCGGTGCTGGAACGCCAGCAGCAGAAGAAGATCATCGTCTTCCGTCCGCTGTTCGCCGTCGGCGGGCAGGAGCTCGGCTACCTGCCCGGCGATCAGGGCGAGAAGATGAACCCATGGGGGCAGGCGGTCTTCGACACCCTCGGTTCGGTCGTGTCGGGCAACGTGCTCGACGAGGTCATCGAGCGGGGGATGCTGGAGGTGCTGCCGCTCACGCACATCCGTGGACGCTCGTTGCACGACGCGTTCGTGATCGTCGATGAGGCGCAGTCGCTGGAACGCAACGTGCTGCTGACGGTGCTGAGCCGCGTCGGACAGAACTCGCGGGTCGTGTTGACGCACGACGTCGGTCAGCGCGACAACCTGCGCGTGGGACGGCACGACGGCGTCGCGAGTGTGATCGAGACGTTGAAGGGCCATGACCTGTTCGCACACGTGACGTTGCAGCGCTCGGAGCGTTCGGCGATCGCGGCGCTGGTCACTGATCTGCTGGAGGGCAGCGAGCTCAGCTGAGGGGGTCGAGCTCGCCCCGCGCCCGGTTGCCGCGCTGGCAGCCGGGCGCGACGGGGGTACAGTCTGGGGGCTGACACGCCAGATGTCGGACCGTTTCGCGGGTTTGGTCCGACATCTGGAGTGTCGGCCCCCGATTTGTTTCTGTGTCAGCAGCCGGGGGTGGTGGGGTTCTCGGTGCAGGTGTGGGCGACGAGCGCGGTGTGGGCTTCGTAGATGCGGATCGTTTGCGGGGCGCCGGCGATGTCGAGTTGCCCGGTGAGGGGGAACCAGCCGACGCCGAGGTCGATCTCGGCGCCGTAGGCCGTGTCGACGCGGGCTTGGTAGGTGCCGCGTTCGGCGTAGGTGTGGCTGGTGTCGGTGGGGGTGAACTGGGCTTGGTCGAGGGCGTCCCAGCTTGCGCCGGGGGTGTCGGATGCCTGTGATTGTCCGTCGCCGTAGTGGAAGGTGTAGGTGATGGGGGTGAAGCGAACGCGGATGGGAAAGCCGAACAGTTCCCCGTCACGGGTGTGCTCGGCGGTGTCGGTGGTGAAGTTGGTGGGCAGGCCGGCGACCCCGAGGTTGTCGGGTTCGCCGGTGAGCGTGCCGGGATCGGGGGAGAAGGATGCCAGGTCGGTGATCGTGACTTCGGGGATCGACGGGGTGCTGTCTTCGGGGTCGTCCTCACCGCGCTCGACGTGCTCCCAGCAGCGGATCATCGAGTCCCAGTTGATCTTGCACTCTTCCGGCGTCGGCTGACGCGGCGGGACGTAGTCGATCTGGTGGACGGGGGAGCCATTGTTGGAGTTGCCACCAGTAGAGCCGTTGGATCCGCCCGTGTTCTGTTTGCCACCGACGTACGTTGTACCGTTCTCGTTCTTCGACCACTCGTCGTATAGCCCGCCGAGTTCCTCATCGTCGTACGCGGACGTGGTTGCCATGCCTCCTGTGTTGAACACCGCCAGAGCGGACAAGAGGAGCCCCGACCAAACTCGAACACTCAACATGTGAAGCCACTTGATGGGCGATGATTTGATGCGATCTGCAGCCTGTTCGACGTGTCGCCTGGAACAAACGTGACTTCGCGGCCTGAGCGAGGCGGCCTGTCGGCCGGGACCACGGACTGTCCCTCGGCGTTCAAGAGCTCGACCTCACTCACGTCAATGCAGAGGTTGGCTACGACGCGGGAGCCGTCGGTTTCGAGAGGCGAGAACGAATCAAAGGTGGTATCGCCTGTTCGCGAGAGTTGCTCAGCATGATAGAGCGACGTGGTCTCCCGTTCTGCTGTCAGTGCAGAGCCTGTGAGCAGTTCGAACACGGGCTCAAACGATGAACTGTCGTCAAGCCGCGAGTCATTCACTGCTTGCACGTACGCCCGATACGTCTCCTCCGCGGCCGCGAAGGCTTCTTCCTCGCTGGCGAAGAGCGGGGTCTCGGTCGGTGTCGGCTCGGGCTGGGGCGAGCAGCCTGCGAGCATCGCGAGCGTGATCCCGGCGCAGGTTAGTGCTGCTGCAGTTCGCAGGCGCAGTGGCGTCTTCGCGGGCGAGGTCATCATCGTCACCCGAACACGGTAGCCCGAACAGCACGACGCCCGCCGAAGTTATCCACAGCCGCGATCATGCGTGTTCCCGCAATCTCCGGAGCGCGCCCAGTATCGCGGCCTGGACGGACGCCCAATCGTGGATGAGCTGCGCATAGTCGAAGCGCAACGTCTCGTATCCCAGTCGGGATGCGGCAGCATCCCGCTGCAGATCCTTGTGCCGTTTGTCAGGCGCTTCGTGATTCTCCCTGCCATCGGCCTCAAGGATCAGCCGCCCTCCGATGACGAAGTCGACCTTGCCGACGCCGATGATCACGACCTGGCACTCCACTGAGATGCCGAGCATGTGCAGGCGAAGGCGCAGTAGCGATT
Organism: Microbacterium esteraromaticum; assembly: GCF_028747645.1. Taxonomy (NCBI): domain Bacteria; kingdom Bacillati; phylum Actinomycetota; class Actinomycetes; order Micrococcales; family Microbacteriaceae; genus Microbacterium; species Microbacterium esteraromaticum. The sequence goes on from NZ_CP118100.1 coordinate 990,673, forward strand.
CCAGACCGCTGTCGGCGTCGGGGCGCGCGATCGCCAGAATCCACCGCGCATGAGCTGGCAACGCCTCGCCTATACGCCCCCGCGCCGCACGCGACAGCTTGCCGCGCCGCCATGCCGATTCGAACGAGGCGAAGAACGACTCGGCCCCTTCGCAGTGGTACAGGTGCACCAACGCCGTCTCCACATCGACGGTGCCGAAAGCAGTTCGTCCGCGAAAGTAGTGGCTCGTGCACCGGCATCCGACATGCGCGTGAGCGCGACCTCGCCGACCCAGCCACACGTGCGGAGGACCATCTTGGGCTGTCATCACCCACACGCCGTGCTGGCGCAGCGCGTGGGCGCACGTCAGGGCGCCACCGTGCCGTGCGGCATCACGAACCGCGTCGCAGAGGCCCGTGGTGGCGAACACCCCAGGTCGTAGCCGTTCGAGGCGTCCGGACTGGACGGCTTTGCTGAGCTGACCTCTGCTGATGCCGTACTCCTGCAGGCGAACACCGCGTGCAAGGCCACCGAGTCGCGCGACGAGAACCTCTGGATCGAACATGCTTCCAGCATCCGACCGTGCGGCGACGCGAGAGATGCCCAACCCCGGCAACGGGGGATAACTCGCTGTTTGTATCCGTCTGGGGACAGATACAGAACGGGGGCCGACACACCACCTGTCGGACCGAACCGCATGTTCGGTCCGACATCTGGCGTGTCGGCCCCCGGAATCAGAAACGCGCAGGCGCTCCCAACAACAGGTGTCAGCCGGCGTGCGTCATGCTCAGCAGGTCGAGCTTCTGGTCGAGCACCTCTTCGGTGATCTCGCCGCGCTCGACGTAGCCGAGCTCGATGACGGCCTCGCGCACGGTGATGCCCTTGGCGACGGAGTGCTTCGCGATCTTCGCGGCGGCCTCGTAACCGATGACCTTGTTCAGCGGCGTGACGATCGACGGGCTCATGCCCGCGAAAGCGGCGGCGCGCTCGACGTTGGCCTGCAGGCCGTCGACGGTCTTGTCGGCCAGAACGCGCACGGCGTTCGAGAGCAGACGGATCGACTCCAGCAGCGAGGTGCCCATCACCGGGATCGCGACGTTCAGCTCGAACGAGCCGGAAGCACCGGCCCAGGCCACGGTCGCGTCGTTGCCGATCACGCGGGCGCAGACCATCAGCACGGCCTCGGGAACGACGGGGTTGACCTTGCCGGGCATGATCGAGGAGCCGGGCTGCAGGTCGGGGATGTGCAGCTCACCGAGACCGGTGTTGGGGCCGGAGCCCATCCAGCGCAGGTCGTTGTTGATCTTGGTCAGCGAGACGGCGATGGTGCGCAGAGCGCCCGAAGCCTCGACGAGACCGTCGCGGTTCGCCTGCGCCTCGAAGTGGTCCTTCGCCTCGGTGATCGGCAGCTCGGTGTCGGCTGCGAGCAGCTCGATGACCTTCTGCGGGAAGCCGAGCGGCGTGTTGATGCCGGTGCCGACCGCGGTGCCCCCGAGCGGAACCTCGGCGACGCGGGGGAGAGCCGACTGCACGCGCTCGATGCCGAGGCGCAGCTGACGGGCGTAGCCGCCGAACTCCTGGCCGAGGGTCACGGGCGTCGCGTCCATGAGGTGGGTGCGACCGGCCTTGACGACGTCCTTCCACAGCTCGGCCTTCGCTTCGAGGGCGACGGCGAGGTGATCGAGCGACGGGATCAGGGTGTCGATCAGCGCCTGCGTGACGGCGATGTGCACCGACGTCGGGAAGACGTCGTTCGACGACTGCGACGCGTTGACGTGGTCGTTCGGGTGCACGGTGGCACCCAGGATGCTGGTGGCCAGGTTCGCCAGCACCTCGTTCATGTTCATGTTCGACGACGTGCCAGAACCGGTCTGGTAGGTGTCGACGGGGAACTCGCCGTCGTGCTTTCCGGTGGCGACCTCGTCGGCTGCCTGTGCGATCGCGTCGGCGATGGCGCCGTCGAGCGTGCCGAGCTCCTTGTTGGCGAGAGCCGCGGCCTTCTTGATGCGGGCGAGTGCGGCGATCTGCGTCGACTCCAGGCCCGTGCCCGAGATCGGGAAGTTCTCGACGGCACGCTGGGTCTGTGCGCTGTAGAGCGCGTTGAGGGGCACACGCACCTCGCCCATGGTGTCGTGCTCGATGCGGTAGCCCTGCGAGCTGTCGCCGCTGTGCTGCTGCGTGCCGGTCATTCCGATTCCTCCTTGGACGCGGGGTCGTTCCCCTCGGTGTCGATGCCTACGGTTACTGCGGGTACTGCGGTGCCCTCGGCCAGCCGGTAGTTGGCGCCGACGATTCCGAGACGACCCTCGGCGACGGCGTTGCTGATCAGTTCGGACGAGTGCAGCAGGTCTGCGACGGTGTTGCGCAGGTGCTCGCGGCCGACGAGTTCGGCGTCGATGTCGGCGGGCGTGGTGCCGCCGGTCTCAGCGAGCACCTTGCGGGCCGCGGGCACGATCGGGGCGATGAGCTTCCAGATGCCCGCGGGGAGCGGGGCGGCGTCGATCGCCGTACCGTCGATGGCCGCGCGCACAGCGCCGCAGGAGTCATGCGCCAGCACGACGATCAGCGGCACACCCAGGATCCCCACGGCGTACTCCAGGCTGGCGACGATCGACTCGCCGATCACCTGGCCGGCGTTGCGTACGACGAACAGGTCGCCCAGACCCTTGTCGAAGATGATCTCGGCCGCGAGGCGCGAGTCCGAGCATCCGAACAGCGTCGCGATCGGAGCCTGTCCGTCGGCGAGCTCATGGCGCTTGTTGACGTCCTGGTGGGGGTGCGCAGGCTCACCGGCGACGAAGCGCCGGTTGCCGTCGCGCATCTCCTGCCAGGCCTGTGCGGGCGTGAGCTTCGTGGTCATTCGGCTTCCTCCAGTGCGTCCAGCTGCGTGCTGAGCGATTCGGCGAGCTCCGCGGTCGACTCCGCCGAGCGCGAGCCGTACAGCAGCACATAGTCGGGGCCGGCCTGGGTGCCGATCGCGTACGAGATGTTGGCGTCACCGCTCTCGCCGAGATTGAAGACGTCCCATTCGCGACCGTCGATGGTCGTGGTGTCGTCGGCAGCACGGCCCCCGAGCACCTGCGGTGCCCACGAGACATCGGCGCCGAACGCCTGTGCGACGCGGACGAAGCCGCGCTCGTCGTCGGCCGCGGGGGCGAGCGTGACGTTCCACACCGGCACGGCTCCGCCGCCGAGCTCGGCCGCGTTCACACGCCAGAACTCGTCGACGTCAGGAACGATCGCCGGGCGCTGCATGTTGGTCTCGACGTCGGCGGCGATGGCGGCGACATCGATCTCGGGCTTCGGCGTCGGCTCACCGCGGGGCACACCGAAGACAACGATCGCCACGACGCCGACGGTGACGATGAGGGCCGCGATCAGGTTGCGGAACGTTTGGCTGGAGCGGTAGACACGGCTTGCCTCTGCCTTGCGGTCAGCGGTCTCCTGCGGAGTCTCGGCGCGGTTGATGCCTGCGACGATCGGTCGCTCTTTGCTCATTCGTCGTCTCCGTCGGATGCTGACTCGCGGGCCGCGTCGAGGCGGCGCTTCGCGCCGACCAGCCACTCCTCGCAGCGGGCGGCGAGGGCCTCACCGCGCTCCCAGAGGGCGAGGGAGTGTTCGAGCGTGGGGGAACCCTGTTCGAGTTCGGCGACAACGCGCACGAGCTCGTCGCGCGCGGCCTCGAACGACAGCGATTCGACGGGGGAGTCGTTGGGCGCGGTCACACGTCTCATCCTATCCGTCTTCGCTGAGGGCGCCTTCGGAGCGGGCGCGCAGCGCACCGTGCTCGACCGTCACCGTCAATTCCGTTCCGGTGGGCGCATCGACAGCATCCGAGACGATGCGTCCGTCGGTCTGCTGCACGATCGCGTAGCCGCGGGCCAGCGTCGCCGCCGGCGACAGCGCCCGCAGGGACGCCCGCAACTCGGCGGTCGCCCGCTGCGCGGCATCCACTCCGCGTCCCACCGTGTCGCGGCCGCGCGACACGAGCAGCCAGACGTCTTGCGCGCGCTGTTCGACGATCGGGTCGGGCGAGCGCAGCACGGGGCGCGATCGCAGCTGTTCGAGCTGGGCGATATCGTGCGCGATCCGCTGCGTCAGGCGGGTCGTTGCGCGTGCGCGCAGCTGCGCGACGATCGCGCGCTGCTCGCCGACGTCGGGCACGACGCGCTTGGCGGCATCCGTCGGGGTCGACGCGCGCAGGTCGGCGACGTCGTCGAGCAGGGGATGGTCGTTCTCGTGACCGATCGCGCTGACCACGGGTGTGGATGCCGCCGCAACCGCGCGGATCAGACGTTCATCGCTGAAGCCCAGCAGAGTCTGCGGGTCGCCGCCACCGCGGGCGATGATGATCACATCGACCTCGGGGTCGGCATCCAGACGCTGCAGCGCCGCGAGCACTTCGGGCACGCTCCGATCACCCTGCACCGCGACGTGCTCGGTGCGGAACCGCACGTGCGGCCAGCGCAACTCGGCATTGCGATGCACGTCCTTCTCAGCATCCGACTTCTCGCCCGTGATCAGACCGATGCAATGCGGCAGGAACGGCAGCGGGCGCTTGCGACCTGCGTCGAACAGGCCCTCTTGGCGCAACTGGGCGCGCAGCTTCTCGAGGCGCTCGAGTTGATCACCGAGGCCGACGTGCTTCATCGCCGAGACGATGAAGCTGAAATCGCCACCCTTGACGAAGTAGTCGGCCTTCACAGCCGCGACGACATGGTCGCCGACCGCCAGGTCGCCCGGAATCCGGGCGCGTACGCTCGACCACACCCGGATCGAGATGTGCGCGTCGGAGCGCACGTCCTTGAGCCGCGCGAACACGTTGCCGCCGCGCTGATTCCACGAGGTGATCTCACCCTCGACCCACACCGTGTTCCACCGCGCGATGAAGTCGCGGATGGTGCCGTTGAGCCGCGCGACCGATGTCGGGGCGTCCGCGGTCGAATCGCGGGGCGCGACCGAGTCGGCGGGCGGCGGCTCGCCGGGCACGGTGGCGGCTTCGAAGACGGTCATGCGTCCATTGTTCCGGATGCCACCGACGGGCCGCGCATCCAGAGCTGCCGCTCCCGGCCCTCGGACAGGCACGCTCGGTAGACTGGCGGCGTGAGTACACCCGCCATCTCGCTTCCCATGCCGCAGATCCCCGGACGCCGACGCACGACCCCGCGCGAGCGCCTCGAGAACCGTCCTGTCGACGGTGAGAAGCGGGTGCTGCTGGCCGCTCCGCGCGGCTATTGCGCCGGTGTGGACCGCGCGGTCGTCGCCGTCGAGAAGGCCCTCGAGCGTTATGGTGCGCCGGTATACGTGCGCAAGCAGATCGTGCACAACATCCACGTCGTCACCGAGCTCGAGCAGAAGGGCGCGATCTTCGTCGAAGAGGTCGACGAGGTGCCCGAGGGAGCGCACATCGTCTTCAGCGCGCACGGTGTCTCACCGGCCGTCGTCGGGGCGGCATCCGATCGTGGCCTGCACGCGATCGACGCGACGTGCCCGCTGGTGACCAAGGTGCACCGTGAGGCCGTGCGCTTCGCGCGCGACGACTTCGAGATCCTGCTCATCGGTCACGATGGTCACGAAGAGGTCGAGGGAACCGCCGGTCACGCGCCGGAGCGGGTCACGATCGTCAACTCGCCTGAAGAGGCCGACACCGTCGAGGTGAAGGACCCGTCGAAGGTGGTCTGGCTGTCGCAGACCACGCTGTCGGTCGACGAGACGATGGAGACCGTCAATCGGCTGCGCACGCGTTTCCCCGAACTGCACAACCCGCCGTCGGATGACATCTGCTATGCCACGCAGAACCGTCAGGTGGCGATCAAGAAGGTCGCGAAGGACGCCGATCTGGTGATCGTGGTCGGTTCGGCGAACTCGTCCAACAGCGTGCGCCTGGTCGAGGTGGCGCTGGAGTACGGCGCCAAGGCCGCCTACCGAGTCGACTACGCCGATGAGGTCGACCAGGCGTGGCTCGACGGTGTCAATACCGTCGGGGTCACCAGCGGGGCCTCGGTGCCCGAGGTGCTTGTCGGCGAAGTGCTCGAGGCGCTCAGTGAGGCCGGCTACGTCGACGTCGAAGAGGTGCGCACGGCCGAGGAGGACCTCATGTTCTCGCTGCCCAAGGAGCTGCGTCAGGATCTCAACGGCAAGCGCGACGATCGCGCTCTCGGCGGCCGAGCGGCTCGCGCATGAGCACGGACCGGCCGCAGTACGGCGAGTACGCGACTCCCGAAGAGCAGCGCGCGCGGGCAGGGTTGCCACCGTTGGAGGCGGATGCTGCCGCATCCGCGCCGGTGATCGCGCCGCCCGCGGCGCAGGCTGCTTCTGCCGACGTCGCTCCGGCATCGCAGTCGGTGGACGCTCGGACGCCCGCAGGGCCGATGAACCGTCTGATCACGATCGCGCTGCTGGCGCTCGGCCTGGTCAACGTGCTCACGTCGATCCCCGGGTTCGTCGACCTGGCGACGACGCTCAACCTCTCGCTGCAGATGCTCGGCATCGACGGCGAGTTCTCGAACTTCGCGGCGGCGCGTACCTGGGGTGTGATCTCGGTGCTCGTGATGCTGGCGGGGTACCTCGCCACGGCCTGGTTCTCGTTCCGTCTGCTCAAGCGCGGGCGCATGGCATGGTGGGTTCCGCTGGTCGGTGCCGTGGCCACGATGCTCGTGGTTTCGTTCTGCGTCTCGGTGCCGATGATGGGCGATCCGGCGTTCACTCAGAGCCTGCTGACGCCACCCGCCGGATAGCGCCGGGCGAGGCGTCCTGAACCGGTAGCCTCGAGCCATGGCAGCTGAGCAGACCGCGTTCCAGATCACCTACGCATCGGTCGAGTCTCCCGACGGCGACGATCCGACGGTTGCGGCGGAGCGCATCCTGCGCGATGAGCGGGTGCTCGCCGCACGACGTGAGTTCGACGGCGACGAGACGGTGCTGCTGATCCCGGTCACCGAGCAGGACGACATCGTTGCTCTCGACGACAACGGGCGGCTGCGCTTCGACCTCTCGGCCCACCGGCTGATCGAGCTGTTCGAAGCCGCGGGCCTCATCCTGCACCTCGCGTACGGCGATGAGGAGGAGTTCGAAGAGGTCGATGCCGAGCTCGACGAGCAGTTCGGCGCGGCATTCGAAGAGCTCGACGACTCGGCGGTCTCACCCGATGACCTTGCCGGCTTTGGAATGCCGGACGACGACGATGATGACGATGATGACGACGACGACCTGTTCCAGCCGGAGCCGGTGCGGGTCGCGGAGTTCTCGCGCCGCGGCCCCTGGGCGGCGCGTGCCACCGCGCAGCTGCTGGGCACCGAGGTCGACTACCTCGAAGCGGGAACGTGGTCGATGTACGACTACCGCACCGGTCAGCCGCACGTCGCACTCACCAACGGACGCGCCGATCTGCCGGTGATCGAGGTCAACCGGCCCGAGTACGGCGAGGCGTGGGTCGAGGTGACCGCGCCGAACGGAGCGACCGCGATGGTGTGGCCGAACGCCGAGCAGCACACTCGCCCCGTGCTCGACATCGACGCGATCGAGGTGCCCGAGAGCGCCGAGGTGTACCGTCGCATGCTGACGGAGGCCGATGGCATCGGCGATGAGCTGATCGAACTCGGCATGGGAGCCGCGATCGACCTCGACGCCGCTCGTCGGGCGTGCCTGCCCGAGGTTCTCGGCGGTGTGGTCGGCGCAGATGAGCGGCTACGTGCCTTCGTCGCGGCCTTCGACGTGCCCGTCGCACTGATCGAGGCCGGCCTGGGCGAGCAGACGACGGGGCGGCGGTTCGTCGCTCGGGGGTGGGGACGCACGCTGGTGGACTTCTTCGTCGCGGGCATGGGCGAGACGACGGCGCTGACACGCCGCGATCGACCGGTCGCCCGTTTCTCGCGGTTCGTGCGCAAGCGCCCGCTGGTCGGCATCTCGATCGCCGTCGCCGAGCTCACCGCCGGTGTGGCTGTCACGCGGACGCGGTCGCGTATCGGTCGCGGAATGGGCATCCTCCTGATCATCGACGCGATCGCAGACCTCGCCATCTGGGTCGTGCGGCTGCGCCGCCGCCGCTGATCGCACCCCGCTGACGCTCTGTCCGCAGATAGCATCGTGCCCGCCCGGTGATTCCGGGCGGGCACGATACGTGGAGCGCGCGGCCGCGCCTACAGTACTGCGGCGAGGAAGTCCTTCGTGCGCTGCTCCTGCGGGTCGGTGAAGATCTTCTCGGGCGATCCTTCTTCGACGATGCGTCCGCCGTCGAACATCATCACGCGGTTCGATACATCGCGGGCGAACTGCATTTCGTGGGTGACGATCAGCATTGTCACGTCGGTGTTGCGGGCGACGTCGCGCAGGATGTTCAGCACTTCACCGACCACCTCGGGGTCGAGGGCGCTGGTGACCTCGTCGAGCAAGAGGATCTCGGGTTCCATTGCCAGCGCGCGAGCGATCGCGACACGCTGCTGCTGTCCGCCGGAGAGCTGGGTCGGGTGGGCATCCGCCTTATCGGGCAGGCCGACCATCTCGAGCAGCTCATGTGCTCGTGCCACAGCCTTGGTCTTCGGCGTCTTCAGCACGTGCACCGGTGCTTCGATGATGTTCTCGAGCACGGTCATGTTCGGGAACAGGTTGAACTGCTGGAAGACCATGCCGATGCGTTTGCGCATCTCGTTGCGATGCTTCTCTTTGAGTTCGACGCGCTTGCCGTCGCGCTCGACATGCGTGAGCGGCTTGCCATCGATGAGGATGTAGCCCGCGTTCGCCTCTTCGAGAGTCATCACCAGGCGCAGAATCGTCGTCTTGCCCGAGCCGCTGGGACCGATGAGCGTGACGCGGTCACCCTTGCGCACGGTGAAGTCGAGGTCGTGCAGCACGATGTGGTCACCGAAGCGCTTCTCGACCTTGTCGAATCGGATGGCGGGCACCTCGCCGTTGTCCAGCGTGATCGCGCCGGTGTGAGTATCAGTTCGAGTAGGCAAGACGCTTCTCCAATCGTCCGACGAGCAGCGATGTCGGGTAGCTGGCGACGAGGAACAGGATCCCCGCCATGATGATGGCTTCGATGAACCGGAAGTTCTGGCCGCCGTAGAGCTGGGCGGCGCGCACCATGTCGGTCACGGTGATGACCGCGAGGAAGGGGGTTTCCTTGAACATCGAGATGACGTAATTGCCGAGCGCGGGGAGCGTCGAGCGCAGCGCCTGCGGCACCACCACGGCCGTCCAGGTGCGGCGACGCGACATCGACAGCGCGGTGGCGGCCTCCCACTGGCCACGAGGTACCGCGTCGATTCCGGCGCGGTACACCTCGGCCATGTACGCGGCGTAGTGGATGCCGAAGATGATCACACCGAGAGTGAGCGGGGGCACGGTGACGAACACGTAGTACGCGAACAGCAGCTGCACCACCAGTGGGGTCATGCGGATGAAGTTCATCACGAACGTCAACGCCCCGGCGACCGGACGGGGTGCGCTCTTGCGCGCCAGCGCGATGGCCAAGCCGAGTGCCGCGGCGATGATGCTGCCGAGCACGGTCACCAGCAGCGTGACGGTGAGGAACGCCCACAACATGTCGGGCAGGGCAGCCAGGGCGTGGTCCCAGTCCCAGATGACTCGTTCGTTCATGGCGTGTTCCCCTCTGCATCGACGGTGGGAGCGGCAACGGCCTCACGCAGCCGCGTGCCCTGGCCCAAGCGGTGCTTAGCGCGCACCTCGATCGCGTTCATGGCGAGGGTGAGCAGGTAGGCGATCACGAAGTAGACGACGAGTCCCAGGGAGTAGGCGAAGAACACGTCCGTGTCGATACGCAGCTTGTTCAGCTCGGCAGTGAAGTCGACGATCGTGATCAAATAGACCACGGCCGTGCCCTTCAGCAGCTGGATCAGCAGGTTGGTGAGCGAGGGGATCGTCAGCGCCCACGCCTGGGGAAAGATCACCCGCCACATGCGCTGCGTGCGCGACAGGCTGAGCGCGGTCGTGGCCTCCCACTGTCCGCGCGGCACCGCGTTGATCGATCCGCGCACGACCTCGGCACCGTAGGCACCGTAGTTCAGCCCGAGCCCGAGGATGCCGACGACGATCGACGGAAGCGCGAGGTTGAACGGGGGCAACGGGAGGACGAAGAAGAAGAAGAACAACTGCACCAGCAGCGAGGTGCCGCGGAACACCTCGATCACCGTGCGCGCGAAGCCGCGGATGAGGATGTTGTCGAAGCGGGCGAGAAGTCCGAGTGAAATGGCTATGGCGAACGCCAGCAGGGCGCCGCCCACCGTGAGCTGAAGGGTGATCAACAACCCATCGAGCAGGTAGGGCAGCGCCCGCTGGAGCGCCTCGAGATTATCGGTCACGTGAGGTGCGGGGCGGTCAGTCGAGCTCGCCGGCGCACAGCTGCGCGGTGGTCAGGTCTGCCGGCGGCAGGTTCTCGGCCGTGAACCCGAACGGCTCGACCAGGTCGAGGTAGGCCTGCTCGTCGCTGGTGATCTTCGCGAGCTCCTCGTTGTAGGCCGCGAGCAGATCATTGTCGTCCTGGCGGAACACGGTTGAGCCCGCGCCGACCTGCGCGACACCGTCGAGCTCTTGCACGAAGGCGCCGGTGGTCTCGAGGTCGGCGTTGTCCTGGGTCATCCAGTTCAGCGACACGGCGGTCAGTGCGAAAGCGTCCGTGCGGCCGGACTGCACCGCCTCGAGGCCGGCGGTAGCGCTGTCGACCTTGATCACATCACTGATGCCCAGGTCGTCGGCGTAGCCCTCTTCGATCGCACCGGACTGCACGGCGAGCGTGACGTCACCGCTGTCGGCGACCGAGCCGAGATCGCTGAGCGACTCGGGGTTGCCGGCCGGCACGGCCAGGGTGGTGGTGTACATGATCTCGGGATCGCTGAACGCGGCCTGCTCGCAGCGGTCGGGCAGGATCGACATTCCCGCGCTGATGACATCCCAGCGGCCGGCATTGAGACCCGGGATCAGCGAGTTCCACTCGACTTCTTCGACCTTGATGTCGTCGATGCCGAGGTTGCTGAAGATCTGCTTGTGCAGCGCGATCGTCGCCCCGGTGGGCTCGCCGCCCTCGACCCACGAGTAGGGGCGCTCTGATGCGACGGCCAGCGTGATGCTACCGGACTCCTGCGCCTTCTCGAGCGTGGTCTGGGCGTCTCCGCCGCCATCGCCGCCGGCAGAGCCGTTGTCGCCGGATGCGCAACCGGCGAGGGCGAGTGTGAGTACACCCAGGGTGGCGAGTGCGGTTCGGGTCGTGCGCTTGCTCATCATGCTCCTCTGTGTGGCTGTCTGTCGCGCCGGAGTGGGCGGCGACCGCGGAACACGATACGGGAAACTGTCGATCAACGTACAATCAGACGTGCAGATTGTCGACAATCCGACATGGAGATCGTTGCGGAGTCTGCGAGGAAAACACCGTTGAACGCGCGAGAATGAGAGACCGCGCGCACCGCGTTCTGTGGATGAGGAGACCCATATGCCCCGAGACCTGCCCCGCTCCGTCGGCCGGGCCGCAGTGCCGCGCGTGTCGCGGCTGTCGACCGTTGACCTCATCGCGATCGAGTTGCGCAAGGCGATCTTCTCGGGCGCGCTCGCGGTCGGCGCCTCACTGGGTGAGGTCGAGATCGCCGCGCAGCTGGGGGTGAGCCGCAGCCCGTTGCGTGAGGCCGCACAGCGCCTGGTGCAGGAGGGCATCCTCGTCGCGATTCCGGGGCGCGGGATGAGCGTCGCGGTGATCGAGGGTGATCAGATCGCCGACGTGTATGAGATGCGTCTGGCGATCGAGGCGCAGGCCGCGCGGCGCGTCGCGCGCGCCGGCAACGCGGGGGCACTGCAACGCATCCGTAGGGCCTTCGACGACCTCGTCGCGGTCAGTGACGGAGAGGATGCCCGCGCGATCGGCGACGCCGATCTGGAGTTCCACCAGGTGCTCGTCGATGCGGCGGGCAGCGAGCGGATGACCCGCGCGATGGCCGCATTGGTGATGCAGACCCGCATCATGAGCTTCAGCGTCGCCGACGGTTACTCCGTGCGCCGCTCGGTGTCACCGACGTACACGGTACTGCTCGACGCGCTCGCCGCGGGCGACGCCGACGCCGCGGCCGCGGCTCTCGAGAAGCAGTTCTCGGATGCTGTCTCTCGCCTGCGCGGAGACGCAGACGTCGACACCGTCGAGGTCGACCTCGACGAGCAGCCGCAGGTGTTCCAGCCGATCGACGGAGCGATGCGCGACTGACTTCTGACGACGAAGCGCCGCCGGGGACCCGACGGCGCTTCGCTGTAGTGGGATGTGTCAGCTCTTGGACTGGCCGTACGAGCCGAGCTGCTTGGTCGACTCGACCACGCGAGCCGCCATGGCGGTCTCGGCGATCTTGCCCCAGGCGCGCGGGTCGTACTGCTTCTTGTTGCCGACCTCGCCATCGACCTTGAGCACGCCGTCGTAGTTCTTGAACATGTAGTCGGCGATCGCACGCGTGTACGCGTACTGGGTGTCGGTGTCGATGTTCATCTTGATCACGCCGTTGGCGACCGCGAGAGCGATCTCTTCGTCGGTCGAGCCGGACCCGCCGTGGAAGACCAGGTCAAGCGGCTTGGCGCCGGTGTTGTACTTCGCGGCGACCTCGGCCTGGATCTCGCCCAGCAGCTCGGGGCGCAGCTTGACGCCACCCGGCTTGTACACGCCGTGCACGTTGCCGAAGGTGAGCGCGGCGATGTAGCGACCCTGTTCGCCGAGACCCAGTGCCTGGATGGCCTGGTCGACGTCGGCGAACGTCGTGTAGAGCGCGTCGTTGGAGCCCTCGTGGGCGACGCCGTCCTCTTCGCCGCCGACGACGCCGATCTCGACCTCGAGGATGGCGTTGATCGCCTTCATACGGGGGAGGAGCTCCTTGGCGATGGCGATGTTCTCGTCGAGCGGCACAGCCGAGCCGTCCCACATGTGCGACTGGAAAATCGGGTTGCGTCCCGCCTTGACCTCTTCTTCGGATGCTGCGATGAGCGGCTCGACGAAGCCGGCCAGTGCATCCTTCGGGCAGTGGTCGGTGTGCAGCGCCACGGTGACGGGGTAGTTCTTGGCGACCTCGGTCGCGTAGCGCGCGAAGGCGAGTGCACCGGTCGAGCGGGCCTTGACGGTGTGGCCGGCGAAGTAGTCGGCGCCGCCGGTCGTGACCTGGATGATGCCGTCCGAGCCGGCCTCGGTCAGACCCTGAAGAACAGAGTTGATCGTCTGCGAGCTGGAGACGTTGAAGGCGGGGTATGCGAACCCGCCCGCCTTCGCTCGGTCGAGCATCTCTGCGTACTGTTCCGGAGTGGCGATGGGCATGAAATCTCCTGCTTCTGAAGGGCGGGGGTCAGCCTCAACTGTAGCCGCGCGCACGAGAGATCTTTCCGCTGTTGCGCGCGCTCGGGTCACATTCCTGCTGCCGCGTTAAGAACCGTGAATCCTTCATGCGGAATTCGTGAAAAGTCGCCGGTTTCGTCGCATCCGCTGGCTATGCTGACCGCATGGTGAGCCTTACAGCCGATCTCAGCCCTCTTCGCCCCGACCGCAACCTCGCTCTTGAGCTCGTCCGGGCGACCGAGGCGGCGGCGATCCGGGCCGTTCCGTTCATCGGCCGCGGCGACAAAGAGGCCGCCGACGGCGCCGCCGTCGACGCCATGCGCGCCTTCCTGGGCACCGTCGACTTCCAGGGCCGCGTCGTGATCGGCGAGGGTGAGAAGGACGACGCCCCGATGCTGTTCAACGGCGAGGAAGTCGGCAGGGGGCGTGGGCCGCAGTGCGACATCGCCGTCGATCCGATCGATGGCACCTCGCTCACCGCAGCCGGGCGCCAGAACGCCCTCTCGGTGCTCGCTGTCTCTGACCGCGGCTCGATGCTCGATGCCTCCAGCGTGTTCTACATGGACAAGCTCGTCACCGGACCCGCCGGAGTGGGCGTGGTCGACATCCGCCTGCCCATCGGCGAGAACATCCGCCGGCTGGCGAAGGCGCTCGACAAGCCCGTCGACGAGATGGTCGTCTCGGTGCTGAACCGTCCTCGCCACGAGAAGCTCATCAACGAGATCCGCGAGGCGGGCGCCGGTACCCGCCTGATGAGCGACGGCGACGTCGCCGGGGGCATCAACGCCGCCCGGCATGACGCACGAACCGACATGTGCGTCGGCATCGGCGGCAGCCCCGAAGGCATCGTCACCGCGTGCGCCATCAAGGCGCTGGGCGGTCACATCCAGGGCGTGCTCTGGCCACGCGACGACGAGGAGCGCCAGCGCGGCCTCGACGCGGGGCTCGACGTCGACAAGGTCTACGAGGCCGACGATCTCGTGCAGGGCAACAACACGATCTTCGTCGCCACGGGAGTTACCGACGGGCAGCTCGTGCGCGGTGTGCGCCGTGAGGGCAACTACCTCTACACCGAGAGCGTCGTGCTGCGCAGCGCATCCGGAACGCTGCGTCGCATCGTCTCGGACCACCTCGTCTCGAAGTGGCTCTGACGGGCAGATCCCCCGATTCCCAGGGCATCCTGGCACAATGGGTACGACCGATGCCCGCAGTGCACCGGCGAAGCCAGAACAGGAGAGCTCGGGATGTCGACGAACGAGCAGTCTGAGCAGCCGAGTCGCGTGCAGCAGATCACGACCAAGACGGGACGCATCCTGCGCGTGACCGACGAGCAGATCGCGGCGGCGCTCGCCCAGCAGACGGTCGCCGCCACGCAGCCGAAGGTCGACCCCGCCCGCCGGGCTGACGTTCTCTTCCGCGTGCGCCGTGACGAGGGGCACGAGCTGAGCTCCTGGTGGATGATCGGTGCGTTCGTCGTGACCTCTGGTGTCGTGATCGCACTGTTGTCGTGGGTGCCCGGCGGCGCGTGATCTACGCGTTCTCGGCAGAAGCTACGCCCTAGTACGAGTAGAGTACCGCGCGCATACCGGTCAGTCCGAACTGGTCGGCGACCTGTTTTGCCGTGTGCGCTCCGGCGTCCTGATCGGCTCCGGCGTCGAGCAGCATCCGCAGCAGTGATTCGTTGCGGCGGAAGACCGCGCACGCGACGGCGGTCTGCCCGTTCGCGTTGACGGCGTCGAGGTTGGCGCCGCGGGCGACCAGATCGGCAACCGTCTCGGCCTGCTCGGCGTACGTCGCAACGATCAAGAGCGTGTCCTGCTTGGCGTTGCGCACGTCGATGGGCACACCGGCGTCGATCATCTCGCCCAGTGGGCCGGTTCGCCCTTGGCGGGCCAGGTCGAAGGTGCCGTCGATGACCTCTGGGCTCAGTCCGCTCGTCATCGCACCATTCTCGCCGATGGCGGCGGATCAGGCGACTGCGCGTTGGGCGGGCTGCGGTGCGGGGGTGAGTTTCACGCCGAGAGCCGAGCCGAGGGCATCCACGTCGTGCACTGCGGCACGGCGGGCGGCGTCGATGACGATCTGCGCGCACGCACGCGCGTCGGCGAGTGCGTCGTGGTGGTCGAAGTCGCCGAATCCGGCGGCGGCCGCCGCGACCGGCAGGCGGTACGAGTCGAGATCGTAGGTCTTGCGTGCAACGGCGAGCGAGCACAGCGAGCGGTACGGGGGAGCGTCGAAGCCCGCGACTTCCGAAGAACGTCGCAGCACCTTCACGTCGAACCCGGCGTTGTGTGCCACGAGCACGTCGTCACCGGCGAAACCGCACAGGCGGTCGAGTTGCTGGGCCCACGTGTCGGCGCCTGCGACGTCGTGCGGGTGGATGCCGTGGATCTTGATGTTCCACTCATTGAACTCGTCATGTCCGACGGCGGGGCGGATCAGCCAGCCGGTCTGGGCGACGACCGCTCCGCCGCGCACACGCACCAGACCCACGGAGCAGGCCGAGGCAGGGCTGGAGTTCGCGGTCTCGAAGTCGATCGCAGTGAAATCCAGGGGCACGCAACAAGTCTCGGTGCGGAGTCTGTCGCATCCGATCAGGCGCGCCGCCGCGGCGGGCGATCCGGTCGTGACGGCGGCATGCGGGCATCCGGTGTGCGGAGGGCATCCGCTGTTCGAGAACAGGCGCTTCGACGAGAACAGGACCGTTCTGACGAAATCGTCCTGTTCTGGTGAACCGTCCTGTTCTCGGAAGGCGGCTTCCTGCTCGGCCGCGGTATGGACGGCAACGGCCCCCGGTAGACTTGGCTCCCGTGGCTCTTACTATCGGAATCGTCGGTCTGCCCAACGTCGGCAAGTCCACCCTCTTCAACGCGCTGACCAAGAACGACGTGCTCGCGGCGAACTACCCGTTCGCGACGATCGAGCCGAACGTCGGTGTGGTCAACCTGCCCGACCCGCGTCTGCAGACGCTGGCCGGCATCTTCGGTAGCGAGCGCATCCTGCCGGCGACGGTGTCGTTCGTCGACATCGCCGGCATCGTGCGCGGAGCGAGCGAGGGAGAAGGACTGGGCAACCAGTTCCTGGCGAACATCCGCGAGGCCGACGCCATCGCGCAGGTCGTACGCGGCTTCGTCGACGACGACGTGGTGCACGTCGACGGTGCGGTGAACCCGCAGAACGACCTGGAGACCATCAACGCCGAGCTGATGCTCGCCGACCTGCAGACGATCGAGAAGGCGCTGCCTCGTTTCGAGAAGGAGGTCAAGCGCAAGACGATCGACGGCTCGGTGCTCGACGCGGCGCTCGCGGCGAAGGACGCCCTTGAGCGCGGTCAGCTGCTGTCGACCTCGGGCATTGACCTGACTCCCGTGCGCGAGCTGGGCCTGCTCACCGCCAAGCCGTACATCTACGTCTTCAACGTCGATGAGTCGGTGCTGACCGACGACGCGAAGAAGGGTGAGCTCGAAGCTCTCGTCGCGCCAGCCAAGGCCGTCTTCCTCGACGCGAAGATCGAGTCGGAGCTCATCGACCTCGATCCCGAGGATGCTGCCGAGCTGCTCGAAGCCACCGGGCAGACCGAGTCGGGTCTCGACCAGCTCGCACGCATCGGCTTCGCGACCCTGGGGCTGCAGACCTACCTGACGGCCGGGCCGAAGGAGTCGCGCGCCTGGACGATCCCTCAGGGTGCCAAGGCGCCGCAGGCCGCCGGCGTGATCCACACCGACTTCGAGAAGGGCTTCATCAAGGCCGAGGTCATCTCGTTCGACGACCTCGTCGAGACCGGCTCTGTCGCCGAGGCCCGAGCCAAGGGCAAGGCCCGTCTTGAGGGCAAGGACTACGTCATGCAGGACGGCGACGTGGTGGAGTTCCGCTTCAACGTGTGACGTGCCCCGGTCGTTGAGCGAGCGGAGCGAGCGGTGTACTGAGCGAGCGAAGCGAGTCGAAGTGACGAAACGCAGCTTGTAGGCTCCCTCGCATGGATGGTGTTCCCCCAGCTCGGCGAGCGATTCGCCTGTTCCCTGACTACGGTCGCGATTGGCCGCTCGGGGAGAACTCGACGCCCACCTGGGATGTCGGCTACACCACCACACCGGACATGTATTGGTTGTCGGAGGATCTGACGCGTGACATGGCTGAATGGAACGCCCATTGGGACGCGAACTTCGATCCCTTCGGCGGTTGGAAGGACGATGCGGTGCGCGAGAGGTGGCGACAGGATGGCGCAGCCATCGCGAAGCGTCTGCAGGCGGAGGTCGCTGACTTCGCCGATGTGTCATACGAGCCGTGGCCGCTGCTGGGCGGCGATGAATAGCCGTACATCCGTGGCTTCATGACGGAGGCTGAGCCGACGGCGTCTCTCCACCTGCACGGTCGGTTCTAGCAGGTCGGGGACATCGGTAGCATCGTGCCATGCGCTCCTCCGACTCCATCTCTCGCCCACCGGCCACGCGCAATCGCCCCGTAGTCGCCTTGCGCGCTTTCGAGATCGGTGACCGTGAGTTCTTCGCCTCGTTGGCGACGGATGAGCGCGTCATGAAGTTCGTGGGAGATGGATCTCCCTGGTCTGCCGAGCAAATCGATTCGCGAATCGACCTCGCGCTTCGTGGGCTCCCACCTTCAGAGCCGGGCGCTGTGCGCTGGCATGTTGCCGAGACGGAGGGCGAGCGGGCGGGTCTCTTCGTTGCGTCGCGACGCGAGGACACCGTTGAGATTGGGTACTGGCTCGCGCCTGCGAGGTGGGGGCAAGGCCTTGCCGGTGTCATGTTAGACGCCGGTCTCTTGGTCGTGCGTGAGCTCTTTGGTGCTCTTGATGTGGAGGCGCACATTGACCCGGCAAACGTGGCGTCGGTTGCGATGGTCGAGCGGCGCTCATTTCGCTTTGTGGGTCGTGCTGACGGCATCGGGCGCTACGTGCGCGCTCCTGGCGCATACGCAGAGTGAACCTACCCCCGCCCGGCGAACGTCAGCTCGTGCGTCTCGCGCGTCGGAATCTGCACGTGGTCATCGCCGAACGGCATGTAGTCGACGGAGTGCAGGTAGCCGTCGACGACCCAGAGCTCGATGAACCCGAGCGTCTCGCCGTGCGCTGAGACCTCGACCATGGCGAACGGGCCGCCGTCGTGGTCGATCGGCGCGAGGCCGGCCCTGCCTGCGAAGGTCAGCAGAAAGCACTCGCACTCGGCGTGTGGGTACCCGCCCCACTGCGCCTGCATCAGCTGCTCGCGGGCGATTGCTGATTGCGCATCCGTGCCCGAGCACAGCAGCTCCATGAGCTGGCGCTCCGTGCGGGTCAGGTGGGTACCGACGGGGCGCTGCTGTGCTGGCATCCGATCAGCGTAGTGCGTTCGCGACGTGCCGACGCAGCGCATCCGCGGCGAAGCGTGCCGCGGCTTCCGAACCGAACGCGGCATGGAAGTCGGGGTGCGTCTCGTACTGATCCGCGAGGTCGAGGATCATCTCGGCCGACCTCGCGGCATCGCCCTCGTGCGTGGGCGTTCCGGGGATCTCCGACAGCCAGTCCACGTGCGAGACCGCGTGCGCCTGCGCGGCGGGGGAGTCGGTGGCGAGCCCCGCTTCGTGAAGCTCACGCCACCTGGCCAGCAGCGCCTCGCTGCGTGCCTTCCACTCGCGTTGCTGACGGAGTGACTTCTCATGCCACCACTGGTTCGACGCCTCGAACGCATCGCGTCCCCACCGCTCGACGACCTCATGCTCGTAGCGGTCGTTGAACCCCTCGAGCATCACATCCATGCGCGGCTCGCGGCCCTCTCGGCGCATGTGCACGGTGTGCTCGACCGCGCGAATGCGCCGGTCGAGACTCTCCCGCTCCCGCGAGAGCTGCGCGAGGTGCGACTCGAGCGCGGCGACTTCTGCCTCGGGCCCAGCGGATGCTGCCAGCGTGGCCGCGATGTCGGCCAGGGGCATCCCGGTCTCCCTCAGCATCAGGATGCGCTGCAGGCGCGCGACCGCATGCGGCCCGTAGTAGCGGTATCCGTTCGAGCCGACGCGGTCCGGGGTGAGCAGATCGATCTGGTGGTAGTGGCGCAACGTGCGACCACTGATGCCGGCGCGCTGCGCCAACTCGTTCACCGTCCACTCCACCGGCCGCCTCCTGCCTTGCGCTGTGCTCGTCAGTCTCGCAGAGCGTGCGGCAGACCGAGACGCCGCATGGCGACATCGATGATCTCGGCGGCGGGTGTGAAGATGCTCGCGGCGGCCGTCGTTCCGGCCGCGTCGAGGTACGCCCGCACCAGGCGTACGCCCGCTGCATAGCCGGCCCCTGTGGGCAGGCCGACCGGTTCCGCGCCGAAGAGCCGTGCGGTGGCATCCCCGTGCACCCACGAGGCGAAGTTCTGCATTCCGGTCACGTTGAGGCCCGACGCGACCTTCGCCAGCACGTCATCATCGCCGCGCACGCGATCGCTGACGAAATGGGTGAATCCGCGCTCGCCGTAGAGCTCGGCGGCGAACAGATCCGCGAGCCCCTCCGAGATCACCTGCTCGCCCACCGTCACGGTCAGCGGGTCCCAGATCACTCCGCCGGGCGAGTAGCGCACGTTGTGGTGCAGCTCGTGGATGACGATGGCCTCCAGGCGGTCCATCACCTCCGGCGTCGGCCAGAGGGTGAGAGTGATGTAGCCGCTGATGCCGCCGAAGGCCGAGAGGCCCTGCACCTCGTTCATGAAGTGCTCATGTGTGTGGTCACCCAGCACGAGCAGCACCGTCAGGTCGGGCACCTCGTGAGCGGGGTTCGCTGTTTTCAGCGCCGCCGCGCCGGTATCGAGTGCGGTGCGGATGCGATTCCAGGCATCCGCTTCGACGAGTCGAGCGAGCCCGTCCTGCGCGGCCTCGGTGGGGGAGTCCCAATCAAAACCGAAGCCTTGCCGGTGGACGGTGGCGAGGTCGACGCCGCCGGGGACGAAATGGTACATACCCGCCATCGGCGCCCACATCTCGCGTACGAGGTCGGCTCGAAGGTCGAATGCTGCAGTCAGCGCCGGGCGCATCATCGGCGCACTGTCGATCACGGTGATGGTCATGCCACCGACGCTAAAGGTTGCCGTTGCGGCAAGGTCAACACAACCACTCGGCCTGCCATCCCGGAGAACGGCAGGCCGAGCAGTAGTGCAGCCGGGGTGTTACTGCATCGTGTTCACGATCAGGCCGATGTGGGTGTAGAAGTTCATCGCACCGAAGAGCAGGAACGCGGCGCCGGAGACGGCCCAGACTCCGCCCATCCACTTCGCGATCTTGGTCAGCGGCTTGGTAGCGGTGAACGAGTTCAGCGCGAACGGGAAGAGCACGGCGCCGACGCCGACGAGGGCGAACAGGCCCGACATGAAGATCGCCTCAACGATCGGCCACTCCGCGAACATGCCAGAGATGGGCTCATCCGCGGGGGCGGCGAACAGCTGGAAGTACACACCCGCTGCGGCAATGCCGAACAGGGCGAGACCGAGACCGAAGATGAAGATGCCGAGGGGCTTGGCAACAGCTGCGACCTCAGCGGGGCGGTCTTCGGCGGCGACGATCTGGTCGCCGCGCTTCCACAGGTACAGCGCCGCGGCGAGCAGCAGCACACCGAGGCCCAGGCTGGTCTCACCGAAGACGATGTTGTCGAAGGGGAAGTACTTCGCGAACGGCCAGGTCAACGTCATGTGAGCGCCGGTGAGGGTGAGGATTCCACCGAGCACGCCGGCGCTGAGCGCCCAGCCTTCGGCCTTGAACTGCTTGTCGCGGTGCAGCGTCCGCCCGAGCAGCACGAGCAGCAGCAGGCCGGCACCTGCGGCGAGCGACATGATGGTGTTGTAGGTGGGCATCTGCGTCCAGTCGATGACTAGACCTGTTTCGCTTCCACCGAGGAATTCGTCCATTGTTCCTGTCTTTCTTTCTTTGCTCGCGCGCGGGTATGGGGGCGCAACCAACGTCGACGCGCGTCGTGCGCGAGCCTGCAACGGTCGTCGGCGTTGGCCGTGAGTCGGGTTATTGAACCGTCGCAATCCGCCGGGTGCGGTCGAGTACTGACCGGCCCTGCGCGGTGGGGGTGAAAGAGCGGCACATCATGCGCGGCTCATGAGGGAGCATGCTCTTAACCCTATGCTCTTCCAATGTCTGCTGGGGTCGGTCGCTCAGGCTGAGCGCATCCCGCGCCGACTACCCTTGATGCATGCGTCGAATCGCCCGGGTCCCCGTCCTTGCTGTCGGAGTGCTCGCGATCGGCGCACTCACCGGGTGCTCGTCGATCGCGCAGCTCACCGGCGAAGCCCTGGGCGTCGATGTCGAGCAGGTCTGCCAGTCGGTCGATGACATGTACGCACAGTACGAGGGAATACTCGCGCAGGGCGATGCGACTGCGGAAGACCTTGCGGCAGCGCGCGACGGTCTCGTCATCACGCTCGAAGGTGTCGCTGATGACATCGGCGGCCAGATCGGCGACGTCATCCGAACCAACGCCGACCGCCTCGCCGATGTGGCCGACCCGAACGCACCAGAGGCGATTCGGGCGATCGAGCAGGTGAAGTCCTCGCTCGAGCCGCTCTGCGGCTGACCATGGCCTGAGCACCGCTCCGCCGCTACGCTGGCCCGCATGGGCATCACGCTGGAGAACGTCGGAATCACCGTGCGCGACATCGAGGCCACGATCGCCTTCTTCACCGACTTGGGTCTGCACGTCGTCGGTCGAGACACCGTCAGCGGGGAGTGGTCTGAGGTCGTCACCGGTCTGGACGGCAACCACGCACGGATCGCGATGCTGCAGACGCCGGACGGGCAGGGGCAGCTCGAACTCATCGAGTACATCCACCCGGAAGCGATCGAGAACATGCCGACGAATCCGAACGACATCGGCATGCACCGCGTCGCGTTCTCGGTCGATGACCTCGACGAGGCACTGAAGATCGCTGCGCGCCACGGATGCCACCCGCTTCGCGGCGTCGCCAACTACCAAGACATGTACCGGCTCACCTACCTGCGTGGTCCCTCGGGCATCCTCGTGATGCTCGCGCAGGTGCTCTCACCTGCCTGACCGGGCATACAGATTCTGCCGAACTTGTCGGCGAGTGCTGTCGTTGCATACGGTGATGGGGGCGCTGCACGCGTCGAGATCCGGTTCCACAGAAAGAGCACCACTGTGACACAGAAGACCACCTTCGAGCCCGACGGCCGCGCCGTGCCGTTCATCGACGAGGGTGAGGGGCCCGTCACCCTGGTGCTGGTCACCAACCGTGAGCTCGAAGCCGACGGTCTCGGCGTGATCTCGCACTACCTCGCCGAAGAGGCCGGCTTCCGCGTCGTGCGCGTGGGGTCCCGTGCCCAGGCAGAAGGCGTGACCGTGCAGGAGCGTGCGGCGGATGCCCTCGCCGTGCTCGACCACCTCGGCATCGACGACACGTGGATCGGCGGTCATGGACACGGCAGCACGATCGCCCGTGTCTTCGCAGCCGACCACACCGACCGGGTCAACGGCCTGCTCATGCTCGGCGTCGAGGATGAGCCGATCGCGCTGGCATCCGGCATCCCCGTGCTCATCATCCAGGCCGAGCAGGACGACGTCACCCCGGCCGCCAATGCCGAGGCGCTGCGCGCCACGGCCCCCGAGCGGGCGAGCGTCACGACGATTCCCGGCGCCGACCACTACTTCCCGGCGACCCACCCCATCGAGACGGCGGTCGTCATCGAAGAGTACCTCGACTGGGACTGACCTGCTGAGAGCTCAGCTCCCGCGCGGTTCGTCGCGGAGTCGGGGCTCGACCCGGTGCTCCGGGCGCAGCCCCGACTTGTCGGCGTAGAACGCGCGGATGCGGTCCATGTCGCCCGCGACATCTCCGGTGAGATCGATCGTCGGGCCCAGTCCGGTGGTCATCGTCGTGCGGTCGACGTAGCCCAGGGTCACGGGCATCCCGGTCTCGCGGGCGATCCGGTAGAAACCCGACTTCCAGTGGGTGTGCCCGCTGCGCGTACCGTCGGGAGTGACCACCAGGCCGAACACCTCGCCGGCGTGCGCCTGCGCGACCACCTCGCCGACGATGCGGCTCGGGTCGTCGCGGTCGACGGCGATGCCGCCGAGCGCCCGCATCACAGGGCCGCGCCAGCCGCGGAACAGGCTCTTCTTTCCCAGCCAGCGCACGTCGATACCCAACCGCCAGGCGATGGCGAGCATGAGCACGAAGTCCCAGTTCGAGGTGTGCGGGGCGCCGATCAGCACCGTGGGACGAGCGGGCGCGGGCTGCGTGCTCAACGTCCAGCGCGAGAACGTCCAGTACACCCGCGCGATGAGGCCTCGAAGCATCCTTCCAGGTTAAGTGACGCCGCATGCATGCAAAGGCATGCACCGCGTGTGCGTGGAGGGGAGACGACGAGAGCCGCCGCCCCAGGTGGGGACGACGGCTCTCGTGCGGCGCGGAATCAGGCCGGCTGCGGCAGCAGGGTGAAGGACACTGCGCCCTGCTCGTCGACGGCGGCGTCCAGCACCTTGTCGCCGAGTGCCTCTGCGGCCGTCTCTTCGAGGAAGACACGGGTGGTCTCGTCACCGACCACGGCGTCGCCGGGCTCGGGACTGGGGGCGACCGTGACCGCGAAGCGCGGCTCAGCCTCGGTGCCCGAGGAATGGATGCGCAGGCCGGCATCCGGGCCGGTGCTCTGCTGGGCGACGATGGTCGCCGCGATCGTGTTGGCGTTCTCGGTCAGGGTGAGCATCGCGCTCTCCTTCCGGTTGCGGACACCACGCCGTCCAGCGCGATGTCCCGGCCACGATTCCGCACCTGCCGCACGGGTTCAAGCTCAGCGCCCGACTCTGAGGGGTTTCCCACCTCGGGCGCGCAGGACCTGGATAATGCGGATGCTGTTCACCGACGTCGACGCAGGAACAGAGGCCACAACACCCACAGGCAGACGATCGCGAGGATGCCGGCACCCCCGGCGATCAGTGCGAACGTGCGCGTGAACGTGACATCGATGATCAGCATCGTCACCCCCACCGTCACCGCGGCGATCACCACGAGGTTCGCTTTGACGATGCGGTTGGCCGCGCGTACGAGCTCGGTCTTGCGCCGCCTGCCGAAGAGCACCCGGTGCATGCCCACCGGAGCCAGCGCAAGGATCGTCGCGGTCGCCGCCAGCAGCACCAGCAGGATGTACAGCACTCGTTGGCTCTCGGTCAGCTCCTGGAACAGCGGCTGGAATGCGACCGCCAGCAGGAAGCCGGTGAGGATCTGCGTGCCCGTCTGCATGACCCGCAGCTCCTGCATCATCTCTTCCCAGTTGCGGTCCGCGCGCTCATCGGAGCTCTCACCGCGGCCATCGGAACGGCCAGCGGCGCCATCGCCGGCGGGCATACTGCTCATGCCACCGCACGGTACACCGCATCGGATGCCGGCGAAAGCGCGACCGGCGATGCCCGGTCACGCGGTGAGGCGTAGCATCGAGGCATGACTGATGCGCAGAGAGTCGACGGTGGCGAGGGCTTCGCGGCACTCCCCGGATTGCAGCTGCTGGGTGAGGACACCGCGATGGGCGCGTGCGTCGACGGCGTGTGCGCCGTACCCGGTGCATCACCGGCATCCGCTGGCGCAGAGAAGGCCGACTGACCCGCACTCACGCAAACGGCGTCCCGCGCCGAGCGCGGGACGCCGTTCACGACGAGCGGGTATCAGTGACCGGCGTGAGCCGGGGCTTCGTCGGTGTCATCGACCGGCTTGCGGATCAGGAACGCGCCGACGATGGTCACCGTTGCGATGATCGCCCCGATCAATATCGCTGCACGCGTGCCCGCTGCGACCGCGGCGGGCACTTCGGTGCCACCGCCTGCCGCGACGATCGCGGTGAACACGGTCATCATGACCGCGATACCCGCGGCTCCAGAGACCTGCTGGACGGTACCGATGACGGCGCTACCGTACGAGTAGAACTTCGGCTTCAACGAGCCCAGTGCCGCCGTGAACAGCGGAGTGAACGACAGCGCCAGTCCGATCGATAGCAGCGTCTGCGCGACCAGCACGAGCCACACAGAGCTGTTGGTGTCGAGCGTCGAGAACATCCACAGCATCGCCGAGGCGAGGAACGCACCGGGGATGAGCAGCACGCGCGTGCCGCGGCTGTCGTAGATGCGGCCGATCACGGGGCCGAGCAGACCCATCGCCAGTGCACCGGGCAGTACGACCAGGCCGGCGCTGGTGGCATCCAGCTGTAGGCCGTCCTGCAGGAACAGCGGGATGATCGTGATGCTGCCGAAGAAGGCCATCGAGAGCAGGAACATCTGCACCATGGCGAGCGAGAAGTCCTTCGACAGGAAGATGCGCAGATCCAGCAGCGCATCGTCCTTGCGCTGTAGCACGACCTGGCGCCAGAGGAACAGACCCAGACCGACCACGCCGATCACGAGCGACAGCACCATCGGCACGGGGTTCGCGCCCGAGGCGAGACCGCCGATCTGCGTGAGTCCGTACACCAGGCCGCCGAACCCGAAGGCCGACAGGACGATCGAGAGCACATCGATCGGTGCATGTGTGGTCTCGCCGACGTCGGTCAGCCAGCGCCATCCGATGAACATCGCGATCAGGGCGATGGGCAGCACGACGACGAAGATCGCGCGCCATCCGAAGTGATCGAGCAGGAAGCCCGACATGGTGGGCCCGAGCGCCGGCGCCAGCGAGATCACGACGCTGACGCGTCCCATGATGCGGCCGCGCGAAGCCGGTGGGACGAGGTTCATGACCGTCGTCATCAGCAACGGCATCATGATCGCCGTACCCGACGCCTGCACGATGCGCGCGCCGAGCAGCATGGGGAATCCCATGGCGAAGATCGCCAGCAACGTACCCGCCGAGAACAGCGTGAGGGCTGCAAGGAACATCTGCCTCGTCGTGAACCGGCGCAACAGGAAGCCCGTCGTCGGAATGACCACAGCCATCGTCAGCATGAACGCGCTGGTCACCCACTGTGCCGCGATCGGCGTGATCTGCAGATCGGTGATGAGGTGCGGGATCGCCATGCCCATCGTCGTCTCGTTGAGGATCGCGACGAACGCGGCGATCAGCAGCACCCAGATAACTGCCATGTCCTTGCGCGGGATGTCGGCGCGCACCGTGGGGGATGGGCCGGTCTCTACGGCAGACATGGGTCTCCTCAGTGGTCGTGTGCGGATGGCTGACCGCGAGTCCTCGTGAGGTGGATGCCGAAGGCCAGCCGTATATCGTAACCCGTCGTTTCCGGCGCGCATTCCCTTTTTTCTGCGCCCAGTTCGGCGCACTACTCTGTGGACATGAGCATGGTTGGCGGCCGCGGCGGCCCATTCCGCGGAGTCGACATCGAAGCGCAGCGGCGTCAGAACGCCAGCGCGCCGAAGATCGACGGCCTCGGCCGCCGTGTCGTCGCGCTGTTCGCCCCGTACCGGGGACGGCTGCTGATCACCGCAGCCCTGGTGATCGTCGGAGCGGGCCTGGCGGTGATCCCGCCGCTGCTGGTGCAGCGCGTGTTCGACGATGCGCTGTTCCCGGCGGGCGGCGATGGCCCGGTGATGTCGTTGCTGGTCGTGCTGGTCAGCGTGATGATCGGGCTGTTCCTGCTCTCCGCCGCGCTTGGCGTCGTGCAGACGTGGCTCACATCGACAGTCGGCAATCACGTCACCGGTGATCTGCGGGTGCGGCTGTTCGAACACCTGCAGGCAATGGAACTCGGCTTCTTCACCCGCACCAAGACGGGTGTGATCCAATCGCGCCTGCAGAATGACGTCGGCGGCGTCTCGGGCGTGCTCACCAACACGGTCACCAGCATTCTCGGCAACACCGTCACGGTGATCGCGTCGCTCGTGGCGATGATCGTCATCGACTGGCGTCTGACGATCATCGCCGTGGTCATGATGCCCTTCCTGGTGCTCGTGCAGCGGCGGGTCGGGCAGGTGCGGGCGCGTATCGCGAACGAGACACAGGAGTCGCTGTCCGAGCTGACGAGTATCACGCAGGAGACGCTGAGCGTCTCGGGCATCCTGCTGTCGAAGTCGTTCAACCGGCAGCGCACCGAGTCGGTGCGCTATCAGGAGGAGAACCGCAACCAGGTGCGTCTGCAGGTCAGGCGCGCGATGAGCGGTCAGGGGTTCTTCGCCGTCGTGCAGGTGTTGATGTCGAGTGTTCCCGCCATCATCTACCTCGTCGCGGGGTTCTTCCTGACCGGCGGCGCCCCCGACATCACGGCGGGTGCGATCGTCGCGTTCACCACGGTGCAGGCGCGGCTGCTCATGCCGCTGATGGGGCTGATGCGCGTCGCGCTCGACCTGCAGACCTCGGCGGCGCTGTTCGCGCGCATCTTCGAGTACCTCGACATGGTGCCGCAGATCCGTGATGCGCCAACGGCGATCGACCTCGCCGACGCGCCAGGGCCCCGCGGTCGCATCGAGTTCGACGACGTCGTCTTCCGGTATCCGGATGGTGCGGCCGATGCCCGGCCGACACTGGACGGCGTCTCGTTCACAGCCGAACCGGGGGAGCACGTCGCGTTCGTCGGCCCCTCCGGAGCGGGCAAGACCACGATTCTCTACCTCGCGCCGCGTTTGTACGAGGCCTCGGAAGGCGAGGTACGGTTCGCCGGCGCCGATGTACGCGACCTGACGCAGGAATCGGTCATCGACCACGTCGGGATCGTCTCGCAGGAGACGTACCTGTTCCACGCCAGCATCCGAGAGAACCTGCGGTACGCGAAGCCGGATGCCACGGATGAGCAGATCGAGCGCGCGTGCCGCGCGGCCAACATCCACCACGTCATCGACGGTTTCGACGACGGCTACGACACGATCGTCGGCGAGCGGGGCTACCGCCTATCGGGCGGCGAGAAGCAGCGCATCGCGATTGCCCGGGTGCTGCTGAAGGATCCGCCCGTGTTGCTGCTCGATGAGGCGACCTCGGCGCTCGACACCGTGTCGGAGCGGGTTGTGCAAGACGCTCTGGATGCGGCATCCGAAGGCCGCACAACGCTGACGATCGCGCACCGCCTGTCGACGGTCATCGGCGCCGACATGATCCACGTGATCGATGCGGGCCGCATCGTCGAGTCGGGAACGCACGCCGAGTTGCTCGCGGCCGGCGGTCTGTACGCCACGCTCGCGGCACAGCAACTGGCGGCATCACGCGTGATCGACAACCGCGAGAACTGACGCGCGCCGAACTGATCGCTCAGTGCGCGGAGAGCCCGCCGTCGACGAACAGCGACTGTCCGGTGATGTAGCCGGACGAGCGTCCGGCGAGGAACACCGAGATGCCGGCGAAGTCGTCGGGCATCCCGTTGCGACCGACCATGGTGCGTTCGGCGAGTTGCTGCACCTTGTCGGCGTCCTGCTGCAATCGGGCGTTCAGCGGGGTCAGCACGAATCCCGGCACGAGTGTGTTCGCCGTGACGCCCTGTGAAGACCAGGCTTCCGCCTGGGAGCGGGCGAGTGACTCGAGCCCACCCTTGGAGACGCCGTACACGCCGCTGGTGACGAAGGCGCGATGCGCCTGCTGCGAGCTGACGTGGATCAACCGCCCGAAACCGCGTTCGCGCATGTGCGGTGCGAAACGCTGGCTGAGCAGGAAAGGCGCTTCGAGATTGACCGTCATGGTCGCGTCCCACACGTCCATGTCGATCTCGTCGAACGGCGGACGCAGATTGATTCCTGCGGAGTTCACGAGGATGTCGGGGTCTCCGAAGGGAGCGGTTGCCGCGTCGCCCGCCTCGGCGATGCCCTCCCGCGTGCTCAGATCGGCGACGACGCCGGCGGCACGCCCGCCGGCGGCCTCTAGCTCGGCGACGACAGCGCCGATGCGATCCGCTCCGCGGGCGAGGATCACCGTGGATGCCCCGGCGCCGGCCAGCGCACGAGCGATGCCGCGGCCGATTCCCGAGGAGCCGCCGGTGACGACCGCAGTCAGACCCTGCAGCGAGAACAGTGCGTCGAGGTTCATGCGCTCAGCCTGGCAGAAGCCGCGCGGTCACCATGCCAGTGCGTCAACGAGGCGTGGGTCGGGATGCGCATCGGCATGCTCGGGCATCGATTCGAGAGCCGCCTCGAACACCTGCAACGTCGCGGAGTACGCTGGGTCGGGGTGCTGTGCAGCCAGATGCCGCAGCGGAGGGAGGTCCATAGCGCGAATCAAAGCGATGCGCTGTCTGATCGCCTCGGAGTGGCGTGCGCGTCGCAGCACATCCAGGCCGCCGTGCATTGCGGCGAGGTAGTCGCGCAGCACCGGCAGATGCCCCTTGCCCTGCGTGATCGAGGTGCCATCGGCGCGCACCCGCCAGTGCACGACGACATCGGGGATCACATCGAATGCGCGCGCCTGCGTGTACATCCGCTGCGCGACGACCTGGTCCTCGTACGCGACGTTCTCAGGAAACCGCAGATCGTTCCACAGCGCCGTGCGGCTCAACTTCGACCAGGCGACGATGTTCGCCGCAGCCGTGGGATGCTCGGCGAGCGTCACACCGAGTCGGCGGGGATCGGTGGCATCCGATACCCACGGCTGCACGCGGCCGGGGCGATAGACGCCGTCGACGAGACGTGAGCGCACATAGGCAGCGGCGACGAAGTCGCTGCCCGATTCGGCGAGAGTGGCGGTCCAGGTCGTGAGGGCGTCGGGCGTGAGCTCATCGTCGGCATCCAGGAAACCCACGAACTCGGTGTCGACCCGCGACAGGCCGGCGTTGCGGGCGGCGCCCAATCCGAGCGGCTCGGCATGACGCAGCACCTCGAAGCGGGCATCCGCAGCGGCCGCCGCGTCGAAGACGGCACCGGTGCCATCAAGCGAACCGTCGTCGATCAGCAGGGCGTGCCAGCGCGGCTCGCTCTGCGCTTGAAGCGAGGCGATCGCGGCCGGGGCGAAGCCCGCGACGTCGCGCCCGGGCACGATCATGGTCACTAAAGGCGAAGAACCGGGCACGGTGACGAGCTTACGACGCGGATGCACCCGTCGCGGTCGTTCACAACTCCGGAGAAAACAGCCCGTCTGCGCGGCACTGGCCCTGGTTCCCGCGGGTGGATTCTCTGCGGGCTCAGGTTTCTCCGGAGTTGCGAACGCGGGACTCAGCGCACCGCGGCCACGGCCGCCGGAATCAGCGCACCGCGTCCACGGCCGCCGCGGTCAATGCCGCCAGGTGCGCCGCGGAGCCTGGGGGCAGTGGTGCGCGGCCGAACGTGAACCGCACCGAGGTCTGTGCAGTGGCAGCGGGGATGCCCAGGGCCAGCAGCACAGGGGAGGGGTCGTCACTGCCGGCCGCGCACGCCGAGCCGCTGGACGACACCACACCGCG
This sequence comes from Microbacterium esteraromaticum, assembly GCF_028747645.1. Lineage (NCBI taxonomy): Bacteria > Bacillati > Actinomycetota > Actinomycetes > Micrococcales > Microbacteriaceae > Microbacterium > Microbacterium esteraromaticum. The sequence continues at coordinate 1,021,232 of NZ_CP118100.1, forward strand.
GCGTTCGAGCTCGAGCAGCACGGCCTCGCCGCTCGTGCCCGCGAAGGTGAAGCTGGCAAGATTCGGAAGCCGCTCGTCGGGCGACCCGGTGAGCTCCGCCTGCGGAACGGAGTGCAGCACTGCGGCGATGAACTCCGCGGTCTGCGCGGTGACGGCGGCGACCGCCTGCTCTCGTTCGGATTCGATCAGGTCGAGCGCGGTGGCCAGCCCGACGGCGCCCGCGACGTTCTCGGTGCCGCTGCGCCGCCCGCGTTCCTGCCCACCGCCGTGCAGCAGGGGCTCCAACGGCACCCTGCCGCGCACCCCCAGCGCACCGATTCCTTTGGGCGTGCCCAGTTTGTGCCCGGCGATCGACACCGCATCGGCACCGAGCCCCGACAGATCGAGCCACCCCGCCGACTGCACCGCATCGACGTGCACCGGCACTGCGAGCTCACGCGCGGTGGCGATCAGGGCCGCAGTATCTTGCACCGTGCCGATCTCGTTGTTCGCGTGCCCGAAGCTGACCAGCGTGGCGCCGTCGGCGAGGGCCGCAGTGAGGTCGGCAGGCGAGGCGGTGCCAGCGGCGTCGACCGGCAGCAGTGTCACCCGAGCGTCGTGAAAACGCTGCAGGTAGTGCGCCGACTCCAGAATCGACTCGTGCTCGATCGGCGTCGTGATCACATGCGGGCGGCGGTGCTGCGCAGCCGACATCGCGCCGAGCACGATGCCCTTGACGGCCAGATTATTCGATTCGGTGCCGCCCGCGGTGAAGACGACATCGCCGGTGCGCATCCCCATCGCCACCGCGACGCGCGAGCGTGCCCACTCCAACGCCTCGGCCGCGGCTTCGCCGACGGTGTGATGACTGGAGGGGTTGCCGAATACACCGGTGAGGTACGGGCGCATCGCCTCGAGCACCTCCGGCCGCACCGGAGACGTCGCGGCGTGATCCAGGTAGAGCACGTCAGTCGATCCGCAGGTCGAGCCCGAGGTCGAGGGCGCGTGCCGAATGAGTGAGGGCACCCACCGAGATCACCTGCACGCCGGTCTCGGCGATGCTGCGCACCGTGTCGAGGGTGACACCACCGGAGGCCTCGGCCACGGCTCGCCCCGACAGCATCTGCACGCCTGCGCGCAGGTCGTCGAGGGAGAAGTTGTCGAGCAGTACGGTGTCGGCTCCGCCTTCGAGCACTGCGGCGATCTGGTCGAGTCGATCGACCTCGATCACGACGTGCGTCGTGTGCGGAAGACGTGCGAGCCCGGCCCGCAAGGCCGACGCGAGATCCTGGCCACTCGCCTGCAGCACCGCCAGATGGTTGTCCTTCGCCATCACGGCGTCCGACAGCGAGCGCCGATGGTTGCTGCCACCGCCCGAGAGCACCGCGTGCCGCTCGAACTCGCGCAGACCCGGCGTCGTCTTTCGGGTATCGGCGATGCGCACACCGGTGCCGGCGACAGCATCCACGTAGCGCGCGGTGAGTGTGGCGATGCCGCACATGCGCTGGGTGAAGTTCAACGCGACGCGCTCGGCGGTCAGCACACTGCGGGCGGGTCCCGTGACCGTGGCGAGCACATCGCCCGCCACGAAGCGCGCACCGTCGGAGACCAGGCCGTCGACCTGCACCGCGGAATCGGTGAGGCGGAAGGCGGCGGAGAACACGTCACCACCGCTGAAGACGCCGTCCTCACGCGCGATGAGGTCTGCTGTGGCCGCGGCCTCATCCGGTAGCAGGGCGGTGCTGGTGATATCGCCCCAGGGGGCGTCCTCTTCCAGCGCGGCGCGCACCGTGCGTTCGAGTACGGCGGGGGTGATCATGCTGCTCCGATCAGGGCGGACGAGTGCGGGGACGACGAGAGATGGTGCGCGCCGCGCGACTGCGTGCGCGCGAGGGCGGCGGATGCCACGGCCCGGGCGACCGTCAGCAGATTGGCATCCTCCTGGGCGGTGGCGTCGCTGCCGGCCGGGGCATTCCAGGCGGACAGGCGCGCGCGGGCATCCGACATCCCGTCGGCATCGCGCAGCAGGCCGAGGCTGTCCCAGATGAGCTGCTGCAGGGCATTGCGGGAGAAGTCGGTGCGATTCCGGTCGCAGTTTCTTCCGCTTCGCGCGGGCGGTTGCGGGAGAAATTGCGACGGGAGTGTGGAGGTAGGTGCCGGTTGCGGGAGAAACTGCGACCGGAGCGGGGGAGTGGCCGCCTCGTCGGCCAGCGCATCCGCCGCCCGGGCGCCGAACACCGCGCCTTCGAGCAGTGAGTTCGAGGCGAGGCGGTTGGCGCCGTGCACTCCGGAGCGCGCGGTCTCGCCGACGGCCCACAGCCCGGGCAGCGTGGTGCGCCCGTCGAGATCGGTCGCGATACCGCCCATCAGGTAGTGCGCGGCCGGCGTCACGGGCACCGGATCGCGTGCCCAGTCCAGTCCTCGTGCGCGCAGTTCTGCGTCGATGGTGGGGAAACGGCGGGCGAGGGCCGTCGCGCCGAGCATTGTCGCGTCCAGTCGCACGGGAGCATTCTGCGCGGCCGCCTGCCGGGCGACGGCGCGCGCGACGACGTCCCGCGGCGCAAGTTCGGCATCCGGATGCTGATCGATCAGGAACCGGTGGCCGTGGGCATCCACCAGCACGGCGCCCGCCCCGCGCACCGCTTCGGAGACGAGGAACGGCGAGCCGAGGGCCAGCACGGTGGGATGGAATTGCACGAACTCCAGGTCGGCGACGGCCGCCCCGGCCCGCAACGCCATGGCGATGCCGTCGCCCGTGCTGCCCGACGGGTTGGTCGTGTGCGCGAACAGCTGCCCGGCGCCGCCGGTCGCCAGCACGACGGCATCCGCCTCGAGGGTCGTGCCGTCGAGGAGGCGGATGCCGCGGACGCGGCCGCCGACGACCAGAAGGTCGGCCGCGAACGCCTGCTCGTGGATGCTGACCCCCGAGGCGCGCACCTGCGTGACCAGTGCCCGGGAGATCGCCGCGCCGGTGGCGTCGCCGCCCGCGTGCGCGATGCGCGGTCGGCTGTGCGCCGCCTCCAGGCCGCGGGCGATCTCGCCCTGCGCTGTGCGGTCGAACGCTACGCCGGCCGATAGCAGCCGGCCGAGTGCCGCCTGCGCTCCGTCGACGAGTGCGGCGATCGCCTGCGGGTCGCCCAGACCGTCTCCTGCCTGCAGCGTGTCGAGGGCGTGCAGTGCGGGGGAGTCAGACGGGCCGTAGCATCCGGCGATGCCGCCCTGCGCCAACGGGGTGCAGCCGTCCTGCAACCCGCCCTTGACGATGAGATCGACGCGCTGACCCCGAGCCTGAGCGCGCAGCGCCGCGGTGAGCCCGGCGATGCCGGACCCCACGACGATCACACTGCGCCTGGCCACCGCGTCTCGGCTCATCGGGGCTTGGCGGCCAGCATGCGCTCCAGCGCGACCCGTGCGGGCGCTGCCACGTCATCGGCCACCCGGATGCGGTTCTGCACGCGGCCCGCCACGAGTTCTTCGAGCACCCAGGCGAGGTAGCCCGGGTGGATGCGGTACATCGTCGAGCACGGGCACACGACGGGGTCGAGGCAGAAGATCTCGTGCTGTGGGTGCTGGGCGGCCAGCCGCTTCACGAGGTTGATCTCGGTGCCGATCGCGAACGTCGTCGGCTCCGTCGCGCCGGCGATGGCGCGTCGGATGTAGTCGGTGGATCCGGCCTCGTCGGCGGCGTCGACGACCTCCATGGGGCACTCGGGGTGCACGATGACGCGCACGCCGGGGTGCTCGGCGCGGGCGGTGTCGATCTGGTCGACGGTGAACCGCCGGTGCACTGAGCAGAAGCCGTGCCACAGGATGACCTGCGAGTCGATGAGCTCCTGCGCGGACGATCCGCCGAGCGGGCGGCGCGGGTTCCACATCGGCATGCGGTCCAGGGCGACGCCCATCGCCTTCGCGGTGTTGCGGCCGAGGTGCTGGTCGGGGAAGAACAGCACACGGCGACCCCGCTCGAAGGCCCACTCCAGCACGGTGGCTGCATTGGACGATGTGCACACGATGCCGCCGTGGCGTCCGACGAAGCCCTTGATCGCGGCGGAGGAGTTCATGTACGTCACCGGAATCACCGGCACGCGGCCTTCGTCGTCGGGCTTGTCGAGCGGACCCAGAACGTCGGCCAGCTGCTCCCAGCAGTCCTCGACCTGGTCGATGTCTGCCATGTCGGCCATGGAGCATCCCGCTGCCAGGTTGGGCAGGATCACCGACTGGTCGGGGCCCGAGAGCAGGTCTGCGGTCTCGGCCATGAAGTGCACGCCGCAGAACACGATCGCCTCGGCGTCAGGGTGTTCGAGCGCGGCGTTGGCGAGCTGGAACGAGTCGCCCACGTAGTCGGCGTGGCGCACGACCTCCTCGCGCTGATAGAAGTGGCCGAGTACGACGACGCGGTCGCCGAGCGTCGCCTTCGCTGCGCGGATGCGGTCTTCGAGCTGCTGTTCGTCGGCTTCGCGGTACTCGGCGGGCAGCTCACCCTGGCGTGGTGCGCCGGTGGGGATGACGTCGCCCATGGAAGAGCCGGGACCGTACCCGGGCCGCACATCGAAATCCCACGGCCCTGCGGCCAGGTCGGTGGTGCAGGTGGCATCCGTCGAGGCGCCGGAGACGATCGCCTGAATGGCGTGGTCGACGGACGGATCGGTCGTAGTGGGCATCGCGGCGCCGCCTTCTGGTCACTTCGACACTTAGTGTGTCGCGTTTAGATTATGTCGAAGTGACACTAAGTGCAATCCGAGGCAGGGCTGATGACCGCGCCGGGGGATGGGTGCGGATGCCCGCAGACGGGCGTGAACGGCTGGTTCAGGCCGTCGCGACGTAGCGGTACAACCGGGCGGGCCGGTGCTTGCCGGTGCGGAACGACTCGGTCGGCACCAGCTCGTCGGAGCCTTCGAGCAGCCGTCGGAAGTTCGATGGGTCGAGGCGCTGCCCGAGCACGGCCTCATACACCTCACGCAGCTCGGTGAGGGTGAACTCGTCCGGCAGGAGGCCTGCGGCGATGCGGCTGTACCCCACCTTGTTGCGCAGTCGCCAGAGGGCGTAGTCGGCGATGCGGTTGTGGTCGAAGGCGAGAGTGGGGATGGCGTCGACATCGAACCATTCGACGTTCTCGGGGGCGCCGGCGGCTGCGCGCTGCGCGTCGACAAGGTCGGAACGCAGCAGTGCCCAGTAGACGATCGCGATCGCGCGGTCGGGCGAGCGGTCGACGTCGCCGAAGGTGTACAGCTGCTCGAGGTAGCTCGGCTTGAGCGCGGTGGTCTGCGCGAGGGTGCGGGATGCCGCGCTGTCGAGGTTCTCGGTCGGGTCGAGCCAGCCACCCGGCAACGCCCACTGGCCGAGGTGGGGCTCTCGCGTTCGCCGGACAAGGGGGAGCATCAATCGATCGCCACCCGGCGCGCTGCGGAGCGTGAAGATCACGGTCGAGACGGCGACGCGGATCGCACCGGTACGGGTTTCTGACACGGTACCTCCTCGCCGACCGATCATAATCTCTCGGTGCCGCCCCTCCCGTTCACCGTCGTGTGTTCGTGTCGATGAAGCAGTATTTAGAGGTGTTCCCGAGGAGTTCAAGAAAGGTATACAAGTCGTTCTGATCCGCGCACGAGAGTCGAGACGTTCGCTCACCTCCCCTTCTGAACGGAGCACCATGTCTGCCCCTCGTATGGTCGCCGCCCTCGTCGGCGGCTCCCTCCTCTTCGCCGGTGCCGCCGCACCGGCCGCCTTCGCCGCCGGCGGGGCCACCGCTGAGGCCGCACCGCCGCGTGCGAGCGTCGACGGTGGCCGTCACATCGGCGCCCAGACCGTCACGCTGACCGCCGAGGCGGATGCCGAGATCCGCTACACGCTCGACGGTACGACGCCCACTCCGCGTAGTCCGCTCTACACCGAACCGCTGGACATCGATGAGACGTCGACGCTCACAGCAGTGGCCTACACCGATGACGGGCGCAGTGCCCCGTTGCTGGAGGGGTACTTCATCAAGTCTGACGAGGAGCCCCTCGCGCAGTTCGCCGTCATGAGCGACATCCACCTCTCGTCAGACCGCCCCGACCTCGTGGCGAAGTGGGAGACCTACTTCGACGCGCTCGCCCGCATCGCCCCCGAGCCCGACGCGATCATCTCCAACGGAGATCAGATCAACGACAACTACTACAACAGCGCCGCCGACCACCGCTTCCCGCGCGCCATGCTCGAGCAGAATCTCGCCCGTACCGGCATGGACGACACTCAGGTGCTGCTGAGCTTCGGCAACCATGACGACTACGTTCAGCGCATGGCAGCCGAGTACCCCGCCGACTGGTTTCCTCAGGAGACCGAGAACGGCGGGTACTACCAGACCGAGATCGCGGGCTTCCCCGCCTTCATCGTCAACACCGAGCGGTGGAACAGCACGCAGGCGTCCTGGCTGTACGGACGTCTGTCGGCGTTGACCGCCGATCCCGAGACGGCGGGGTCGCCGATCTTCGTGTTCGGCCACCGGCCGTTGCCGGCCACCGTGTGGGACGGCGCGCAGTCGTCGAACTCGGGGCTTCGCAGCAACCTCGCCGATTTTCCGCAGGTCGTCTACTTCTCGGGCCACTCGCACCTCAACATCAACGACGAGCGCTCGATCCACCAGGATGCCTTCACGTCGGTCAATGACGGTTCCATGTCGTACGGCGAGACCGATTCGGTGTATCAGTCCTTCGGCAACGGGCTGGTCAAGAACGCCACACTGGCTTCGGCGCAGTCGGTGCTTGTCGAAGTGTACGACGACCGCGTCGAGATCGACCGGATCAACTACGCGGCCGATGAGGGACGCACCTATGACGAGAACGGTGTCTGGGGCTTCCAGAAGAACCCGCCCTTCGCGTCGACGGGTACCGTCGCCGGTCCCACGTGGGTGATCGCCCGCGGCGCCGACGGCGCCGCGACCAAGGCCGCGTTCACCTACACCGCCGCCAATCGCAATGCCGTCGCACCGGTCTGGGCGGATGCTGCCGAACCGACCGTGCGACGCACCGACGACGGACTGGTGTTGCGGCTGCCGCAGGCTCAGGACGACCAGTACGTCAAGAGCTACTCCCTGGTGCTCAACGACGTCACTGCCGGTGAGCCCGCGAACTTCCTCACCGCCCGTGACCGCATCAATGCGCAGTACACCCAGATGCCCCGTCCCGACGTGCTGCAGATCCCGCTCGGGCTGCGGGCAGGTAACTCCGTGACCGGACCCATCGATCGCGAACTGACGCTCGGCCATGTCTATGAGGCGACCCTCGTGGCATACGACTCATACGGAAACGCCGCAGAGCCTCGCTCGTTCCGCTTCGTCGCCGGTGCGCTCGACCGCGTCGCCCTCGATGCGGCGCTCGCCGAGGCGGGGGAGATCGCGGCGACCGTGCGCCGTGTGCTGGGGGAGGAGCTCGAGTCGGGTGCCGCGGACCTCGGCATCCACATCGCCGACCCGGCCGCCGCGCTCGCCGCGCTCGCCGAACTCGACGAGGCCGTTTCCCAGGCGCCCGCCGAGATCCCGGCGGATGCCCCGAGCGGGCCTTCGCAGGATGCCGTCGACGCGTCGGCGGCGCAGATCTCGGCGCTCAGCGACGGCTTCGCCGACCATCTGGTGGCTGTCGACCGCGCGGGGTTGTCCGACGCTCTTGCCGCGGCCGGTGACACCGTCGCGACGGTGCGGGGCAAAGCTCCGTGGAAGCGGGCACTGGTCGATGCGTACGCGCATGCGGACGCGCTGCTGACGACCCTGAACGTCTCGCAGACACGCCTTGACGCGGCCACCGATGACCTCGATGCAGCGTTGGCGCACTACCTGGCAAAGATCGACGACTGATCCGCACCACCAAGGCCCTCCCGCCGCTGTGTGGGAGGGCCTTCGCGCGTCGCATCGCAGTGCGGCATCGGGGTCGCACGCCGGGTGGGCTCTGCCGCTATGCTGGGACTGCTAATTGAACACAGGCCGTACGACCTGCGCGGGAGAGCTCGGTGAACGCAACCGAGCACCGAAGGAGCAAGCCTCCCCGCCAATCTCTCAGGTACAGATACCGTGCACGTCCGGCCGCTCTGGAAAGCGATGCGTCAGCATCCGCCGACGGTGAAAGCCCCCTCCAAGACGATCGTGATCGTCGACGGGCCAGGGCGAAGCTCTCAGGCCCGATGACAGAGGGGGAGTTCCGAGGATGCCGACGACGGCATCCTGCCCGAACCAGACCGGGAGAACTCCGTGACCGAACAGCTCGAACCGCAGGGCGACAGCCCGCGCTACACCCCGCTCCGCGAGCGCCATGAGGCGCTCGGGGCGACCTTCACCGACTTCGGTGGCTGGCAGATGCCGGTGCGCTACACGTCGGACCTCGCCGAGCACCGCGCCGTACGCGAGGCCGCCGGCATCTTCGACATCTCGCACATGGCCGAGTTCACGGTGCGCGGCGCTTCTGCGGCGGCGTACCTCGACTTCGCGCTCGCGGGACGTCTGTCGGCCATGACCGTCGGCAAGGCGAAGTACTCGCTGCTGCTGACTGCGGATGGCGGCATCGTCGACGACGTGATCGTGTACCGTCTCGCCGACGACGACTTCCTGGTCATCTCCAACGCCGGAAACCGCGACGCCGTCCGCGAGGCGCTGACCGCCCGCGTCGAGGGCTTCGACGTGACCGTCGAGGACGTCTCCGACGCCTACGGCCTGATCGCCGTGCAGGGCCCCGTCTCCGAGGCCATCCTCGCCGCGACCGAGGCCATCGCCGACGTCAGCGTGCCGTGGGCCGAGCAGAAGTACTACACGTGGGCGAGCGCCACCTTCAACGGCAAGCCGCTGCTGCTGGCCCGCACCGGGTACACCGGTGAGGACGGTTTCGAACTGCTGGTGGATGCCGCTGACGCGGCGTCGCTGTGGGATGCCCTCGTCGCTGCGGGCGCGGAGCACGGCCTCGTGGCTGCCGGCCTCGCCGCCCGCGACAGTCTGCGTCTTGAGGCGGGCATGCCGCTGTACGGCAACGAGCTCTCGCGAGAGATCCGCCCCGCACAGGCCGGTCTCGGCCGCGTCGTCGTCGCCGACAAGGACGACTTCGTCGGCAAGGGCGCGCACGTCCCCGCCGATGACGCGCGCGTGCTCATCGGTCTGACCGCCGAAGGTCGCCGCGCCGGCCGCGCCGGCTACCCCGTGGTTCTCGCCGACGGAACCGTGGTGGGCGAGATCACCAGCGGGGCGCTCAGCCCCACCCTCGGCCACCCGATCGCGATGGCCTACGTCGACCCCTCCGCAGCCGCGGAGGGCACCGAGCTGTTCCTTGACGTCCGGGGAACGAAGATCCCCGCCACCCGCACCGCCCTGCCTTTCTACCGGAGGAAGAAATGACCGATCTCAACACCCTCAAGTACAGCGAAGAGCACGAGTGGGTCGCCGTCGACGGCGCCACCGCGACGATCGGCATCACCGACTTCGCCGCTGACGCGCTCGGCGACATCGTCTTCGTCGAGCTGCCCGAGGTCGGCACCGACCTCACCCGCGGCGACGTGTTCGGCGAGGCCGAGTCGACCAAGTCGGTGTCCGAGCTGTACTCGCCCGTCACCGGCAAGGTCGTCGAGATCAACGACGCCGTCGTCGACGACCCGGCCCTGGTGAACTCCTCGCCGTTCGAGGACGCGTGGCTGATCAAGATCGAGATCGCCGAGGGCGCGCTCGATGGTCTGCTCGACCGCGACGGCTACGTCGCGATCACGGAAGGCTGAGAGTGGTCTCTTTCGCGAACCGCCACATCGGTGTCACCGATGAGGCGCAGCAGCACATGCTCGCCGCACTCGGCGTCGACGGAGATGCACCGGTCGAGGCGCTGATGCGCCAGGCCGTGCCGCAGTCGATCTTCACCGAGCCGGCCGCCGACTCGGGCATCCCGACCGCCGCCAGCGAGGCCGAGGCGCTCGCCGAGTTGCGCGCGCTCGCTTCGCGCAACACCGTGAACCGGGCCATGATCGGCCTGGGCTACTACGGCACCTTCACGCCCAGCGTGATCCAGCGCAACGTCCTCGAGAACCCGTCCTGGTACACGGCGTACACGCCGTACCAGCCCGAGATCTCGCAGGGCCGTCTGGAAGCTCTGATCAACTTCCAGACCATGGTCGCCGACCTCACCGGACTCACCACGGCCAACTCGTCGATGCTCGACGAGTCGACCGCCGTCGCCGAGGCGATGCTTCTCGCGCGTCGCGCCGCGAAGTCGAAGTCGAACGTGTTCGTCATCGACGCCGACGCGTTGCCGCAGACCAAGGCGCTGCTGCACACCCGTGCGGATGCCGTCGGCATCGAGCTCGTCGAGCGCGACCTCGCCGGTGGCGAGCAGATGCCCGACGAACTGTTCGGCGCGTTCGTGCAGTACCCGGGCGCTTCGGGGCGCATCTGGGATCCGTCGGCCGTCTTCGATGCGGTGCACGTCGCGAACGGCATCGCCGTCGCCGCGGCCGACCTGCTCGCGCTGACGATGCTGCGCTCGCCGGGCTCGCTCGGCGCCGATGTCGCCGTGGGCACCACCCAGCGCTTCGGCGTGCCGATGGGCTTCGGCGGCCCGCACGCCGGCTACATGGCCGTGCGCGGGGGCCTGGAGCGCCAGTTGCCCGGTCGCCTGGTCGGAGTGTCTCAGGACGCCACGGGTCACCCTGCGTACCGCCTGGCACTGCAGACCCGCGAGCAGCACATCCGCCGTGAGAAGGCCACGTCGAACATCTGCACCGCTCAGGTTCTGCTGGCTGTGATGGCGTCGATGTACGCCGTCTACCACGGCCCGGACGGGCTGCGTGCGATCGCCGGTGAGGTGGCCGGCAAGGCCGCCCTGCTGCGCGACTGGCTGATCGAGGCCGGCGCGAGCGTCGTCCACGAGGCGTTCTTCGACACGCTTCTGGTGGGCACGCCGGGTCAGGCCGAGCAGATCGTCGCCCGCGCCCACAGCGAGGGGATCCTGCTGCGTCTGGTGGATGCTGACACTGTCGGCATCGCGGTCGACGAGACCACCACGACCGCCGAGCTGCACCGCGTCGCCATGCTCTTCGGTGGCAAGCAGGAGCGCGTGTTCGGTTTTGTCGAGGCGGGGTCGACCGGCGCGCTGCCGCAGGAACTGCTGCGCGACGACGAGTACCTGACGCACCCGGTGTTCCACACACACCGCTCCGAGACGGCGATGATGCGCTACCTCAAGCAGCTCGCCGACCGCGACTACGCGCTCGATCGCGGCATGATCCCCCTGGGGTCGTGCACGATGAAGCTCAACGCCGCGACCGAGATGGCCGCTATCACCTGGCCCGAGATCGCCCAGCTGCACCCCTTCGCTCCGCGCGAGGACGTCGAGGGGTCGCTGGCCCTGATCGACCAGCTTGAGGGGTGGCTCGCCGAGGTCACCGGCTACGACGCGGTCTCGCTGCAGCCGAACGCCGGTTCGCAGGGTGAGCTCGCGGGCCTCCTGGCCATCCGCGGCTACCACCTGTCGCGCGGTGATGAGCACCGCACGGTGTGCCTGATCCCGTCGTCGGCGCACGGCACGAACGCCGCGTCGGCCGTGCTCGCCGGTATGAAGGTCGTTGTCGTCGGCACCGACGAGTTCGGCAACGTCGACCTCGACGACCTGCGCGCCAAGATCGAGGTCCACGCCGATTCGCTGTCGGCCCTGATGATCACCTATCCGTCCACGCACGGCGTGTACGAAGAGCTGGTGACCGACATCACGGCGGCTGTGCACGCGGCCGGCGGACAGGTGTACGTCGACGGCGCGAACCTGAACGCCCTGGTCGGCTACGGCCGCCCGGGTGATCTGGGTGGCGACGTCTCGCACCTCAACCTGCACAAGACCTTCGCGATCCCGCACGGCGGTGGCGGTCCCGGTGTGGGCCCCGTGGCGGCGAAGGCGCACCTCGCGCCGTTCCTGCCCGGGCATCCGCAGGCGCAGAAGAGCGAGCACGCGGGCGGCTACGTCTTCGAGGGCGGCCCGGTCTCGGGCGCACCTTACGGCTCGGCGGGTGTGCTGCCGATCACGTGGGCGTACGTGCGCATGATGGGCGCGGATGGTCTGCGTCGTGCCACGGCGGCCGCCGTGGTGTCGGCCAACTACATCGCCGCGCGTCTGGCCGAGCACTATCCGGTGCTCTACACGGGTGAGCAGGGACGGGTCGCGCACGAGTGCATCCTCGACCTGCGTCCGCTCAAAGAAGCGACCGGGATCACCGTCGACGATGTGGCCAAGCGCCTGATCGACTACGGCTTCCACGCGCCGACCATGTCGTTCCCGGTGGCGGGAACGCTGATGGTCGAGCCGACCGAATCCGAGGACCTCGGCGAGGTCGACCGGTTCATCGAGGCCATGATCAGCATCAAGGCAGAGGCGGATGCCGTCGCCGCGGGCACCTGGCCCGCCGACGACAACCCGCTGGTGAACGCCCCGCACACCGCGGCGAGCCTGATCGCGGGGGAGTGGTCGCACGCCTACCCGCGTGAGATCGCCGCCTACCCGGTGCGCTCGCTCATCGCGACCAAGTACTGGCCGCCGGTGCGCCGCATCGATCAGGCGTTCGGTGACCGCAACCTGGTGTGCGCCTGCCCGCCGATCGAGGCATTCGCGTAGCCTCCGATCGCACGGTACCGACACCCCCGCTGTTTCACAGCGGGGGTGTCGTCGTCTGTGAACTCAGTAACGGTTCATTAACGGCGGGCCCGAGAGTCGGGCCGTGCAGGGTAGCCTGGCGGCATACGCGGTGCGACGTAGACGTCGTGCTCTTGTACCGGTCCACAGGAGGACATAGCAATGAAGCGAAACAAGATCACCCTCGTCGGGGTCGGTCTGCTCACGGCGGGCACCCTGGTGCTGGCCGGCTGCGCAGGCGGCGACGACGCCGATTCCGGAGACACGGGTGGGGGCGCCGGCGATGCGGGCGCGATCATCACGGCGAACGGCTCCGAGCCGCAGAACCCGCTGATCCCGACCAACACGAACGAGACCGGTGGCGGCAAGATCCTCGACTCGATCTTCGCGGGCCTGGTCGGCTACGCCGCAGACGGCTCGGTGTTCAACGACGTCGCTGAAGAGATCACGGTCGACGACCCGCAGAACCTGACGGTCAAGATCCGCGAGGGTCTCACCTTCACCGACGGTGAAGAGATCACCGCCGACAACTTCATCAAGGCGTGGAACTACGGTGCACTCGCTTCGAACGAGCAGCTCTCCAGCTACTTCTTCGAAGACATCGAGGGCTTCAGCTACGACGAGGACTCCGAGCTGAGCGGTCTGGAGCAGGTCGACGACTACACGTTCACGATCGCGCTGAACAAGCCGGCGTCGGACTTCGCGCAGCGCCTCGGCTACTCGGCCTACTACCCGCTGCCCGACGTGGCATTCGACGACCTCGACGCGTTCGGTGAGAACCCGATCGGCAACGGCCCCTACATGCTCGACGGCGAGGGTGCCTGGCAGCACGACGTCGGGATCGATCTGGTGGTCAACCCCGACTACGACGGCCCGCGCACGCCGGCCAACGGCGGACTGAACATCAAGTTCTACGCGTCGCAGGATGCCGCGTACGCCGACCTGCTCGGTGGCGAGCTCGACGTGCTCGACGCTCTGCCCGACTCGGCCTTCGCGACCTTCGAGTCCGACCTGGGCGACCGTGCGGTCAACCAGCCGGCTGCGATCTTCCAGTCGTTCACGATCCCCGAGCGCCTTGAGCACTTCAGCGGCGAAGAGGGCAACCTGCGCCGCCAGGCCATCTCGATGGCGATCAACCGCGCCGAGATCACCGATGTGATCTTCCAGGGCACCCGCACCCCGGCCAGCGACTTCACCTCGCCGGTCATCGACGGCTGGTCCGACTCGCTCACCGGCTCTGAGGTGCTCGACTTCAACGAGGCCAAGGCACAGGAGCTGTGGGCCGAGGCCGACGCCATCAGCCCGTGGAGCGGTGAGTTCCAGCTCGCCTACAACGCCGACGGTGGCCACCAGGCCTGGGTCGACGCCACGGTCAACTCGATCAAGAACGTGCTGGGCATCGAGGCATCGGGCGCTCCGTACCCGACCTTCGCCGAACTGCGCGGCAAGGTCACCGACCGCACGATCGAGACCGCGTTCCGCACCGGCTGGCAGGCCGACTACCCGGGTCTGTACAACTTCCTGGGACCGCTGTACGCGACCAACGCCGGCTCGAACGACGGTGACTACTCCAGCGCCGAGTTCGACGGCCTGATCGCCGACGGCATCTCGTCGACCGACCCCGACATCGCTAACGGCCTGTTCCAGCAGGCTCAGGAAGTGCTGCTGAAGGACCTGCCGGTTCTTCCGCTGTGGTACTCCAACGTCGTCGGAGGCTTCTCCGAGAACGTGGAGAACGTCGAGTTCGGTTGGAACTCGGTGCCGCTGTTCTACCAGATCACCAAGGGCTAACACCCCTCTGATGACGAGGCGGTGGTGTGAATCCACCACCGCCTCGTCATCTTTGTGCCTTACCCGAAGGGAGGTCGAGGGTGGCTCTTTACATCCTCAGACGGATCCTGCAGGCAATCCCGGTGTTCTTCGGCGCCACCCTGCTGATCTATTTCATGGTCTTCGCGATGCCCGGCGATCCGATCGCGGCATTGTTCGGAGATCGTCAGCCCAACCCGGCTCTGCTTGAGAGGCTGCGCGCGCAGTACCATCTCGACGAGCCGTTCATCGTGCAGTACTTCTATTACATCGCCGGTATCTTCCGGCTCGACTTCGGCACCAGCTTCTCAGGACAGCCGGTCGCTGATGTGCTCGCTCGCACCTTCCCCGTGACACTGCGCCTCGCCGTGATGGCCGTCGGCATCGCCTTCGTGCTCGCCATCGTGATCGGACTGTTCTCGGCGCTCAACAAGGGCCGCTTCTTCGACAACTCGATGCTCGTCGTGGCACTGATCTTCGTCGCCCTGCCGATCTTCGTGCTCGCCTTCCTGGCGCAGTACTTCTTGGCCGTGCAACTGGGCTGGTTCAAACCGACGGTGGGCGCGAACAATGACTGGGGCGATCTCTGGTTGCCGGCGATCGTGCTGGGACTCAGCGTGTATGCGACCAGCATGCGGCTGACCCGCGCCTCGACGATCGAGACCCTCGGTCAGGATTGGGTACGCACGGCGTACAGCAAGGGGCTGCCGCGCCGACGCGTCATCCCCGTGCATGTGCTGCGCAACTCACTGATCCCGATGGTCACCGACCTGGGCACCGTGTTCGGCGTGCTGATGGTCGGCGCCACCGTCACCGAGGGCATCTTCAATGTGCCCGGTGTGGGAAACACCCTGTACCAGGCGATCATTCGCGGCGAGAACCCGACAGTGGTGTCGTTCGTCACGGTGTTCGTCGTCGTGTACGTGTTCATCAACATCATCGTGGACCTGATCTACGGCCTGCTCGACCCGAGGATCCGCTATGTCTCGAACTGATTCGACTCCGGAGCACTACGTCGCTCCCGTCGAGACCACCACTGTGCGCGTCGATGCGGTGCGTGTCGACGCCAAGCCCAGCAACCTGTGGCTCGACGCGTGGCGCGACCTTCGGCGCAGGCCGATCTTCTGGATCTCGGCGGCCTTCGTGCTGCTGGTGATCGTCGTGTCGCTGTGGCCGTCACTGTTCACGAACGTGGCGCCGAACAACGGCTGCCAGCTCGCCGACAGCAACGGCGGGCCCGAACCGGGGCACCCTCTGGGATTCACCCGGTTGGGGTGCGACGTCTACTCGCGCATCATCTGGGGCACCCGCACCTCGCTCGTGGTCGGCGTGCTGGCGACCCTGATCGGCACGGTCATCGGCGTGGTGATGGGAGCGTTCGCCGGGTTCTACGGCGGGTGGCTCGACTCGTTCCTCTCGCGCGTCGGCGACATCTTCTTCACGATCCCCTACATCATCGCGGCGATCGTGGTGATGTCGGTGATCCCGGTGCGCAACGAGTTCGTCCTGGCCTTCGCCATCGGTGGATTCGCGTGGGCCTCGACAGCGCGCATCATGCGCGCCGAGATTCTGCGCGTGAAACAGGCAGACTTCGTGATGGGTGCCGAGGCCGTGGGTATGTCGCGGTTCAAGACGCTGCTCGTGCATGTATTGCCGAACGCCATGGCCCCGGTCATCGTGGTCGCGACTCTCGCACTCGCAGGGGCGATCGTCGCCGAGTCGGTGCTGTCGTTCCTCGGTGTCGGCCTCGGCGGCAGCACGATGTCGTGGGGAAATGACATCAGCCAGGCGCAGACCAGCATCCGCACCGCGCCCATGGCGCTGTTCTGGCCGTCGCTGGCTCTGACCCTGACGGTGCTGGCGTTCATCACCCTCGGCGAGCTGCTGCGCGACGCCGTCGATCCGAAGGCGAGGGCACAGCGATGAGCGAACCTCTTCTCAGCATCCGCGACCTCAAGGTCGCCTTCCGCAGCGGCAAGAAGACGCGCCAGGTGCTGCACGGTGTCAGCTTCGACGTGATGGCGGGGGAGACCCTGGCGATCGTCGGCGAGTCCGGCTCGGGCAAATCGACGACGGCCGCGGCCATCATCGACCTGCTGCCGGGAACCGGTGAGGTCACGGGCGGCAGCATCACCCTCGACGGGCGTGAGCTGACCACGGCCGATCGTCGTCAGATGGAGCGCATCCGTGGTCGTGAGATCGGCTACGTGCCCCAGGACCCGATGTCGAACCTCAACCCCGTGTGGTCGATCGGCTTCCAGGTCAAAGAGGCCGTGCGGGCCAACGGGCTGGCGCAGGGCAAGAAGCAGGTGCACGACCGTGCGGTCGAGGTTCTGCAGCAGGCGGGCCTGGCCGACGCGGCCAAGCGCATGCATCAGTTCCCGCATCAGTTCTCGGGCGGTATGCGCCAGCGCGCGTTGATCGGCATCGGGCTCGCAGCTGATCCCAAGCTGCTGATCGCCGACGAGCCCACCAGCGCTCTCGACGTCACCGTGCAGCGGGTGATCCTCGATCACCTTGCCTCGCTCACCAGCGAGCGTGGCACTTCGGTGCTGCTCATCACACACGACCTGGGACTGGCCGCGGAGCGCGCCGACCGGATCATCGTGATGAACCAGGGCGAGATCGTCGAGGCCGGTCCGAGTGTCGAGATCCTCACCAACCCGAGGCATCCGTACACACAGCGTCTCGTCGCTGCGGCCCCGAGTCTGGCGTCGAAGCGCATCGGCAGCAGCACTCGTGCGGCCGAGTCCGTGGCGCCTGCGGATGACGCTCCGGCCGTCGTCGAGGTGCGCGGGCTCGTGAAGGACTACTCGATTCGCACCGGTGGGTTGCGTCACGAGCAGTTCCGGGCGGTCGACGATGTGTCGTTCAGCATCCCGCGGGGCAAGACCCTTGCGCTGGTGGGCGAGTCCGGTTCGGGCAAGTCGACCGTGGCGAAGATGCTGCTGCAACTGGAGAACCCCACCGATGGCGAGATCGTCATCGACGGCAATCCGACGAGCACGCTGTCGCGCGCCGAGGTGTTCGCACTGCGTCGCCGCATGCAGCCGGTGTTCCAGGATCCGTACGGCTCCCTCGATCCGCTGCGCAGCATCGGCAGTCTCATCACCGAGCCGTTGCACGTGCACCGCATTGGATCGAAGGACGAGCAGCACAAGCGTGCGCTCGAGTTGCTCGACCAGGTCGCGTTGCCGCAGGAGCTCGCATCGCGCTACCCGAACGAGTTGTCGGGCGGTCAGCGCCAGCGTGTGTCTATCGCACGGGCTCTGGCTCTCAAGCCCGACATCGTCGTGCTCGATGAGGCCGTCTCGGCGCTGGATGTGCTGGTACAGGATCAGATTCTGAACCTGCTCTCAGACCTGCAGCAGGAGCTCGGGCTGACGTACCTGTTCATCACGCACGACCTGGCCGTGGTGCGCGTCGCCGCCGACCTGGTGTGCGTGATGGAGAAGGGGCGCATCGTCGAGCAGGGCACCGTCGATGACATCTTCTCGGCACCCCAGGAGGAGTACACCAGGCGACTGCTCGACGCGATCCCCGGGGCGTCGCTGACCCTCGGTGGTGGCGCGGCGTGACGACGGAGAACGACAGATGAGTCGCACGCGGCCGCCGCGGACGTTCCGACGCTCCGGGAGCATGCTGCTTCTGGTGCTGACATCCGTGGTGGCCGCGTTGCTGCTCGTCGACGCGGCCGTGCGGTCGGGCCTTGCGAACACGTTGCTGCTCGCCCCCTGGCCGTTGCTCGTGGTGTGGTGCGTGTACGTGGTCGGGTTGGCCTCGGACGTGCGTGCCGATGAGCGGGGAGTGCAGGTGCAGAACCTGTTGCGTCGCATCGAGATCCCGTGGAGTCGGGTGCAGCGCATCGCGATGCGCTGGCAGCTTGAGATCACTCTTGTCGATGACGCCGTCGTGTCGTGCTTCGGCGGTCCCTCGCGCACGCGCGCGCGGCGCCTTGCGCCGGGACGTGTCAAGGAAGAGGGCGTTGCCGAGACCGACGATGGCATGGCCGCGATGAAGCGGTTGCGTGCGGATGCCGCCGGCTCGGTCGACGCGGATGCACGAGTGCAGCGCACCTGGGACTGGCCCGCGCTCACTGCGCTCGCGGTTCTTGTGGTCTGGGCCGCCGTCGCGGTGGCCGTCACCCGCTGACGATCGGCGCTGTGGGGCGTCAGCCGGGCAGTCCGAACAGGGACGGCCAGTTCGCTGCCGCCCAGGGGTAGCCCACGAACACGGTCGCGTCGATCAGGAAGTGCGCCACCAGGAACGGCAGCAACCTGCCGGTGCGGGCGAACAGCCAGCCGAACAGCAGGCCCATGGCGAAGTTGCCGATGAACGCACCTGGCCCCTGATACAGGTGATAGGTGGCGCGCAGCAGGCTGGTGGCGACGATGATCGGCCATGGTCCCCATCCCAGTTGGCGCAGGCGCGCGAAGAGATAGCCCAGCACCACGAACTCCTCTTGAATCGAAGCGCGTGCCGCTGACAGCAACAGGATGGGGACGGTCCACCAGTGCGCGTCGAGTCCGGCGGGGTCGACGGCGACGAACCAGCCGAGCGTCCGACTGAGCAGGTAGAGGCCGAGCCCCGGGATGCCGATGGCGAGGACGAGCAGGGCGCCGCGGCCGATGTCGCGGCCGGGGCGGGTGCCGTCCAGTCCGAGATCATCGAGGTGCGGCGTACGCGGTTGCCAGAGCAGATAGCAGACGAGCAGTACGGGAACGATGCCGAAGCCGATGGAGAGCAGCTGATAGATGAGGTCGAAGTACTCGCGGTCGCTGCGAGAGGGGTTGAGCGTCGCGGTCTGATCGCCGAGCGGCGTCTCGTCGGTGAGGCGGTAGGCCAGCTGAACCACGGCGTACACCGCCGACTGCCCGAGCCCGAGCGCGAGCACGATTCCGATCTCCCACCAGATCCGTGCCCGACTCATCCCACCGATGCTAGTGCTCGGCACAGCGCGGGTACACGGTCAGCGGGCGGTCAGCGGCCGTGCGTTATTCTGTAACGTCACTTCGTCTCGCTGAGGCTCGCTCAGTACAAGCGGCACATCCATCACATCCCACCCCGCTTAGGAACCTCAATGGCGCACGCCCTCCGCTCTGATCTCCGAAACGTCGCGATCGTCGCACACGTCGATCACGGCAAGACCACGCTCGTTGACGCGATGCTCCGCCAGACGGGCTCCTTCGGCGAACATGCCCACGTCGACGAGCGTGCCATGGACTCCGGTGATCTTGAGCGTGAGAAGGGCATCACGATCCTCGCGAAGAACACCGCGATCACCTACAACGGTGCTCACACCGACGTGCCGGTGACGATCAACGTCATCGACACCCCCGGTCACGCCGACTTCGGTGGCGAGGTCGAGCGCGGCCTGTCAATGGTCGACGGCGTCGTGCTGCTGGTCGACTCGTCCGAGGGGCCGCTGCCGCAGACCCGCTTCGTGCTGCGCAAGGCGCTCGAGGCGAAGCTGCCGGTCATCCTGCTGGTGAACAAGACCGACCGCCCCGACGCGCGCATCGTCGAGGTCGAGGCCGAGGCACAGGACCTGCTGCTGGGTCTGGCATCCGATCTCGTCGACGACGTTCCCGACCTCGACGTCGACGCACTGCTCGACGTGCCCGTCGTCTACGCATCGGGTCGTGCTGGCGCTGCATCGCTCAACCGTCCCGCCAACGGTGACCTGCCCGACAACGACGACCTCGAGCCGCTGTTCGAGGCGATCCTCAAGCACATCCCCGCTCCGTCGTACGACGACGAGGCGCCGCTGCAGGCCTGGGTCACCAACCTCGACTCCAGCCCGTTCCTGGGCCGCCTCGCGTTGCTGCGCGTGTTCAACGGCACGCTGAAGAAGGGGCAGACGGTCGCCTGGGTGCGTGCCGACGGCACCATGGCCAATGCGCGTATCACCGAGCTGCTGATGACCCGTGCGCTGGAGCGCTACCCGGCCGAGTCGGCGGGCCCCGGTGACATCGTCGCGATCGCCGGCTTCGAGGACATCACCATCGGTGAGACGATCGCCGATCCCGACGACGTGCGCGCGCTGCCGCAGATCCATGTCGATGACCCCGCGATCTCGATGACCATCGGTACGAACACCTCGCCGCTGGTCGGCAAGGTGCGCGGCCACAAGCTCACCGCCCGCATGGTGAAGGACCGCCTCGACCGCGAGCTGATCGGTAACGTCTCGCTGAAGGTCGTCGACATCGGGCGCCCGGATGCCTGGGAGGTCCAGGGCCGCGGCGAGCTGGCGCTGGCGATCCTCGTCGAGAACATGCGACGCGAGGGCTTCGAACTCACGGTCGGCAAGCCCCAGGTGGTTACCAAGAAGATCGACGGCAAGACGCATGAGCCGTTCGAGCACCTCACCATCGATGCCCCCGAGGAGTACCTCGGCGCGATCACCCAGTTGCTGGCGAACCGCAAGGGCCGCATGGAGGGCATGACCAACCACGGCACCGGTTGGGTGCGCATGGAGTTCGTCGTACCGGCCCGTGGTCTGATCGGGTTCCGCACCGAGTTCATGACCACGACGCGCGGCACCGGTATCGCCAACAGCATCTCGCACGGCTACGAGCCCTGGGCCGGCCTGATCACCACGCGTCAGAACGGCTCGATCGTGGCTGACCGTTCGGGTGTCGTCACACCGTTCGCCATGATCGCCCTGCAGGAGCGCATGTCGTTCTTCGTCAAGCCGACGCAGGAGGTCTACGAGGGCATGGTCATCGGCGAGAACTCGCGTAGCGACGACATGGATGTGAACATCACCAAGGAGAAGAAGCTCACCAACATGCGTTCGGCGACCGCCGACTCGTTCGAGTCGATGACGCCGCCGCGTGAGCTGTCTCTGGAAGAGAGCCTCGAGTTCGCGCGCGACGACGAATGTGTCGAGGTGACCCCCGAGGTCGTGCGTATCCGCAAGGTGAACCTCGATCAGACCACCCGTGCGCGTGAGGCCTCCCGCCTCAAGCGCCAGGACGCCAACGCGTAAGTCGCGACAGCTCTCGAAGGCCCCGCACGCCGTATCCGGCATGCGGGGCCTTCGCGCTGTGCGAACGTCCGCCGCCACTAAAGTAACGAACCCATAACACATCTTCCCTTGAGGCTGCGGTGCGGATTCTCGGGCGGTGGTCAAGGATTGTCCAGGTGAGGGCAGGGTTTCGTCCAGGTGGGTTCGTCAGACTCGTCTCTCGTGCCCGGGCGTTCGCTCCCGATGAGCAGCCCCCAGCGGGTCCGGGCCGACGGCGACCCGAAAGTCGAACCCATGCCCCACCTTCAGATCAGCCGCGCGTCCCGTCGGGCCGCCGCCACAGCCTCTGCCCCGTCGACGAAGCGCCGCCCGATGAGCTGGCTCGCCGCGGGAGCCGCGATCCTCGCCGGTGTCGCCGCCGGAATCGTCTACGCGCCGGCCGCGCTCGGCGCCGTGCCGAGCGAGACGGCGCTGGAAGAGGCGGCGGATGCTGTCGAAGACGGCAAGCTCGCGCTCGTCAATGCGCAGGCACTGAACACGGTCGTGCTCGCCTCTGAGGTGCAGCCGGGATCCGTGGCGACGG
Source organism: Microbacterium esteraromaticum (assembly GCF_028747645.1). Taxonomy (NCBI): domain Bacteria; kingdom Bacillati; phylum Actinomycetota; class Actinomycetes; order Micrococcales; family Microbacteriaceae; genus Microbacterium; species Microbacterium esteraromaticum. Next base: position 1,043,187 of record NZ_CP118100.1, read on the forward strand.
CGGTGGACTTCGTCGAGCTGCGCAGCAACGTCAACACGCTGTCCGACACCGACGGTCTGTCCGCGGACCGTGTCGCCGAGCTCACTGCGGCGGTCGACCGCGAAGCGGATGCTGTACAGGGGCGCACCTCTGCTCTGCAGAATGCGCTCGCGACGGCGAAGGAGATGAAGGTCGCCGAGGATGCCCGGCTCAAGGCCGAGGCCGAACGTATCGCCGCGGAGAAGGCGGCGAAGAAGGCAGCCGAAGACGCCCGTCGTGCCGCTGAGGCGCAGGCGGCCGCCAATACGCCGGATGGCGCGAAGGCGACGGCACGAGCGATGGCCGCCGAGCGCTATGGCTGGGGCGAGGGAGAGTTCTCGTGCCTGGTCTCGCTGTGGACCAAGGAATCCGGCTGGGACTACCAGGCGTACAACCCCAACGGTGGTGCCACCGGCATCCCGCAGTCACTCCCGGGCGACAAGATGGCCACTGCAGGCAGCGACTGGCGTACCAACGCGACCACCCAGATCTCGTGGGGGCTGGACTACATCCAGCGCGCGTATGGCTCTCCCTGTGCCGCGTGGGGGCATTCGCAGGCCGTCAACTGGTACTGACGTCGATCGCCGCGCGTCAGCGCAGCTCGGACACCAGTACGGCGCTCGTGCCGGGAAGGTGCGCCTCGAAGACGTGCGCTGCGTCGCCGGCGTATGAGAGGTAGTCGCCGGGATGCATGAGCACGGGCGCCTCGGTCGGGCCGATCAGTGCTTCACCGCTGATCAGGATGACGTGTTCGGTGGTGCCGACGTGGTGGGGGAGCGAACGGCGTGGTTCGCCGGGCTCTGCCTGGATGAGGTAGATGTCGCGGCGGGTGCCGGGGGCCGCGGCTGACAGCAGCGTCGCCAGATACGGGGCTGCGGCGGAAGGGACGCCGGCGTGATCGCCCAGGCGGATCAGACGCGGTGCTGTCGTGCGCTCCTCGACCAGTGTCGCGAACGGCACGCCGAGGGCATCGCCGATGGCCCACAGCGTCTCGACGCTCGGGTTGCCGGAGCCGCTCTCCAATTGCGAGATTGTCGCCTTTGATACGCCGGCGCGTCGCGCCAGCTCCGACACCGACAGCTCGGCTGCCTCGCGTTCGCGGCGCAGGGAGTGGGCGAGTCGTTCGCGCAGGTCCATCTGTTCAGTATGTCAAACGTTCGTTCGGTTTGACTGAATCACGCGCATCGTTCAGAATGATGGGCATGCGTTCAACGGATCGAACACCGGCGGTCATCGATGATCGCGCGGCCGCGCGTGAAGTGTGGCGCGAAGGGCTGGGCGTGGCCATCGCGACCAGCGCCTACGGCATCTCATTCGGCGCGCTCGCCGTCGCCTCCGGTCTTGATGTCTGGCAGACCTGCGTGCTGAGCCTGGTGATGTTCACCGGCGGATCGCAGTACGCCTTCATCGGCGTCTTCAGCGCCGGCGGGATGGCGGCCCTGCCATCAGCCGTCGCGTCGGCCGCGCTTCTCGGCGTGCGCAACATCGCCTACGGCATGCGCATGTCGCCGATCATCGGCGAGGGCTTCTGGCGCCGCACGGCGGCTGCGCAGTTGACCATCGACGAGTCCACCGCCGTCGCGATCTCGCAGGGCTCGACACGACTGCGCAGGCTCGGGTTCTGGATCACCGGACTCGGCGTCTTCATCGGGTGGAACCTGACGACCCTCGCCGGAGCGCTGTTGGGCGACGTGCTCGGCGACCCGAAGGCCTGGGGGCTCGATGCGGCCGCCGCGGCAGCCTTCCTGGCGCTGCTGTGGCCGCGACTGAAGCAGCGACAGGCGATCGCCGTCGGCGTCGCCGCCGCCGTCGTGGCGGGCTCGCTCACCCCTTTTCTCATGCCCGGACTGCCGGTGCTGGTGGCCGCCGTCGTTGCGATCATCGTCGGGTGGTTCAACTGGTTCAGCCGCGAAGATGATCGGACCCCGTCCGAGGAGGTCACGGCATGAGCGTCTGGAGCGCGGTACTGCTCGCCGCATGCATCTGCGTGGGTTTGAAAGCGTTCGGCTATCTGATCCCCGCGCGCGTCCTCGAGGCACCGCGCCCGGCGCGTATCTCGGACCTGCTCACCGTGGCGCTGTTGTCAGCCCTCGTCGCCGTGCAATCGTTGGGCGCGGGGCAGGCCGTGGTGGTGGATGCCAGGCTGCCGGCCGTGCTGGTCGCCGCGGGGCTGCTGTGGATGCGTCAGTCGTTCATCGTCGTCGTCGCGGCCGCCGCCGCCGTGGCGGCACTGCTGCGTATGCTCGGCTGGGCGGCCTGACGGTAGCGTCCGACGTTCCGACGCGCAGGTGCTCGCAGCCCGCGGGCGACTAGGGTTGAGCTGTGCGCAGCATCTTCTCCCGTGGCCTGTCCTGGCTGGCAGCAGCCCTCGTCGGCGCCGTTTACGGCGTCGCGGCCACCATCGCGCACAGCTTCATGCTCGGCCCCGTACCGGTCGGGATGATCGTCGGTGCCATCGGCTGCGCCGCGCTGCTGATCGCCCTGCGCGCGCTGACCGGCGACCGTTGGGCCGCGCTCGCCGCTGGGCTCGGCATGATGGCGCTGATCCTGATCATCTCGCAACGCGGGCCCGGGGGATCGGTCGTCGTGCCGAATACGCCGCTGGGCAACATCTGGATGTACGTCGCGTCGGGGATCGTCCTGCTCACGGTGATGTGGCCGGACACGAGTCGGTTGCGCGCGCTCTCGTCATCGATGTCGACATCGACGACGCCGCGCACACCCGAGTCCTGACCGCCGCCCCGGGGCGCCCTGCGCCGCGGGGGTCGTAGACTGATCATGTGACGTACGTGATCGCCCTTCCCTGTGTCGATGTCAAGGACCGCGCCTGCGTCGACGAATGCCCCGTGGACTGCATCTACGAAGGGGATCGGATGCTGTATATCCACCCCGACGAGTGCGTGGACTGCGGCGCCTGCGAGCCGGTCTGCCCCGTCGAGGCGATCTACTACGAGGACGACCTGCCCGAGGAATGGGCCGATTACTACAAGGCGAACGTCGAGTTCTTCAACGAGATCGGCTCGCCCGGCGGTGCCGCGAAGGTCGGCGTCTACGACTTCGACCACCCCGTGGTCTCCGTGCTCCCCCCGCAGGGGGAGTAGGTGAGCGTCCGCGACCTCGCCGACTACCCGTGGGACGCCGTCGTCCCGTACCGTGAGCGCGCATCCCAGCATCCCGACGGACTCGTCGACCTCTCGATCGGCTCGCCGGTCGACCCGACGCCGGAAGTGATCCGCGCGGCGCTCGCCGAGGCGACCGACGCGCACGCGTACCCGCAGACCACCGGAACGCCCAGCGTGCGCCAAGCGATCGTCGACTGGTACGCCCGGCGACGCGGCGTGCCCGACCTGCGTGAAGCGAATGTGCTGCCCACGATCGGGTCGAAAGAACTCGTCGCCCTGCTTCCGACCCTGCTCGGGCTCGGTGAAGGCGACGTCGTCGTGCATCCGCGAGTGGCGTATCCGACGTACGCCGTCGGTGCGACGGTCGCCGGCGCGACGCCCGTCGCCGCGGACGACCCGGCCGAATGGCCAGAGGGCTCCAAGCTGATCTGGATCAACACTCCGGGCAACCCCGACGGGCGCACCTGGACGCTCGACGAGCTCCGCGTCGCAGTGAAGCGCGCCCGTGAACTCGGCGCCGTGCTCGCGAGTGACGAGTGCTACGCCGAACTCGGGTGGGACGGCCCCTGGCGACACGAGCCGATCCCGTCGGTTCTCGACCCACGGGTCACCGGTGGCACGCGATCAGACCTCCTGAGCGTGTACTCGCTGAGCAAGCAGTCTAACCTCGCCGGCTATCGTGCGGCATTCATCGCGGGCTGTGCACGCGTCGTCGGCGGCATTCTCACGGCGCGCAAGCACCTGGGACTCATGCCGCCAGCGCCCGTGCAGCACGCCATGGCCGTTGCCCTGGGCGATGACGCGCATGTCGCCGCCCAGAAAGTGCTCTACCGGCAACGCCGCGACGCGCTCGTACCGGCTCTGGAGGCCGCGGGATTCCGCATCGACGGCTCCGAAGCGGGACTGTACCTCTGGGCGACCGAGGGACGCGACGCCTGGGAATCGATGGGGCGGCTTGCAGAGCTCGGCATCCTGGCAGGCCCCGGGCACTTCTACGGTGCGCACTCGGCACAGCACGTGCGCCTCTCGCTGACCGCACCGTCGGAGCGCGTGCAGCAGGCCGCGGCGCGGTTGACGACATCCGCCTGAGGCTTTGTGTGGATCGCGCGCAAGCTGCGCTGATCTTTTGGTGGATGTCACAGTAGGCCGAACGCACGGCTAGGCTGTAAAAGCGATGTGAATGTGCGGAGCCCGCGGCCTCGTGTCGGTGCCCCGTGGCCATCGCCCCATGACGATACTGATTCAGCAGGAGGTTGGCGTGAGCGCAGCTCAGCCCGAGAAGGCGACTCTCTCGATCGGCGACACGACGGCGGAGTTCCCCCTGTTGCGCGCAACCAGCGGAATCGACAGCATCGATTTCTCGACGCTGACCCGCCAGACCGGGTACACCGGCCTCGACTACGGATTCGTCAACACCGCCTCGACCAAGTCGGCCGTCACCTACATCGACGGCGACAAGGGCATCCTGCGCTACCGCGGATACCCGATCGAGCAGGTCGCGAAGAACTGCTCGTACCTTGAGGTCGCCTGGTTGCTCATCTACGGCGAACTGCCCACACCCTCGGAACTCGCCGACTTCGACGAGCGCATCCGCCGGCACACGCTGCTGCACGAAGATCTCAAGCGCTTCTTCTCGGCGCTGCCTCACACGGCGCATCCGATGTCGGTGCTCTCGTCGGCCGTCGCGGCACTGTCGACCTACTACGAGGGGCAGACCGACCCGAACAACCCCGAGCACGTCGAGCTGAACATGGTGCGCATGCTCGCCAAGCTGCCGGTGATCGCCGCGTACGCGCACAAGAAGAGCGTCGGGCAGGCCTTCCTGTACCCCGACAACTCGCTGAGCTTCGTCGACAACTTCCTCAAGCTGAACTTCGGTGTGCTCTCTGAGCCGTACGAGGTCAACCCGGTGATGTCGAAGGCACTCGAGCTGCTGCTGATCCTGCACGAGGACCACGAGCAGAACGCCTCGACCTCGACCGTGCGCCTGGTCGGTTCCACCGGTGCCAACCAGTTCGCCTCGGTCTCGGCCGGTATTCAGGCGCTGTCGGGCCCGCTGCACGGCGGAGCCAACGAGGCCGTTCTCACCATGCTCGGCCAGATCCGCGAATCGGGTCAGAGCGTGCAGCGTTTCGTCGAGCGCGTGAAGAACAAAGAAGAGGGCGTCAAGCTCATGGGCTTCGGCCACCGGGTCTACAAGAACTACGACCCGCGCGCGAAGCTCGTCAAGGAGGCCGCGGACGAGGTGCTCGCATCGCTCGGCGTCAACGATCCGCTGCTCGACCTCGCCAAGGAGCTCGAAGAGATCGCCCTCGCCGACGACTACTTCAAGGAGCGTCGCCTGTACCCGAACGTCGATTTCTACACCGGCGTCATCTACAAGGCCATGGGCTTCCCGACCCGCATGTTCACGGTGCTCTTCGCCATCGGTCGTCTGCCCGGTTGGCTGGCGCAGTGGCGCGAGCTCAACCTCGACCCGCAGAACAAGATCGGCCGCCCGCAGCAGCTGTACATCGGTTCGCCGGAGCGCACCTTCCCGACGCGCTGATCCGCGTCGTCACGCTCTGCCCCTGCCTCGGACGGCGGGGGCTTTGTGTTTTCCGGCTCCCGTAGCAAAAGGTCCCGCTTGCCGGCGCGGCAAGCGGGACCCAGCGGGGCAGTCGTCAGCGACCCTGGGGGCGGCTGACGCGCCGGGAGCCCTGCGGGCGTCCGGACCCTGCGGTCGGGCCACCGTGGGCCGGGCGGGACGAACCGCTCTGCTGCGCGCGCTCGGCGCGAGGAGCGTGCTGTCCGCGTGCAGCCTGATCGCGCGGAGCCTGACGCTCACCCCGAGGCTGCGGGGACGGGTTCTGCGCGCGCTGACCCTCGCCGCGCTGACCCTCGCCGCGCTGGCCGCGGGCGCCGCCCGTCGACGCGCTGTTCTGTGCACCAGCCTGCGCACCGGCCTGGGCGCCGCTACGTCCGCGGCGGCGTCGCGACGAACGGCCTGCGGCCTGTTCGCCGGTCGCGGTGCCGGCCCCCGTCTGGGCGTTGCTCTTCTTCTTGCCCTGCGGCTGCTTGGGCTGCGGCGGAGCGGGCTTGACGTGCGGTGCGCGCTCGCACACCAGCTCGGCGACGGCGTCTGCGGTCGCCGGCTCGGGGGCGACCTTGATGCCTGCCTTGCGCAGCAGGTCGTTCACATCGCGGCGCTGCTCGGGCAGCATCAGCGTGACGACGGTGCCCGCGGCACCGGCGCGCGCGGTGCGGCCCGAGCGGTGCAGGTACGCCTTGTGCTCGACGGGCGGGTCGACGTGCACCACGAGCTCGACGTCGTCAACGTGCACACCGCGGGCGGCGACGTCGGTTGCCACCAGCACCCGCACGCCACCGGCGGAGGGGTCGGCACCGAAGGCTGCGAGGTTGCGCTCACGGGCGTTCTGGCCCAGGTTGCCGTGCAGATCAACGGAGGGAATGCCCGCCGCGGTGAGCTGCTTGGCGAGCTTCTTCGCGTGATGCTTGGTGCGGGTGAACAGGATGCGGCGGCCAAGGCCCGAGGCCAGATCCTGCACGAGCGCCTTCTTCGCGTCGGCGTCGGCGGCCACGAGCACGCGGTGAGTCATCTCGCCGACCGGCACGCTCGCCTCGTCGACCTCGTGGCTGACGGGGTTGTGCAGGAAGCGCTTGGCCAGTGCGTCGATGCCGCGGTCGAGGGTCGCGCTGAACAGCAGGCGCTGCCCGTTCTTCGGGGTCGCTGCGAGGATGCGGGTGACTCCGGGGAGGAAGCCGAGGTCGGCCATGTGATCGGCCTCGTCGAGCACGGCGATCTCGACGGCATCCAGCGAGACGACGCCCTGCTTCATCAGGTCCTCGAGCCGGCCGGGGCAAGCCACGACGATGTCGACGCCGCCGCGCATCGCCTGCTCCTGCGGGCGCTGGCTGACGCCACCGAAGATGGTGGTGACGCGCATGCCGGTGGCCGCGGCGAGCGGGGTGATGGTCGCGGCGATCTGCGTTGCGAGCTCGCGGGTGGGGGCGAGCACGAGGCCGCGCGGGTGCCCCGGACGGCGCCGCGTCTCTGATTCTGCCAGGCGAGCGACCAGCGGCAGGGCGAAGGCGATGGTCTTGCCGCTGCCGGTGCGGCCGCGGCCGAGCAGATCGCGCCCGGCCAGGGAATCGGGCAGCGTGTCGCGCTGAATGGCGAACGCCTCGGTCTTGCCGTCGGCCGCGAGAACGTTCGCGAGAGCGGCGGGCACGCCGAGTTCGAGGAAGGTAGGCATAGGAGAACTCCAGGAGGCACGCGAGAGCGTGCGGAAGGTCGAGGGTGGGCGACGGCGCAGGCGTGCGCATCGTTTCGCCGTGCGAAAGGCCGGTCGGATGCCGGTAGGGGAGCGTGATGCTCGCTGTCAGTCTTCGCAGACTCCGTGTCGACGACGCATCGCCCGCTGAGCGGACGACCTGTCAAGTCTAGCAACACCGCGTCGAGAGACCCGACGTGCGCTCACAGCTTGCCGCCTCACAACCAGCCGCGACGCACGGCAGCGACGCCGAGCTGCAGACGTGTGTCGACATCGGCCCGGTCCATCAGCTCGCGCACCCGGCGTTGCACGGTGCGCACCGAGCTGCCCATGCGTAGCCCGATCGCGCGATCGGTCAGTCCCGCATCCATCAGGGCGAGAACTTCGCGCTCCTCGGCATCAAGGTCCACTTCTTCGATATCGCCGGTGTCGCGGGTGATCAGGTGTGATGAGGCCTGCCAGGTGCGCTCGAACAGTGAGAGGGCGAGTCCGACCAGTCCTCCGGCGTGCAGCAGCAGGGCGCCGCTGGACTGGTCTTCGCCGTCCGCCGCCGAGGGCACCATGGCGATCGTGCGGTCGACGATGAGCATGCGCGTGGGGAGCGAGCCGGCGACGCGCACGTCGAGACCACCCTCGATGGCACCGCGCACGGCGTCGAGCATGCCGGGTGCTTCCAGGCGTGTGCGTTCGAGAACGTACCGATACCGGATGCCGCGCTGATGCGCGAGCTCCTCCTCGACGTTCTGTTCGCGGTCGATCGCGACGATGTCGCCCTTGACGAACAGCAGCACCTCGCTGCGTGCGCTGCGTTGCAATTGGTTGAAACGGTGCCCGACGGCCTCGCTGCCGCGCACGATGTCTACGACGTCGGCCTCGCCCGTGCCGGCGTTGCGGTACAGCTGCTCCAGCGCGAGCATCTCTGCCTGTGCCTGTCGGAGGCGGTCCTCGTGGTCGAGGATCAGGCCGCCGAGGGCAACGTCGGGCGGTGCGGCGATGAGGCGGCCCGGCGCCGGACCTTCTCGCGCGACCAGCCCGCGCGTCGTGAGCGCGTCGATCGCCGAGCCGACCTGTGCGTCGCGCAGGCCGAGTTCGATCGCGAGGTCGGCGGCAGAGAGCGCGCGGTGACGCACGAGGTGCTCGTAGATGCGGTGTTCGACGATGCCGAGACCCAGCACGTCCAGTCCCATCATGTCCTCCACTCTCGCGGCTCGGACGTGGCCCCGTCGACGCCGGAGGGCGACGAGAAATGGCCATGTCGTATATGCGCCACCATACGCCCATTCATGAGTGGCACTGTTGTGCCAGACACCCGTTCACTCCCGAGGAGAGTCACCCATGTCCCCCCGCCCCCACACCCGCCGCCACATCGGCGCGGCAGCCGTCGCGGCGACGGCGATGATCGGCACAATGCTCGTGCCGTCGTCAGCGTTCGCCGCGCAGCCGGATGCCTCCGATGTGCTCACCGCCACGACGTCATCCCAACGGCACGCGCTCGCTGCATCCGTGCGACTCGAGCGCCCCGATGAGATCCGGATCGCCGACGGCGTCGACCTGGAATCCGCCGAGGTCGCGGACTTCGTCGTCGTACTGCACCAGCCCGCACCGGCCACCGCTCGAGCGCTCGCCAAGATCGACGGCGAGAAGCTCTCGGCGGCCGACGCGAAGCGCGCCGTTGCCGCCTCGCAGAAGCGTCTGCGCGCCCACGCACAGGGCAACGGCATCAAGGTCGTTCGCAGCTACGACCAGGCGATCAACGCCGTGGTCGTGCGTGCCAAGGGCACCGACGTCCGCGCGCTGCTCGCCTCATCCGACGTCGCGTCGGTGTGGCCGAATCAGACGTTCACTGTCGATCTTCCCGAGGCGGATGCCGAGGCCGGAGTCACGGGTGGGGGCGCGACGTACGACGAGGTCGCCGCGCTGCGCGCCGAGGGGATCGATGGCGACGGTATCAAGGTCGGTGTGCTCGATACCGGCATCGACTACCGGCACCCGGCGCTCGCCGACGCCTACCGCGGGGGCTATGACGCCGTCGACGATGACGACGACCCGATGGAAACCACGTACGACGACTGGAAGGGCTCCGGCCGCCCCGAGAAGGTGCGCGGCGCCACCTACTACACCAGTCACGGCACGCATGTGGCGGGCATCATCGCCGGCCAGGACAAGACCTTCGGCGGCCGCAGCGCCTACGGAGTGGCGCCGGACGTCGACCTGTACGCCTATCGCGTGCTCGGCCCCTACGGCGGCGGCACCACCGAAGACATCCTCGAGGGCATGGAGCACGCGCTCGCCGACGGCATGGACATCGTGAACATGTCGCTCGGCGGCTCGTACAACGACCACCGCTCCCCGCTGAGCATCGCCGCTGACAACCTCACCCTGGCCGGCGTCACCACCGTCATTGCAGCGGGCAACGATGGTGAGGGCGGAGCAGCGACGCTCGGCTCTCCCGGTAGCTCGGCGCTCGCCCTCACCGTCGGCGCGAACGACAGCCCGCTCACGCTCGCCACCACCGACGCGACCGTGGGCTCAGCCGTCGCCGGACTGCGCGTGATCGCGCAGAAGCGCGATGATGCCTCGGTCACCGACCTCGCCGGGCTCACGGTCGCACTGGTCGACGTCGGTGACGGCAAGCCCGCCGGCTACAGCGGAAAGGACGTCAAGGGCAAGATCGTCCTCATCCAGCGCGGTGCGATCACGTTCAACGACATGGTCGCCAACGCACGCAACCGCGGTGCCGCCGGTGCGATCGTCGTCAACAACCGCGCCGAAGGGCCCATCGATGTGTACCTCGGCGAGAACGACGGGTACGTTCCGACGTTCGGCACGACGGCAGACGCAGGCGAAGCGGTGCGCAGCGCGCTGGTCGACGGAGTCGGAGAGGTCACCTTTGGCGAGTTCGACACGGTGACGACCGAGGCCGACCGCCTGGCGGGCTTCAGCTCGAGGGGACCGGCCAACGGCACCACCGACATCAAACCCGAGATCACCGCTCCCGGCGTCTCGGTCATGTCGACCGTCCCGACCTGGGACGTCGACCCGAAGGCCGACATCCCCTACAGCGAGGCGTACGGCCGCAAGTCGGGCACGTCGATGGCGACGCCGTTCGTCGCGGGGCTCGCCGCACTCATGCTGCAGGCCGACTCCGAGCTGTCTCCTGCCGACGTCAAGACGCGTCTGATGAACACCGCCGATGATCTTCGCGATGACAGCGGCGTGTTCGAATCGGGAGCCGGCCAGGTGGATCCGCGGCAGGCCGTTGCCAGCACGGTCGACGTGCAGGTGGTCGATGAGCTGTGGATGCCGGCACAGCGCGGCGTCAAGGCGATCGACGACATCACCGGAGCGCTGTCGCTGGGGATGGCACCCGCCACGGCGAGGAGCACGATCAGCCGCACGATCGAGGTCACCAACCACGGCTCGCGCACGCAGACGTACGAACTGTCGTACGACACCGCGCACGGTGCCGGCACCGGCGACATCGTCGCCTCGGGCATCCGCGTCGACGTTCCGTCGTCGGTCAAGGTCGGGGCAGGGAAGACGAAGAAGGTCACGGTGACCGTGGAGGTGCCCGCCGGCGTTGAGGACGGCACCTACGGGGCATTCGTCCTCGTGACCGTCCCCGACGACGACGAGCCGCTGCGCCTGCCGCTCGGCTTGCGCGTCGACGACGCCGAGATCTCGGACTTCACGATGATCAAGCCGGTGATGACGACCGTTGCCGACTCGTACGACCCCGCCGCGAAGTTCTCGCTGGGTGTGGCAACGCCGTCTCGTACGCTCGATCTCTTCCTCGTGGACGCCGACAGCGGCGCCGACATCGGCTACGTCGGCGGGATCGACCCGTCGCTGATGAAGGACGGACTGCGCTACGGACCGTTCGCCTGGTACGGCGACTACCTGCCGCTGACAGGTGACAAGGACTTCCCGATCTCGCACAAGATCGCCACGGTCGCGCCCGGGTTGCACACGCTGCGTGCTGTCGGCAGCGACGACAACGGTGCCGAGTTCTCGCGAACGGTCGACTTCTACGTCGATGTCACGGCGCCGCAGTTCACCGCCGCCTACGAGACCGACTCGGTGCACGAGTTCACTCAGGGACAGTCGAGCTTCCCGCTGACGGGTTCGCTCGTCGACGGTGACGTCGAGACGATCCGTGCGGCGGGCATCGACATCGACCAGAGCGACAACAGCATCCAGCTGTTCTCGGCCCAGATCATGCCCTACAAGTCGATCGCCCCGGCCGCTGACGGTGGCTTCTCGACGGACATCGGATTGCTGCCGAGCGCGGTGCAGTCGCACCGGTTCCTCGGCGTCGATGCGGCCGGCAACATCGGCGGACGCATCCAGACGATGTGGTTCAAGGACACGCAGGCGTACGTGCTCGGCGATGCTGACAAGACGTCGGCACGCGTCGGCGACACCGTGACGATGTCGTTCACCACGCACAATGCGAGTGACTTCGGCGAGATGCGATTCGAAGCATACTTCCAGCCCCGTGACACGACGAACATCCGTCCGGTCGCGCAGGACGCGTTCGCCGACTACGGGAGGATCGCCGGCGAGATGACCGTGACTGAGACGAGCTCGGGCGTCAGCAAGCTCAGCGTGCCGATCGTGTTCGACGGCCCGAAGGAGTACACCGGTGATGACCTTCCGCTGATCGACATGGTGTTCGAGGTGGCCGACACGGTCGCCGCCGAGACGACCGGATTCGCGACGGTCAGCACCTACGTGAAGACCACCGGCGGCGCCGGCGTGCAGATGCAGCGTGCGTTCGATCAGGTCGCGGCCGTGGCTCCGACCGGCCTTGCCAGCGGCGGATTCTTCGCCCAGGGGCTGCTGACCGATGCGGGCGCCCCCGACCGCGACCTCGACCACTCGACCGTGGGTGCCGAGGCCACGCTGACGGCATCCGACGGCACGACGCGCTCGATGACCATCGGCGCGAGCGGATCGGTTGAGGCTGGTGGCGTTCCACTGCGCGACCAGCCGTGGCGGATGACGATCACACTGCCGGGGCACTTCACGTGGTACCAGCCGCTGGCGCTGTCGACGAAGGACAGCGACGGCGGGCTCGCCGGCCGAACCGCGACCTTCACCGCCTCGATGGTCGCCGGTGATGTCAACGGCGACGACGCCGTCGACATTCTCGACGCCATCGCCATCCGCGATGCGCGGGGAACCGACGCGCGTGCCGCCGACGTCGACTTCAGTGGCACGGTGGATGCCGACGATCTCGCCTATGTCGAGATGAACTACCTCGTGCGCAACCCCACCGCCGACACGGTTCCGACTCCGAAGAGCAAGCACAAGGGCATCACGCTCGACGAGGTGCTCGCGTCGTTCGCGGACTGACTCGCGTCCTGAAGCAAGACAGCAACGGCGCCGTCGGGAACTCTCCCGGCGGCGCCGTTGCGGTGTGTTCGGTCTCGAAGAACCCGTGCGCTCAGGCGTGCAGCGCGTCGTTCAGCGTGACGCCGTGACCGGTGCGCGCCTTCGCCTCGATCGCGCCGGTGACCGAGTTGCGCCAGAACAGGACGCCGGGGCGCCCCGACAACTCGGTCGCCTTGACGGTCGGGCGCGTGCCGTCGGCGGTGCGTGGCGCGTCGCTGAGCACCACCTTCGATCCGGCAGTGACATACAGCCCCGCCTCGACCACGCTGTCGTCGCCGAGCGAGATGCCGATGCCGGCGTTGGCGCCGAGCAGGGCCCGCTCGCCGATCGACACCCGGTGGCTGCCGCCGCCCGACAGCGTGCCCATGATCGAGGCACCCGCGCCGATGTCGCTGTTCGCCCCGACGACGACGCCCTGCGAGATACGCCCCTCGACCATCGCCGGCCCGAGGGTGCCGGCGTTGAAGTTCACGAAACCCTCGTGCATCACGGTCGTCCCCGGCGACAGGTGCGCGCCCAGGCGCACGCGCGACGCGTCGGCGATGCGCACACCCTCGGGCTGCACGTAGTCGGTCAGCCGGGGGAACTTGTCGAGGCCCTGTACCTGCAGGCCGTGGCGCAGCAGCATCGGGCGCAGGCGGGCAGCGTCCTGGGGCAGCATCGGGCCGCCGTTCGTCCACGCGTTCGTCGGAAGGTGAGCGAAAATGCCTTCAAGATTGATCTCGTTCGGACGCACCAGCAGATGCGAGAGCGCGTGCAGACGCAGATACGCGTCCGGTGTAGAGGCGACCGGAGCGTCGAGATCGATCGACAGACGCACGATCTCGGTGCGCACGGCGCGGCGCTCGTCGGCTCCGGCGTACGACTCGAGTGCGGGGTCGTCGTCGGCATCCGACTCGCCGAGACCGACGCGGGCGAACCACGCGTCGAGCACGGTGTCGGGTGCGGCGGACTCCGCCGTCGTGATCGTCGCCAGACCGATGCCCCATACGCTGCTCATCCTTCTACGGTAACGCGCGCTCGCCGCGGCAGCGCGCGCGTTCGCACCGGCGGCGCGCGGTGTGCGTCGATAGGCTGGAGCGCATGGTGCTCGATCTGACCGCATCCGCCGCCGACCTCACTCGCGCGCTGTGCGACATCCCCAGCGTGTCCGGCGGTGAGAAACCGCTCGCCGACGAGATCGAGACGGCGGTATCGCGTTGCGCCCACCTCGAGGTGAGTAGGCACGGCAACACGGTCGTCGCCCGCACGAACCTCCAACGCCCGCAGCGGGTGGTCATCGCCGGCCATATCGACACCGTGCCGATCAACGGCAACGTCCCCACGCGCGACGTCGTCATCGACGGCGAGGCGTACATTCACGGGCGCGGCACGGTCGACATGAAAGCGGGAGTGGCCGTACAGCTCAAGCTCGCCGCGGAGCTCGTCGATCCCGGTGTCGACATCACGTGGATGTGGTACGACAACGAAGAGGTGGATGAGTCGCAGAACGGCCTGTTCCTGCTGTCGGCAGCGCGTCCTGACCTGTTCGCCGCCGATTTCGCCATCCTCGGCGAACCGTCGGACGGGCGGGTCGAGGGCGGGTGCAACGGCACCCTGCGCGCCATCGTGCGCACGCACGGTGTGCGCGCCCACAGCGCGCGTTCGTGGGTGGGCGAGAACGCCATCCACGGGGCCGCTCCGATTCTCGCGCGGCTGGCCGAGTACCGCGCGCGCACGATCGACGTCGACGGGCTGTCGTACCGCGAAGGGCTGAGCGCCGTCGGTATCCGCGGCGGGATCGCCGGGAACGTCATCCCCGATCTCTGCGAGGTCGAGGTCAACTACCGCTTCGCCCCGAACAAGAGCATCGACGACGCGCAAGCGCATGTACGCAGCGCTTTCGACGGATTCGAGGTGGAGTTCACGGATGCTGCCGCCGGCGCGCGTCCTGGGCTGGACGCTCCGATCGCCCAGCGCTTCCTCGCCGCCGTCGGGGGAGAGGCTCACGCCAAGTACGGCTGGACCGATGTGGCGCGCTTCTCGGCGATGGGCGTCCCCGCCGTCAACTACGGTCCCGGGGATCCTCACCTGGCCCACCACGATGAGGAGCGTGTGCCGGTCGCGCAGATCGACGACGTCGAGCGCGGGCTGCGGGCGTGGCTGAGCGGGTTCTGACCGCCGGCGGGCGCGGCGGATCGTCGGCGCTGCGCGCCTGGCAGCGGATGCCGGTGGTCGGCCGCATCGCGATCATCTATCTGTGCGCGCGACTGGTCACCACTGGCCTGCTGATGCTGGCATCGAGCCTGTCGTCATCGTCGTCGAGGTTCGGCATCCAACCCACGCTCGGCGAGTACGTGCTCGGGTGGGACGCGCAGTGGTACTGGTGGGTGGCCGAGAACGGCTACCCGTCGACGTTGCCGCTGACCCCGTCGGGTGAGGTCACCGAGAACGCCTGGGCGTTCATGCCGGTCTACGCCTATCTCGCGAAGTTCGTCGGGTTGGGTGACTGGGGCGTCGGCGCCCTGTTGATCTCGCTGACCGCTGGTTTCTTCGCCTGCCTCGCGCTGTATCGCCTGCTCCGACGACGGATCGGGGTGACGGCGGCGCTGTGGGCGGTCGCGTTCTTCGCGAACGGTCCGCTCGCGGCACTGTTCCAGGTCGGCTACGCCGAGTCGCTCTTCCTCATGCTGTTGCTGATCGCGATCGACCTGGTCTCCCGGCACCGATACGCGTGGGTGTATCTGCTGATTCCGGTCATGGGGTTCACACGCCCCGGCATCCTCGCCTTCGCGCTGTTCCTCGGGCTGCACGGCATCGCGCGCTGGGTGCGTCGCACCAGCGAGCCGCTTCCCGTGCGCGACATGGTGCATATCGTCGCGCTCGGCGCGCTGGCCACGGTCGTCGGATTCAGCTGGCAGGTGATCGCCGGTGTCGTGACCCGAGACCCGGGCGCCTACCTGAAGACCGAGCTGTCGTGGCGCCGCAACTGGTTGGAAGACCCGAACCCGCACTTCCTTCCCTTCGAGGGGTTCGTGCGCGGTGCGGAGTTCTGGGCGCAGCAGTGGGGGATGCCGGCGTGGATGGGCTGGATCCTTCTGCTCGCGCTCGTCGCGGGGGCGGCATGGATGCTGTTGCGCGCGCGGGCCGTACGACGATTGGGCATCGATATCCGGCTGTGGAGCGCCAGCTACCTGCTGTATCTGCTGGCCGTGTTCTTCCCTCAGTCGAGTACGTTCCGCCTGCTGGTTCCACTGGTGCCGCTCGCGGGAGCACTGGGCGTGCCGAAATCGCGGATCTACCGGTGGGGAGTGCTGCTGTTGTGCCTGGTTCTTCAGGCACTGTGGATCCTCGCAATGTACGGCTCAGCGCAGACGTACTGGCAGGTGCCCTAGCGTCATACCGCGATATATCGTGTGGTTACGCGCGTAGGACCCCATCCATACCGATAAAGTGGTCTCATACCACCGAGGAAAGGGAGCCACGATGGCAGCGATGAAGCCGAGGACCGGCGACGGACCGATGGAGGCCGTGAAGGAAGGGCGACTCATCATCGTGCGGGTTCCGCTTGAAGGCGGCGGCCGTCTGGTCGTCTCCGTGAACGACGATGAAGCGAAGGAGCTTCACGACGTGCTGGCTGCCGTTGTGAAAGCGGCCTGACAACAACGCACAGAAGAAGGGCGATGGAGGATTCCATCGCCCTTCTTCGCGTCTTCGCTCTTGTTCGTGTCTTCGATCTTCTTCGTGGCTGGGGGCGCGCTCCGGTATCAGTCGGCGACTCGCGCCAGCTGCAGCAGTCCTTCGCCGGTCGTCGACAGCGCGGCGATCACCGCCTGAGACTCCTGGGTCTCCTGGATGAGCGAGCGGTAGGCCGTCGTGACCGCATCGCGCTGCACAGGATCGGCGACTTTGCCTCCGGCGAGCACACGGGGGATCAGTACGAGCCCGCCGGTGCGCACCAGGCGCAGGCCGTGGGCCACATACTCGATGACGTTCTCGGGGTCGGCGTCGACGAGCACGATGTCGTAGGCGCCCTCGTTCATGCGGGGGAGCACATCAGCGGCACGACCGGTGATGAACCGCGTGCGCGACGGTGGCACCTTCGCCTCGGCGAGACACTGGCGTGCGACGCCCAGGTGCTCGGGCTCGTTGTCGATCGTGGTCAGCACCGCTTGGGGAGCGCCACGCAGCAGCCACAGGCCGGAGACACCGGCGCCGGTACCGATCTCGACGATGGAGCGGGCTCCGACCGCAGCGGCCAGCACGGCGCACTGGGCGCCGACGCCGGGACTGATCGGGGTGGCGCCGAGCTCGACGCCGTGCGCGCGGGCGCGGGCGATCGCCGACGGCTCCACGATGGTTTCGCGGGCGAATCGGGCGTTCGCGTCGTGCTCGCTCATGGTGCTTCTCCTGGAAAAACGGGTTACTGACAGCGTAGGCGCACCCGGTGGCTCAGAACGGGAGGCGCGGCGGGTAGCCTGGTGTGATGAATTGGGGCCTGGACATGGACAAGCTGCTGTTGATCGGCCTTGTCGCTGTGCTCATCATCGGCCCGGAGCGGCTGCCGAAGGCCGCCGAGGCGTTCTCGAAGTTCGTGCGGCGCGCGGGCGAGTATCTGCGTGACACCCGCAGCAAGATGCGCGACGAGCTGGGGCCCGAGATCGACGAGGTCGACTGGCGCAAGCTCGATCCGCGGCAGTACGACCCGCGCAGGATCATCCGCGATGCGCTGATCGAAGAGCCCGACTTCGAGCAGAAGCCGTCACCGGCGGCGACCCCGGCCACGAGCAATCCCTTTACGAGCGACCCCACGGCGCCGGCGCGTCCGCCGATGACACGCACCGCGTTCTCACGAGCAACGCCGCCCCCGTTCGACGCCGAAGCCACCTGATCCGACCGGTGCGCGCGTCGGCCGGCCGGCTCAGTTCAGAGTCAGAGGCAATGGGCGACCGGCAAGACCGCGACCGTTGCGTGCGATGTCACGGGCGAGGGAGCTGATGGCCTGCGCGGCCACGTCGTCGGGCTGATCAAGGACGACGGGAACGCCCACGTCGCCCCCGTGCCGCAGCGTCGGGCTGAGCGGGATGGATGCCAGGAGCGGAACATCCGCGGCATCCGCATCTGCGCTGAGCGCGGCAGCGACCTGCGCGCCGCCGCCCGCACCGAACAGATCGAGCACGGTGCCGTCGGGGAGGGTGAATCCCGACATGTTCTCGACGACGCCGATCACGCGCTGGCCCGTCTGGCGGGCGACCAGTCCCGAGCGGATCGCGACGTCGGACGCAGCCGGCTGCGGTGTTGTGACGACCAGAACCTCGGCGTGCGGCAGAAGCTGCCCGATCGAGATGGCGACGTCGCCCGTCCCCGGGGGCATATCGATCAGCAGCACATCGAGGTCGCCGAAGAACACGTCGGTGAGGAACTGCTGCACGGTGCGGTGCAGCATCGGCCCGCGCCATGCGACGGCCCCCTCGCCTTCGCGCAGGAACATACCGATTGAGACGGTCTTCACATCGTGCGCCACCGGCGGGAGCATCAGATCGTCGATGCGCGTCGGCTGCGTGCCCGGTGCGATGCCCAGCAAGCCCGGGATGGAGAAGCCGTGCACGTCCGCATCCACCAGTCCCACGCGCAACCCCTGCCGGGCGAGCGAGACGGCGAGGTTGGCGGTGAGGGTCGACTTGCCGACGCCGCCCTTTCCGCTGGAGACGAGGATCACTCGGGTCAGTGAGTCGGGACCGAACGGCATCTGCCGGGCCGGGCGGCCCTCGCGGAGCTTCTCGGTCAGCGCACGGCGCTCGTCAGGTGTCATGACACCGACCTCGACCGTGACCTGGGCGATGCCCGCAACGGACGCTGCCGCATCGTGCACGTCTTTCTCGATGCGCGCGGCGGCAGGGCATCCCACGATGGTGAGCACGATGCCCACGCGTGCGGTCTCGCCTTCGACGGTGATGTCGCGCACCATGTCGAGGTCGCCGATCGGGCGGCGCAGCTCGGGGTCGCTGACGGCGGCGACGGCGGTGCGCACGCGGTCAGCGAGCGTCATCTGTCTTCTCCTCGTCCTGCAGTTCGGCCAGCATGGCCTTCAGCTCGTGTCTCAGCACGTCGCGGGTCACCGTCTGCGAGCTGCGCTCCTCGAGGGCGAGTCGCAGGGCCACGATCTCGCGGGCCAGGTACTCGGTGTCGGCGAGGTTGCGCTCGGCGCGTTGCCGATCCTGTTCGATCTGCACGCGGTCGCGGTCATCCTGCCGGTTCTGCGCGAGCAGGATCAGCGGCGCCGCATACGAGGCCTGCAAGGACAGCATGAGGGTGAGCGCTGTGAAGCCCAGCGCCGCGTCGTCGAAGCGCACGGGCTCGGGCATGACCGTGTTCCATGTGATCCACGCCGCGCAGAACAGCGTGAGGATGACCAGGAACGCCGGGGTACCCATGGCGCGGGCGACCCACTCGGTGAACCGGCCGAACCTGTCACGCGATGGGGCGGGCATGCGCCCGGTGGAGCGGCCGCCGGAGCGGTTGCGGGGCGTGTCCAGGCGAGGGGAGCGGGCCATCATCAGGCACCGCCCTTGGGAGACTCGGACGGGTGCGCGGCGGTACGCCAGTCGTCGGGCAGCAGGTAGTCGAGTACGTCGTCGACGCTGATGGCGCCGACTAGGCGGTGGGCGCCGTCGATGACCGGCAAGGACACCAGGTCGTAGCTGGCGAGCATGCGGGCGACCTCTTCGGCCGAGGCTCCCACCGATACCGGTTCGAGGCTGTCGTCGAGGATTGCGCCGAGGCGCTCATGCGGTGGGTAGCGCAGCATCCGTTGGAAGTGCACGACCCCCAGCAGGCGTCCGGTCGGGGTCTCGAACGGCGGCAGGGTGACGAACACGGCCGCCGCGAGGGCGGGGTGCAGCTCATGCCGGCGGATGAGCGCGAGCGCTTCGGCGACGGTTGCATCGGCCGACAGGATGATCGGCTCGGTCGTCATCAGCCCGCCGGCGGTATCGGGCCCGTATCGCAGCAGTGTGCGCACGTCAGCGGCCTCTTCGGGTTCCATCAGCGCGAGGAGGTGCTCGAGGCGTTCCGGGGGCAGCTGCGCGAGAAGGTCGGCCGCGTCGTCGGGCTCCATCTCATCGAGCACGTCAGCGGCACGCTCGTCGCCGAGCCGGTCGATGATGCCGACCTGGTCGTCTTCGGGCATCTCTTCCAGCGCGTCGGCGAGGCGCTCGTCGGGAAGCTCACCGACGACCTCGATGCGCCGCTGCTGGGGCAGGTCGAGCAACGAGGTGGCGAGGTCAGCGGCGTGCATCTCGGAGTACGAGGCGACGAGCTGCTCGGCGGACTGGCTCTCGCCGGGCATCCGCAGTTCCGCGACCTCGTTCCACGCGGCGAACGCGGTGGGGCCCTTCGCGAACGGCGACGGGTTCGTCTTCGGTTTGCGCAGGAACAGTTGCGTGATCGCCCACTCGCCGTGGCGGTCCTGCTCGATCGCGGCGTCCTCGACGGTCGCTGTTTCTGAGCCGTCGATGAGGCGCACGCGCCGGCCGAGGAACTCGGCGAGCACGCGCACCTCGCCGTGCCGGGGCTGGAAGCGGCGCACGTTGATCAGACCGGTGCTGATGACCTGACCCGCGCGGATCGAGGTGACGCGCCCGATCGACAGGAACACCTGGCGGCGCCCGGGGATCTCGATCACGAGGCCGATGACGCGCGGTGCGGCGGTGCTGCGATACACGACGACGACGTCGCGGACCTTGCCGACGCGGTCGCCGGCGGGATCGAACACGGCGCATCCGGCCAATCGCGCGACGAAGACCCGTTGTGTGCTCACGGCTCCAGCGTAGTGCGGAGCTTCGGCGGGATCGGTGCTCTCTGATAGGTGTCGATGGGACAATGGCGGGATGAGCATGCTGAATCGTCCGGTGACCGGCAATGACCTCGGTGAGGTGATTGCGTCGACGCGCGACTACGAAGCCGCCCAGAAGACGGTGTCGAAGCTGATCGCGGGCGAGGTTCCTGCCCGGGACATCGCGATCGTCGGTGAGGGGGTGCGCACTGTCGAGCGCGTGACGGGCCGGCTCGGTTATGCAGCGGCGGCTCGCTCGGGGGCGATCAACGGTGTGCTGATCGGTCTGCTGCTGTCGGCGATCATGCTGTTCGGCAACCCCGAGGCCCCGATCACGCTGTTCCTCGGATTCCTGCTCGTCGGTGTCGCGCTGGGCATGATCATGAGTCTGATCACGTACGCGATCGTGCGGCGCCGTCGGGATTTCGCCAGTGTCTCGCAGATGATCGCCGACCACTACGAGGTGCGTGTGCAGGCGGCGTCGCTCGCCAAGGCACGTCAGGTGGTGGGGCACGTGCGGCCCGCGTCGACGCGGCCGCCGGTCGATCTGAGCGAGCCGCCGCGCTATGGCGAGCGGATCACCCCGGATGGAGCGCAGGGAACCGGGGCGCCGTCGGCTGGCTCGCAGTCGTCTAGTTCGCAGTCGTCTCGTGCGCAGTCGGCTCCGCATGTGGCTGCGCCCGCTCCGCACACGGCTCCGCCGCCCCCGCCGCCGCTTCCGGCGCCGGTCGCTGAGTCGGCTGCCGGGGCTGGAAGCGCCTCCGGCTCCGAATCGGATGCCTCAGACGGCGCGAGTTCGGATGCCGCAGCCGGCGGTGACGCGTCTGATGCCAGTGGCGGTGCATCAGGTCAGCAGACCTCTGACCGCTGACGTCGACGTGACGATGAGCGTGCAGGTGGCGTTGCCGAGCGGCGATATCTCGGTATCGACGGCGTGGGAGCGCCCGGAGGGTGAGTCACGTGGCGCCGTGGCCATCGCGCACGGTGCGGGCGCAGGGATGGATCATCCGTTCCTGGTGGGATTCGCTGCGGGGCTGCGTGATCGCGGTTTCACGACGGTGCGGTTCAATTTTCCGTACGTCGAGGCGGGGCGGCGTATGCCGGGTCCTGCCGCACATGCGATCCTGACGTGGCGCGCGGTCGTGTCGGCGATTCGTGCCGATGCCGACGGGGCGTCCGGGCCCGTGTGGGCCTGCGGAAAGTCCTATGGTGGCCGCATGGCGTCGATGGCTGTCGCTGAGGGGCTGGAAGTGGATGGGCTGGTGTATCTCGGGTACCCGTTGCATCCGCCGGGCAAGCCTGAGAAGCCGCGGATCGAGCATCTGCCCGCCGTGCGTCCCGCACAACTGTTCGTCGAGGGAACGAACGACCCGTTCGTTCAGCCGGTGCAGCAGTTGGAGCAGGCGGTTGCGGCGTGCCAGGATGCCCGGATCGCGTGGATCGAGGGCGGCGGGCATTCGTTCGAGGTGAAGGGGCGCAAGCGTCCCGCGGACGAAGTCGGTGCGTCACTGGCGCCGCTCGTCGCAGAGTTCATCGACGAGCGCGGCCGGTCTGCGACGGGGGAGTAGTCGCTTCGACTTCTGGCCGCGGAAGATGTTCGCGGAGCGCTCGCGCCGACTGCTCCCGATGCGCGCGCACGTGGTCGGTGACCGCAGACCACGTGCGCCCCGTGACTGTTGGATCGCCAGCGTACGCGTGAGACGCTGGGACGCATGACGGCGCATACCCGGGGACGCAGAGCATGATTCGCGCGGTTGTCTTCGACCTCGATGGAGTGCTTCGTCACTTCGACCCGTCGCATGTGGGAGAGATCGAAGCGCGGCATGGTCTCGCGAGTGGGAGCATCCACTCTGCGGCTTTCGAAGAGACGCTGCTGTCCGCAGTCACGAGGGGAGCGCTGACGCGGGCAGAGTGGATGCTACGCGTCGGTGCCGTGCTGGGTAGTCCCGATGCTGCGCAGGAGTGGGCGGCTCACCCGTCCGAGCCCGATGAGTCGATGCTGGCGCTCAACGATGAGCTTCGGGCATCGGGTATCCGCACTGCTGTCCTGACCAACGGAACCGACACGATCCGCACGGAACTGCACGAGCTCGGAATAGCCTCTCGGGTCGACATCGTCTTCAACTCCGCGGAGATCGGCTTCGTCAAGCCTGATGTGCGGATCTTCCAGCACGTGCTCGATGCGCTTGCGCTCCAGCCGGACGAGGTGTTCTTCACCGACGACTCGCGCTCGAAACTCGCCGGGGCCGTCTCTCTCGGCATTCCGACGCACCACTTCGTCGGAATCGACGGGCTGCGACTGGCGCTGCACGCTGCCGGGCTGCTTCAGTACGCGACGCCACGGGCGCCACTCGTGGGCGGCGTTCGCCGCTTCGACCGCACCCCATAGACACAGGAACTCGCGGGC
Organism: Microbacterium esteraromaticum; assembly: GCF_028747645.1. Lineage (NCBI taxonomy): Bacteria > Bacillati > Actinomycetota > Actinomycetes > Micrococcales > Microbacteriaceae > Microbacterium > Microbacterium esteraromaticum. The sequence continues at coordinate 1,066,218 of NZ_CP118100.1, forward strand.
GATCAGGTCGCCCGCGAGTTCCTCATCGACGGCCGGCGGGCCGTCGAGCACCGGTGACGGTGATTAGCCCTTCAGCCGCGCGATCCATGCCTCGACGTCGTCCGCGGTACGCGGGATGTCCGCCGAGAGGTTGACGGGGCCGTCCTCGGTCATGAGGATGTCGTCCTCGATGCGCACGCCGATACCGCGCAGCTCTTCGGGGACGGTGAGGTCGTCGATCTGGAAGTACAGACCCGGCTCGATCGTGAAGACCATGCCCGGCTCCAGCACGCCGTCGTAGTACATCTCGCGGCGCGCCTGGGCGCAGTCGTGCACATCGATGCCGAGGTGATGCGAGGTGCCGTGCACCATGTACCGGCGGTGCTGACCGCCCTTGTCAGCGTCGAGCGCCTCTTCGGCGGTCACCGGCAGCACGCCCCACTCGGCGGTGCGCTTGGCGATGATCGACATGGCGGCCTCGTGCACCTCGCGGAACTTGGCGCCGGGCTTCGCCGCAGCGAAGGCGGCATCCGCGGCCTCCAGCACGACGTCATAGACACGACGCTGCACCTCGGAGAACGTGCCGTTGACCGGCAGCGTGCGCGTGATGTCGGCCGTGTACTGGCTGTCGACCTCGACACCGGCGTCGATCAGGATCAGGTCGCCGGGCACGACGGCCCCGTCATTGCGGGTCCAGTGCAGGTAGCAGGCGTGGTGGCCCGAGGCGGCGATGGTGTCGTAGCCCTCCCAGTGCCCGTCGCTGCGTGCGCGCTGGTGGAACGCACCCTCGACGATGCGCTCGCCACGCGGGTGGGCGATCGCCTTGTCGAAGTCGCGGATGATGTCGTCGAATCCGGATGCCGTCACCGCGACCGCATGGCGCATCTCGGCGACTTCGTACTCATCCTTGACCAGCCGCAGCTCGGAGACGAAACGGGTCAGGTCGGCGTCGCTCTCGACGACCAGGTCGTCATCGCCGGCGACGAAGGTGTCGACGTGCGCGGTCGCGACGTCGAGATCAGCGGCAACACCGGCCAGCGACGGGCGCGGACCGATCCAGAACTCACCGATCGTGGCATCCGAGTAGAACTCGCTGGTGGTGCGGTCGGCGCGCTCGCGGAAGTACAGCGTGACGTCGTGGCCGTCGTCGGTCGGGTCGAAGACGAGCAGCGAGTCGGGCTCGGAGTCGTTCGCCCAGCCGGTCAGGTGCACGAACGCCGAGTGGGCGCGGAACGGGTAGTCGGTGTCGTTGCTGCGCTGCTTGAACGAACCGGCCGGAACCACCAGGCGCTTGCCGGGGAAAGCCGCGGAGACCTTCGCCCGCCGCGCCGCGGCGAACGGGGCCTGCGCACGGGCCGACGGCATCGACTCGGGGCGGTCGGCCCACCCCGTCGAGATGGTGTCGAGGAACCCCTGGGGGAAGGGCTGCTTGCGAGGGTTCTCGGCGACGGCAGCGTCGTCGGAGGTCGTGGCGATCGTGTCGCTGTCAGCGGGAGTACTCATGCATCCATTCTCGCACCCTTCACTGACAGGGCCCGAGTGGGATCACTCGGGCCCTGCGTGCGTGAGATCAGATCACTGCACGGCCTTCAGGGCGTTGACGATCCCGTGACCGTAGTAGCTGTTCATCTCTTCCGTACCCTCGCAGGCCGGGCCATAGCCGTACTGCGGCGCAGAGCACGCCGTCGGTGTGGCATCGTCGCGCAGCTTGTCGATCATCTGCGCCGGCGTCAGCTCGGGGTGTACGGACTTCATCAGCGCGAGCACACCCGCGACGTGCGGTGACGCCATCGAGGTGCCGCTCTTGTACGCCCATCCGCCGGGAACGGTCGACGCGATGCGGGAACCGGGTGCGGCGACGTCGATCTCGCCGAGCCCGCGGTTCGAGAAGTACGACAGCTGCCCGGTGTCGGTGAGCGACGACACGGTCACGACGCCCGGCAACTGGGTCGGCAGATCCTTGCAGCCGGAGTTGATGGTGCGCTCCACGGCCTCGCTGTCGTTCGGGCTGCCCGTGTCGACCGTGTTGGTCCGCAGGTCGAGCGCCGAGTTGCCGGCAGCGGCGGCACTGACGACGCCCTTATCAGCCGACCACCTGACGGCGCGCGCCACGGCTTCCTGAACGGCGGCCTGGTCGGGCTGGTCATCGCACCAGAACTCGAACGGGTCGATGTAGTAGCTGTTGTTCGTCACGTCCATGCCCCGCTGGGCGGCCCACATGAAGCCGCAGATCGCATACTCGGGATAGATGTATCCGTCGTCGTTGACGACCTTGACCGAAGCCAGACGCACATTCGGCGCGACGCCGACGATGCCGAGGTCGTTGCGCGCGGCGGCGATCGTGCCCGCCACGTGGGTGCCGTGGTCCGACGTGGTCGGGTACCAGCCGTCCTCGGACTGGTCGGGGCGACCGCCGACCGTGCAGTTGACCGACTCTGCCGGATCGATGTTGGCCACGAGATCGGGATGCGTGGGGTCAATGCCCGAGTCGAGCACACCGACCAGCACATTGCGGCTGCCATCCGTGATCAGGTTGGCCTCGTCGGCCTGGATCATCTCCATGTCCCACTGCAGTTCGGAGTACAGGTCGGAGCTCGATCCGGGGATCGGCTCGGTGGGCTCATCGCCGTTCACAGGCTTGTTCTTCCCTTGGTTCCAGCCCGACGAACCCGGACCCCACGGGATTCCAGGTCCTGTGACCTTGTCCTTCACCTCTGCGGTGCGTGTGGCGCCCACCGAGGCGATGGCGTTCTTGCCGGCGACAGTGACGTCGTCGCGGAACGCCGCACGGTCGGACTGCGCGATGATGACGCCGATCTGCGGCCAGCTCTGTACGACGATGCCGCCCGCGGCGGCTACCGCGTTCTCGGCCTTGCGCGTCTGACCGGGGTTGGCCTGGCCGGTGTTGACGACATAGCTCATCACGGTGCCGTTCGGTGGGGAGATCGGAACGGGCGTTGAGGTCTCGGCGGTGGCGGCGGTGGCGCTCAGGCCACCCGCGACGACGAGTGCGAGTGCGGCAGCGGCACTGATCATGCAGCGCAGCGCTCGACGTGGGGATTGGGGTTTCATGACGGCCTTTCATCGTTGGAAGACCGGCTTCTGCCGGAAGGGCGGTGGCCCTCCTGAGCATTTCTATCGGTAGCTCACGGGCGATACAACGGCTTCTCAAAGATGCCGCCTACGGCGCGCTCAGTCCGCGGGCTCCAGCTGCGCAACGATCGCGCGGTGGTCGCTGCCACCGGCATCCGAGAGCACGATCGACCCGGACGCCCGCCACGTCTCACTGGCCATGATGTGGTCGATCGGCGCCCCGGCCAGACGGGGCAGGTCTGCGGGCCAGGTACCGACCATGCCGTTGCCGGTGTCGATCGCCGCATCGCGGCAGTGCCCCATGGTGCCGTCATGCATGCCGAGCGCAGCCATATGGTCGACTGTGGCGTTGAAATCGCCCGCGAGGATGAAGTCGCCCTCGGGGCACTGGTCGGCGATCCAGGCGAGATCCGATCGCCACTGGTCCATCGCTGCGAGACGAGGGGCGATCGCGTGCACCGCGACGATCGTCGGGCCCTCGCCGTCGACGGGCATCGCGACGGCACTCGGCACGGATCCGGTGTTGCTCGTGCCGTCCGTCGAGGATTCGATCACCGAGTAGTCGCCCAGCTCGGCCGAGATGAGGATCGTCGTCTGCCACGCCTGCGGCCCGTCAGGCACATCGGGATGGATGTTGACGTGGTGTACCCACATCGGGTTGCCCGACTCACGCATCATGAGCGCAATCTGCTCACCGACCTCTTCCGACGTCTCGGGGAGGGTGACGACGTCGATCTGCTGCTCCTCGATCACCCCGGCGATCGTCTCTGCCGAAACCGCAGCGCCGGCAGTGTTCCACGTGAGCACGCGCAGGCTGGCATCCGACTTCGCGGGGAGGGCATCGTCGCCGAATCCTCGCACCGCCCCCACGATTCCGTTGGCCCCGGCGCCCAGCAGCGCGATGATCAGGATCGATGCGGCGAAGCCGCGCAGCGGCCTGGCGAGCATCAGCAGCAGCGCCAGCACGGCGACGACGAGGAACGCAGCGATCAGCACGGGGCGCGCGGCAATGACCTGCGCGATCGGGAACGTCGTCTCGAGCCGGAAGAACTGCGGCCACACGAGTATCGCCGTCGCGATCGCGAACAGCACCGAGATGAGGATTCCGACCGTGCGTAGCATCGGACGAAAGCCTAGGGGAATCGGCTGTGTCCGCCCTGGCGGTACGCTCAGAGGATGACGTCGGATGCTGCGTTCCGCTTCTCGGGACCGAGTGACCTGCATCTGCATTCGAACCACTCCGATGGCACCGAATCACCTGCGGAGGTCGTGCGCCAGGCGCATGCCCACGGGGTGCGCACCTTCGCGCTCACCGACCACGATCGCACCACCGGTTGGGAGGACGCGGCCGCCGCAGCCGCAGCGCTGCGCATGACCTTCCTGCCCGGCATGGAGTTCTCTGCCAAGCACGAGTGGCGCAGTGTGCATGTGCTCGGCTACCTGTTCGATCCGACCGATCCGGCGTTGGTGGCCGAGACGGCCCGCATCCGCGACGACCGGGTGGGCCGGGCCGAGCGCATTGTGCGCAACATCTCGCGGGACTACGAACTGGTCTGGGAAGACGTGCTCGCGCACACCACCGCGGATGCCACGGTCGGCCGCCCGCACATCGCCGACGCGCTGATCACCCGTGGTTTCGTCCGCGACCGCACCGAGGCGTTCGAGAGTATCCTGCACCCCCGCAGCGGGTACTACGAGCCGCACTACGCCCCTGACCCACTGACAGCAGTGCGGTTGATCACGCGCGCCGGCGGAGTCGCGATCATCGCGCACCCCGCCACGGCGGGACGCGATCGGATGCTACCGGTGAGCTACCTCGAACGGCTCATCGCCGAGGGGCTGGCGGGATTCGAGATCGATCATCGTGAGAACACTGCGGCAGGCAAGCGGACGCTGCGCGACCTCGCCGTGCGACACGACCTGATCGTCACCGGCTCCAGTGATTATCACGGTCTGACGGGCAAGCCGAACCGTCCCGGCGAGAACACGACGACGGACGAGATGGTGTCGCGTCTCATCGACCGCGCGACGGGGGTTGCACCGCAGTACCCCTGAGCGGGCGCTGCGGACGGAGGGCAGTCCAGCGAACGGTCGGGTTGTTCCCGGGGGCCGCTCGGGTGGTGCCGCTAGCGTCCGAACCATGCAATGGGGAACCGCGCTCGAGCAGCGCATCGACGCGATCGCCGATCGGATGCTGCAGGATGCGGCCGCCCGTGGAGCGCGCGCCGCCGCGATCGAGTTCATCGTCTTCGTGCTCAAGCAGGCGTGGGCGTGCATCTTCGGTGCGGCGCTGCTCGTGGCGCTCATCGCGGCGCGACTGCTCTATCCGGATGACGCCGCACTCGCGCGGAACGATGCGCTGACCCTCGCGGCAGTGCTCATCCAGGTTGCGATGCTGGTGTTCGGGCTGGAGACCGTGCGCGAACTGCGGGTGATCGTGCTGTTCCACATCACGGGGACGGTGATGGAACTGTTCAAGACGGATGTCGGGTCGTGGGCCTATGCGGCCGAAGGAGTCCTTCGCATCGGTGGCGTGCCCCTCTTCAGCGGTTTCATGTACGCGGCTGTGGGGTCGTACATGGTGCGGGTGTACCGGCTGTTCGACCTGCGCTTCTCCCGCTACCCCCGTCGGTGGCTGACTGCGATCGTGGCCGCGGCGATCTATGTCAACTTCTTCACGCATCACTTCTGGTGGGATGCCCGATGGGTGCTGTTCGGCGCGGTTGTCGTGCTGTGGGGCGGCACCGTGATGCACGCGCGGATTCGTGTGCGCATCGTACGTCTGCCGCTGTTGCTCGTGTTCGCGGGCGTCGCCCTGTTCCTCTGGGTGGCCGAGAACATCGGCACGTGGGCCGGAGCATGGGTGTACCCGGATCAGGTCGCCGGATGGCAGCTCGTCTCGCTCAGCAAGATGGGCTCGTGGTTCCTGTTGATGATCATCTCGGTGGTGCTGGTCGCATGGGTGTATCCACCGCGCGCGCCGATGGCGTCGTCCCCGGAAGCGATCGAGGCCCCTCCTGTTCAGCAGGAGAGGCCTCGATGACGATCTGGTGTCAGGCACCGCTCGGAGCGGCACCCCCGCTGCGGCGACGACGGCGGCGGCGCTGCGGGGCCGGCTTGCCGTCGCGGTGCTCTGAGGTCGCGTCACCGTCGTGCGTGCCCGCACCCTCGGCGTCGCGGTCGGTCGCGTGGGTGCCCGTCGACGGAGCGGATGCCTGAGCCTCTGCACCCTCGGCGCCCTCGACGAACGTGGCACCGACCTGCTCGGCAGGCGAGCTGCGGCGCCGGCGCCGACGGCGGCGCGTGGTGCCCTCGTCGGTGCCCTCAGCAGCAGCATCCGCCGCCTTCTGCGGCTGACGCTGCTTGCGCTGCGCCGGCTTCTCGGCCTTCGGAGCCGTCCGCAGGCGCCCCTTCGTGCCCTCGGGGATGTCGAGGTCGGTGTACAGGTGCGGGCTCGACGAGTACGTCTCGACGGGCTCGGGCTGGCCGAACTCGAGCGCACGGTTGATCAAGGCCCACTTGTGCAGGTCTTCCCAGTCGACGAAGGTGACCGCGATGCCCGTGCGGCCCGCGCGGCCGGTGCGGCCGGCACGGTGCAGGTACGTCTTCTCCTCATCGGGGATGGTGTGGTTGATCACGTGCGTGATGTCGTCGACGTCGATACCGCGCGCGGCGACATCGGTGGCGACGAGAACATCGCGCTTGCCCGCCTTGAAGGCGGCCATGGAGCGCTCACGCTGCTCCTGGCCCATGTCGCCGTGCACCCCGCCGACATTGAAGCCGCGGTCGCTCAGCTCGTCGACGAGCTTCTGCGCCGCGCGCTTGGTGCGGGTGAAGATCACGGCCTTGCCGCGTCCCTCGGCCTGCAGGATGCGGGCGATGACCTCGTCCTTGTCGAGCGAGTGCGCCCGGTAGACGATGTGCTTGATGTTCGCCTGCGTCAGCCCCTCGTCGGGGTCGTTGGCGCGGATGTGGATCGGGTTGGTCATGAACCGGCGCGCGAGTGCGACGATCGGTCCGGGCATCGTGGCCGAGAACAGCTGCGTGTGACGCACCGGCGGCACCTTCGAGAAGATCTTCTCGATGTCGGCGAGGAAGCCCAGGTCAAGCATCTTGTCGGCCTCGTCGAGCACGACCTCGGTCGCGTTCGACAGGTCGAGCAGACGCTGGTTGGCCAGGTCGATCAGACGACCCGGGGTGCCGACGACGATCTGCGCGCCGGCCTTGAGCTGGTCGATCTGGCCCTCGTACGCCTTGCCGCCGTAGATCGCGACGACGCTCGTCGAGCGGTTCGAGGTCAGCAGGTCCATGTCTTCGTAGACCTGCACCGCCAGCTCGCGGGTGGGTACGACGATCAGAGCCTTGACGCCCGGCTCGGGGTTCTCGCCGAGGCGCTGCACCACGGGGATGCCGAAGCCGAAGGTCTTGCCGGTGCCGGTCTTGGCCTGGCCGATGATGTCCTGGCCCGGAAGGCCGAGGGGGATGGTCTGCTCCTGGATGGGGAACGCGTCGGCGATGCCCTTCGAGGCGAGTGCGTCGACGATGTCCTGATCAATTCCCAGATCAGCGAATGAGGTCACGGTATGTCATTGCCTGTCCGGCGCCCGGGCGGCGGTTGTCGTGCCAGCGGCGCCTCGTTACGGATCCACGCCGTCAACTGCTGCCACAGGCGCGGGGCCCTGCTCCGATGGCAGGACGCGACCAGCCTACCGGAGGGGGAGTCGGAAGCCCGAGAAAACCTGTGGTGCCCGGCCCGTGGCGGGCTGCCAGAATGCGGGGTGCGGTGGGCGAGGGCCCTGCCCGGTAACCTGATCACGTGGTCAACTGGTTCTGGAAGCGTAAACCGGCCCGGCGCACCCTGACGTTGCGCAGCAAGGGCGAGGGCAGTGGCGCGACCCGCGTCGACTTCGCCGAGCTCGCCCCTGAGCTGAACCGCTTCCTCGGACAGGCCGCCTACCTGCAGCTGGGGTACTTCGAGACGCTCACCCGTGGCATCCGCGGAACGCACGAGCTCGCCCGCAAAGAGGCCCTGTCTCGCGCCGCGGGTGCGGCGCTCGACAAGCACCGCGGCATTGTGGCGATCATCTCGGACCTGGGCGACGACCCCACCGAGGTCATGCTGCCCTTTCGTGAGAACCTCGACGCGTTTCGCCGCAAGACCATCGGCGTGCATCAGGAGGAGACGCTGCTGGCCGTGTATCTGACCGCCGGCATGCTCGACGATTTCTATCTCGCCCTCGCCTCGAGCTACGGCGAGACGGGGGAGCGCGTCGCCGCGATCCTGCGCGAGGACGATGGCGGCAGTGAGATCGTGTCGATCATCCAGCAGACGATCGAGAGCGACGATGAATGGCGTTCACTGCTGTCGATGTGGGGGCGACGCCTGGTCGGTGACACGTTGCTCGTGTGCCGAGGTGCGCTGCGTCCCGGACGCCTCGAAGCGGACGACACACGTATCGAGCCGGTGTACACCGAGCTGATGGGTGCGCACGCGCGGCGGATGGACGCCATGGGGCTCGCATCGTAGCATCCGACTCCGGCGCGTGCGTCGCGGGGATTTCCGCTGTCTCTGTCTGTGTGGGAAATCTCAGACGAGTCGCGGTGCGCGCGGCGTGTCGTTGGGCGACACGCCGCAGGCGACGCGCTCGGTCTGGGATTTCCGACACTGCGGACGCGTGACGGATGCCGGAAGCGCGGGGCGGATGCCCGGTGTCGGTCTCAGATGGCCGGTCTCAGATGCCGAGTGCCTGCTTCTGCACTCGGTCGTTGTGCGCGCGCTGCGCGCTGATACCGGCCGTCGCGAGGCCGGCGAGCAGCAGACCTCCGCCGATGCTCGCCACCCACAGCCAGACGTTGCCCTCGCCGATGCCCGCCCACTGCATGATCGTGTAGATCGCGGCGGCCGCTGCCGTCGCGACAGCGGGCGTGACCGTGATGCCGCGCAGGTCTCGGCGCGGCATCAGGAAGTGCAGAGCGACGCCGAGCGCGCACGCGGCGATGAGCGCCAGCAGGATGTACATGTCAGGCGACGAAACCGACCCGGCGCGACTCTTCGCTGCCGAGCTCGACGTACGCGAGGTTCGCGGTGGGCACGATGTACGAGCTGCCCTTGGCGTCGGCGAGGACGAGGTGGCTCGCGTTCTGCTCGAGTGCTTCAGTCACCTGCTTGCGCACCTCTTCGGCGCTGCTGCTGGTCTCGAAGCTGAGCTCACGGCCGGTGTTGACGATGCCGATGCGGATTTCCACGCGATCTCCTGACGTTCTGCGAACATCGGCAACTCTACCGGCTGGCGCCGCGGGGCAGGCGGCGTCAGCCGGTGCGTTCGCCAGGGGCGCACAGCGCTGGGCGGTGTGCGCCGGGGGAGTGTCGGCGCGCGCCGATAGCGTGGATCTCATGACACAGGATGCTGCGCAGCGGGCCCTCGTCGATGCGCCGGCGGCGACATCCGGGGTGGTCATCGGCGCACCGGGCACGGGCAAGACGACGGCTCTCGTCGACCGTGTCGTGCGCCTGCTCGACTCGGGGCTGCGCCCCGAACAGCTGCTGGTTCTGACCCCGAGCAGACAGGCCGCGACGGTGCTGCGCGACCGCATCGGCGTGCGCATCGATCAGGCGACGCCGGGGCCGCTGGCGCGGTCGCTCGCCTCGTTCGCCTTTCAGATCGTGCGTGGTGTCACGGTGCACCGCGGCGACGACCCGCCGGCGCTGTTGACCGGCGCCGATCAGGACCGCATCTTCGCCGACCTGCTCGCGGGCGACGCCGAGGACGGCCTCCGGGAATGGCCCGAGGCGTTGAGCCCCGGCGTGCGCGCATCGAAGGCGTTCCGTTCCGAGCTGCGCGCGTTCCTGGCCGAATGCACTGAACTGGCCGTCGAACCGGGCGAGCTGGAGCGTTCGGGCCGCGTGACCTGGCAGGCTGCCGCCGACTTCCTCGACGAGTATCGCGACGTCATGGGGGGCATGCGCGTCGCGCACCGTGACATTCCCGAACTGCTCGGTGAGGCCACGGGCATCCTGCACACGGCGGATGCTGCCTCGCTCGGCCCGCTCGCGCAGGTTCGCGTCGTGCTGATCGATGATGCCCAGGAACTCACCCGCGGCGGCATCCGCCTGGTGCGTGCGTTGCGTGCGCGCGAGATCGCGGTGCTCGCGTTCGGAGACCCCGATATCTCGTCCGGTGCGTTCCGTGGGGCGAGCCCGCAGCTGTTCGCCGACCTCGCGCAGGCGCTGGGCGAGGTGTTCGTGCTGGACCGGGCACATCGTCAGAGCCCGGAGCTGACCGCGCTCACCCGTACCATCACGCAGGCGATCGGCGTGGCGGGCCGGGTGGATCACCGACGTCCTCCCGAGGCCACGGAACCGGTTTTCGGGCATCGCACCGCCGGCGTGCGCACACTGATCGCGCCGTCGCCGTACGAAGAGGTCGATCGCATCGCCGCGACCTTGCGCGAGTGGCACCTCACGGACGGCATCCCGTGGAGCGGGATCGCCGTGATCGCACACGATACGCGGCAGATCGTCATGCTCGAAGCAGAGCTCGCCGCACGCGAGGTGCCCACCAGGGCCGCCGGTGTGCCGCGCCCCCTCGGCAGCGAGCGGATCGTGCGCGAGATCACCGAGGTGGTGCGGCTCGGTCTCACGGCGCCCGAAGACCGCGAGGCCGATCTGCTCGCCGAACTGCTCACCTCGCCGTTCGGCGGTCTCGACGCGGTGGGCCTGCGTCGACTGCGCGCACGGTTGCGGCATGTCGAACTCGAAGACGGGGGATCAACACCCGCCCGTGAGCTGCTGCGCGAAGCGATGCAGTTCCCGGTCGCGTTCGACCGCGTCGATGCGGCCGAGGCGCGCGTCGCCCAACGGTTCGCGCATACCCTCGCCCAGGTGCATGAGGCGGCCATGGCCGGTGCGACGGTGCACGAGCTGCTCTGGACGGTTTGGGACCGCGCCCGCACGATCGGCGGAACACCGTTGCAGAGCGCCTGGCGTGCCGCCGCCGACCAGCCAGGCGGAGCCGAGGTGGCGCGGTCGCTCGACAGTCTCGTCGCCCTGTTCGCCGCGGCCAAGCGCTTCGTCGAGCGCACGCCGCACGAGAAGGCCGCACTGTTCATCCGCGACATCCTCGACAGCGAGGTTCCCGAAGACACGCTGTCCACCCCCGAGCGGCCCGGGCTGGTCACGCTGATGACACCCGCGACGGCGCTGGGCGCCGAGTTCGAGGCCGTCGTCGTGGCGGGTGTGCAGGACGGCATCTGGCCCAACGTTCGGTTGCGTGGCGGAATGCTCGAGACGTGGCGTCTCGCCGAGGCCATCACGGCCGCGCGGGATGGCCTGCCTGAGGAGGTCCCCGGGATTCTCGATCGGCGGCGCGCCGCACTGCACGACGAGCTGCGATTGTTCGTGCGCGCCGTATCGCGGGCACGCACGCGCCTGGTCGTGACGGCGGTGGATGACGACGACATGTCGCCGAGCCCGTTCTTCTCTTTCCTGCCGCCGGCACCGCCCGCCGAGCACGACGAGGAGCGCTACGCGCACCCGCTGACGTTGCGCGGCCTCGTCGCCCGCCATCGTCGTGCGCTGAGCACGACCGACGACCCCGCCGACCTCGCGCACGCTGCCGGACAACTGCGGGTCCTCGCCGAGTCCGGAGTTCCCGGAGCCGCTCCCGACGAGTGGTACGGGCTCACTCCGCCGTCCACCACGGCGCCGCTGCGCGACCTCGACGCGGCACCGGTGCGCGTGTCGCCCTCGCGTTTGGAGGCATTCGAGGAATGCGGATTGAACTGGGTGATCTCGTCGCTCGGGGGTGACACCGTCGCCCCGCCCTCTGCCGGCATCGGAACGATCGTGCACGAGGCGATGGAGAAGGTACCGGACGGTGAACTTGACGCCATGCGCGCCATCGTCGACGAGCACTGGCCCGAACTCGACTTCGAGACCGCGTGGATCGGACGCAAGGAACGTCGGCGGGCCGACCTCTACGTCGAGCGCGTGCACGAGTACGTCGGCGAGGTCGCTCGTGACGGGGGACGGGTCGTCGGAGCCGAGGCGCGGTTCCGCTTCACCGTCGATCTCGAGACGGGGCAGGCGCAGGCGCTTCCCATCGAACCTGCTGCGGATGCTACGGCGACGACGCCCGGTGGAGCGGATGCGACGGTCATCGTCGAGCGTCCGCGTGCGCTGGTCAGCGGCGTGATCGACCGCGTGGAGGTCTACCCGGTGGACGGCGGCGAGCATGCTCCTGCGCGGGGGCAGAAATGGCAGCGGATGGGTGATGGTGACGGAGAGCAACGGGTGATCGTGGTCGACCTCAAGACGGGCAAGTACGAACCCGACACGGAAGCCAATGTGCTCGAGCACGCGCAACTGGCGGCCTATCAGGTCGCGGTGCAGGAGGGGCTGCTCGACGACGCGCCAGCCGAGGCTCTGGCCGGAGCCCGGCTGGTGATCGTATCGAAGACGGTGGGCAAGGCGAACTACCGGGTCGCCCATCAGCACACCCTGGATGACGACGCGCGCGCCGCGTTTCTGCGCCGCGTCGCGGATGCCGGTCGCGGAATGGCCGCCAGCAGCTTCACCGCCCAGGTCGAGACGCACTGCGCTGACACCCAGGTGCGCGTCACACCGTGTCACATCCACACCGTGCCGGCGGTGAGCGCGTGAGCGCCGCGTGGGCGCGGCCGTCCGAGATCTCGGCCGAGCACATCGCCCTCGCGCTCGGGCTGCCCGTCCCCACCGAGGCCCAGCAGCGCGTCATCCATGCGCCGCCCACTCCCGCGCTCGTGGTCGCCGGTGCCGGCAGCGGAAAGACCGAGACGATGTCCGGGCGTGTGGTGTGGCTGGTCGCGAACGGCCACGTGCGTCCGGACGAGGTTCTGGGCCTGACCTTCACCCGCAAAGCGGCCGGTGAACTCGCCGAGCGCATCGGCCTCCGACTGGAGATGATCGATCATTTCGGTCGTCGTGGCCTCTTGCCGCACCTGCCCGAGATCGTGCGCACCGACGCCCTGCGCCGGGTGCACGACGCGGCAGCGGGAGCACAGCGCGATACGGTGCGCACACAGGTGCTCGATGCCTTGGCCGAGCGCTTCGACACCGGCTGGGATCCGCGCACAGCACGCACGGCCGAGGACCTGCTCGTCAGACCACGCGTGTCGACGTACAACGCCTTCGCCGACAGCATCGTGCGCGAGCACGCCGCGCGGATCGGCCGTGACCCCGAGGCAGCGATGCTGAGCCAATCGGCATCCTGGCTGATCGCCCGAGCGGTCGTGCTGCGCGCCGACCTGCCGGGGCTGGAAGAGATCGAGCGGTCGCTCGGTTCCCTCATCGACGCCGTGCAGAAGCTCGCCGCGGACGTTCTCGATCACCGCGCCGACCTCGACGAGATCGAGCGCATCACGACGGCGCAGGCCGCCGCTTTCGAGCCGTACCGCACGAACCGCGACGTCGAGACCGCCGCGGTCAACCTGCTGGGGATGCCGGTGCTGGTGCGTCTGGTGCGCGACTACATCGCCGAGAAGCACCGCAGGGGCGTGCTTGACTTCGCCGATCAGGTCGGCGGCGCCTTCGACATCGTTGAGACGGCCCCCGATGTGCGTTCCGAACTGCGCGAGCAGCATCGTGTGGTGCTCCTCGACGAATACCAGGACACGTCGGTGATTCAGACGCGCTTCCTCGCGGCGCTCTTCCGTGACAGCGCCGTGATGGCGGTCGGCGACCCGCACCAGTCGATCTACGGCTGGCGCGGAGCGAGCGCCGACAACCTGTACGCGTTCGGACGCTCGTTCGCGCACGACCAGTCGGCCACGACGTACAGCCTGATGACGAGCTGGCGCAACGACACCCGCATCCTCGACGTCGCCAACCGTGTGCTCGAACCGCTGCAGCGCGAGGGCCTAGACGTTCCCGCGCTCGAACCGCGCCCCGGTGCGGGTGCGGGTCGCGTCGAGGTGCTCTTTCCGCACACCGTCGACGATGAGGCGCAGAGTGTAGCCGAGTGGTTCGGACAGCGGCGCGCGGCGCACGCCGCGTCCGGAGCCGATCGCGCCCACACCGGAGCCATCCTGTTCCGCTCGAAGCGGCACATGCAGACGTTCGCCGGAGCACTGTCGCGCCACGGTATCCCGCACCGAATCCTCGGGCTCGGCGGGCTGCTGTCGACCCCCGAGGTCGTCGATGTCGTGTCGATGCTGCGGGTCATCCATGACCCGACCGCAGGATCGGCACTGATCCGACTGCTGGTGGGTCCGCGGTTCGCGATCGGCGTCGCCGACATGGCCGCCCTCTACGACCTCGCCGATGTGCTCGCCGGGCGCGACGCCTCGCTCTCGCCGCTCTCGGACGAGGTGCGAGAGCGGCTGCGCTCATCGCGCGGTGCCGACGAGGCCGTGTCGATCGTCGATGCCGTCGACTTCGTGCGCGGCACGCCCGACGACTATCGCGTGCTCGAAGGGATCAGCCCGCAGGGGCGAAGCCGGCTGCGCGAGGCCGGTGAGATCCTCGAACGGCTGCGGCGTTCGGCGGGCCTGCCGATTCCCGAGCTGATCCGCCTGATCGAGCTCGAGCTGCGCCTGGACATCGAGCTGGCGGCGAACGAATCCCGCGGCCCTGCACGTGTGGCCGCCACGCAGCTGCGCGCGTTCGCCGATGAGGTGCGCGCGTTCCTCAGCGCCGACGACCGCGGCACGATCGGCAGCCTGCTGGCGTGGCTCGCCAAGGCCGAGAGCACCGATGAGCTCATGCCGCGCCCCGAGCCGCCCGAGCCGGGCGTCGTGCAGTTGCTGACCATCCATGGTTCGAAGGGACTGGAATGGGACGCCGTCGCGGTGGCGCGTCTCGTCGAGGACGAACTGCCCGGTCGCGCTCAAGACACCGCGGGCTGGTTCGGCTTCGGGGTCGTGCCGTTCGCTTTGCGTGGCGATCGCGATGCGCTTCCGGTGTTCCACTGGGATCCGCAGGCCGAGATGGACGCGGCGGGTGAAACGCCGGCCAAGCGTCACAAAGCGGCGCTCGATGCGCTCGCCGCGGGCGTTACCAAGGCCTACCCGCAGGGCGGGGCACTGCGACGCTTCAAGAACGCCTATCGCCAGTATCAGCAGCAGGAGGAACGGCGACTCGCCTATGTGGCGGTCACCCGCGCGCGGCAGGACCTGCTGCTCACCGGCGCGCACTGGGCCGGGCAGACCAAACCGCGCGTGCCCAGCCCGTTCCTGCGTGAGGCGATCGAGGTGCTCGGCCTCGACGACATCGCCCCGGTCGATCCCGAGGAGAACCCCTATGACGGGCCGGGGTTGACCCGGAGCTGGCCGATGGATGCCCTGGGCGACCGTCGCTCCCGGGTCGCGCACGCCGAGCAGCACGCCCGCGCGGCCTATTCGTCGGGGGTCGTCGTCACGCCGTCCGCCCAGTTGGAGCGTCTCCTCGCCGAGCGAGCGGAGCGGTTGGCGGGAACAGCCGAGGAAGCACCGGTGCGCGTGCCGGCGTCACGGTTCAAGGACTGGGTCACCGACTACCGGGGCACGCTGCGCGATCTCGGGCGTCCGATGCCCGAGCGTCCGTACACGCAGACCCGTATCGGCACGCTGTTTCACGCCTGGGTCGAACAGCGCTCAGGACTGGTCGGGGCGCATTCCGATCCCGAAGGGGCGCTGTGGGAGATCGACGCCGACGCTCCGGACACGTCCGCGCCCTTCGGTGAGATGGTCGCCGAGGGGGCCCCTGACGACGAGCGCGCCTTGGCGCAACTGCGCGAGACGTTCGAACGCAGCGAATGGGCCGGGCTGCAGCCGATCGCCGTCGAGATCGAGATCGACTTCGCTTTCGGCAGCACCACCGACGCCCGGGGCCACATCGTGATCTGCAAACTCGACGCGGTGTACCGCCGCGAGGACCGCGGCGGACGCATCGAGATCGTCGACTGGAAGACCGGACGCGCACCGCGCAACGCCGAGGAACGCGAAGAGCGGATGCTGCAGCTCGCCCTCTACCGTCTCGCCTACCACCGCCGTTTCGGCGTGCCGTTGGAAGAGATCGACGTGGCGCTCTACTACGTCGCCGACGACCTCGTCATTCGCGGGGAGCGCGTCTACTCGGAACCCGAGTTGGTCCAGCGCTGGAGCGCCGCGCGCGCCGCACGCTGAGCCTCCTCCGCGGAGTCCATGTCGCTGTGCTCGGACTCGTCGCTGTGCTCGGTCTCGCCCTGGTCGGCGTCTGCGTGCTCGCCGTCCCCGTGGCCCGTGGCAGTGGGCTCGCCCGCGGCATCCGATGCTGTCGTCTCGGGGGAGTAGATGTCCGCTTCGGCCAGGCGCGCGGCGCCGGTGAGGTCCTGCGTCGGCTCCTCCCACGACGGCCGATCGGCTGAAGAGTCTTCTGACGCGGCGTTCTCGTCCTCGGCAGCATCCGCATCCTCGTCGCCGGCATCGGTGTGCCAAACGAGGTCTTCCGGGCGGTACGCGTCGGTCTGCATCGAGGTGTCGACCGACGCGGCCACCGTCTCGGGTACCTGATCCAGCACATCGAGTGCCGAATCCACACCACCGGTGTAGGTGGCGACCACGCGCAGGTCGTCGTTCCGCAAACCGTCGGAGAGCGACTCCAGCAGCGCGGCGGCGTCCTCGACGATCTCCGGACGGCGAAGCTCGGCACCGTGCACGAGCCACCGCGCAAAGCCCAGCTCGGCATGCAGGCGGGCCCGCACCCGCAACGCGTCGTCGATCGCCCGCGTTGATGCGGCCGTGTAGGCGTCGTGTACGTCGGCGCTGGCCTCGGGAGCGCCCGAGAGCCACCCGAGGTCCTCTGCCGGATCGCCCACGGCCAAGCCGCGCCAGCCCAGCACTCCGATGACTCGCGGGCCCGCGTCCGGATCGTCCTCGAACAGGAACGACTGCGCCTGCATTCCGCCCAGCACCACGGTCGTCTCGAAGCGCCACAGGTCGTCATCGGCGGCGGCATCGCGCCAGCGCGTGGTCAACCGCCCAGGGACCCGACCCGTGGCCGCGGCACGATCGATCATCTGCTGCACCTCGGCGCGCACGGTCGTCGCATCGTGCATCGCGAGTCCCGCAGCGCGCACCACCGATTCGGGCAGGGCGTGCACCGCGGCGATCGTCTCACCGATCGACACCGCAGCCCCGGGCCCCGCCGGGATCAACGGTGCATCGATCTGGAAGCCCGGCATCAGATCGGTCACCTGTGCCCGCGCCTCGCCGACGCGCGTCTCGCCGACGTGCGTCGGCGCCCGGAAGGGCAGCATCTCGCGGGCGCCCGCGGTGAGTGCCCGCAGCGCGAGCGCCTCTTCTGCGAGCTCCAGCGCGGCCGCGTCGTCCTCTGCGACACGGATCACCAGCTCGCGTCCGTCGGCGAGCGTCGCCACCGCGGAATCGAACCTTCCGTCACCGTCCGAGGTCAGCGCGCGGGCGCCGACGACCTCAGCGCCCGGCAGAGCCGCGGTGACCGCCGCCACTAGAGTGAAAGGAGAGCGTGCCATGTTCTCCAGGGTAGGTCTGCAGCCTCGCCGGTGTGCTCGCGCCACGCCCGCGCCGCGGGATAACCGGGCGGGTCGTGCCGCGCACAGGCGATCGGCGGCACCCGGGAAGCGAACCGTGAACACGGACGCAACGAGAACATGCACGAAGAAACACTGCACGACAACACCAGGGGGAACGCATGATCGCATCGGAAGCCCTCCTTGACCGGGCTGCTGATCTGCGTATTGAGCCAGGTGTCATCGAACGTCTGATCGCCGAACCGGGCACACGCGCGATTGTGGTCAGACAGGCGCGGTTGCGCATCGCCGACGGAACGCTGTTGCGCGTCGACGCCAACACCGTCGGCGACGCTGAGTGGGCACTGCTCGGGCGCGAGGCGGATGGAACCGCCCTGCTCTTGGCATCCGTCCCGCCCCGCACCGACTCGATCGATGCCGCGCCCGACGAGACCTGGCTGGGGCTCCGTGATGTCGGCGGCGACCTGACGCCGTACGACGCCGATGTGTTCGTCACCGCGATCGCGCTCGCCGCGTGGTTGGCCGACGCACGCCACTGCCCTTCGTGCGGCATCCGCCTCACCCTGACCCAGGCCGGCTGGGCGCGCTGGTGCGACCAGTGCCGGCGCGAGCACTTTCCGCGCACCGACCCCGCCGTGATCGTCGCGATCGAGAGCCCCGACGGCGAGCGACTGCTGTTGGGCGCCAACGTCAACTGGCGCGGTCGGATGTACTCCTGCTTCGCAGGCTTCGTCGAGGCCGGAGAGTCGCTGGAGAGCGCGGTGCACCGCGAGATCGAAGAAGAAGCCGGCGTGCGGCTCAGCGAGTTGCGCTACATCGGTTCGCAGCCGTGGCCGTATCCGCGGTCGCTGATGATCGGATTCCGTGCCGTCGCCGCTGACGAGAGCGCGGTCGCAGACGGCGACGAGATCGTTGACGTGCGCTGGCTCACACGCGATGAGATCGGTAGCGCGCTCGCCGGTGAGGGACCTGTGGGACTTCCCGGCGAAGCCTCGATTGCGCGGCGGCTGATCTCCGACTGGTACGCCCGTCCGCGTCCCACCGGCGGCACGATGGCGGGGTGTGCGCAGTGAGCGTGCTCGACGCTCTGGATGACCGACAACGCGAGGCCGCTGCGATGCTGCGCGGTCCTGTCGCCGTCCTCGCCGGTGCCGGCACGGGTAAGACGCGAGTGATCACGCACCGCATCGCGCACGGCGTCGACACGGGCGCCTACTCACCCTCACGCGTGATGGCGGTCACGTTCACGGCCAAGGCTGCGGGTGAGCTGCGCGGTCGTCTGCGCGCGCTGGGCGTTGCGGGCGTCGCCGCCCGAACGTTCCACGCCGCCGCCCTCCGCCAGCTGAACTTCTTCTGGCCGACCATCACCGGCGACCCCGCCCCGAGCATCATCGACAACAAGGTGCGGATGCTGGGGCAGGCCGCCGACGCAATGCGGTTGCGCCCCAGCACGGCGACGCTGCGCGATATCGCGAGCGAGATCGAATGGCGCAAGGTCTCGATGCTCACGATCGAGCAGTACGCCGAACTCGAACGGCCGATCTCGGGCATCCGCCCCGAGCAGCTCGTCGAACTGCAGGCCGCGTACGAGCAGCTCAAGGACGACCGTCGACAACTCGACTTCGAGGATGTGCTGCTGGCATGTGCGGGCATGCTCGAGAGCGAGCCGCGGGTCGCCGCCGCGGTTCACGAGCAGTACCGGCATTTCACCGTGGACGAGTTCCAGGACGTCTCGCCGCTGCAGAACCGGCTGCTGGAGCTGTGGCTGGGGGATCGCCGGGATATCTGCGTGGTCGGCGACGCGAGCCAGACGATCTACTCGTTCGCGGGTGCGCAGCAGCGTTATCTGCTGGAGTTCGACCGGCGCTATCCCGACGCCACCGTCGTGCGCCTGGAGACGAACTACCGCTCCCAGGCCCCGATCCTCGATGCGGCCAACGCACTGATGCGGGGGCGTCCCGGTGCACTGGCTCTGGTGCCCCGCGCCGCGGGTATCGGCAGTGAGACGCCGACCCTCACCGCCTACGACAGCGAGCGCGAAGAGGCAGACGGAATCGCCGACGCGATCATCAAGCGCATCGGCACCGGCGCCTCACCGGCCGACATCGCGGTGCTCTACCGCGCGCACTCCCAGTCGGCGGTGCTGCAGCAGGCGCTCGCCGCGCGCGGCATCGCGACCAGCGTGCTCGGCGGCACCCGCTTCTTCGACATGCCCGAGGTGCGTCAATCGCTGCTGGCATTACGGGGAGCGGCTGTTGCGCCAACGGATACGGGATTCCTGCCGACCGTGCGAGACGTGCTGCGCGGCCTCGGCCTGACCGAGGAACCGCCCGCGGCCGGTGGGGCGCAACGCGACGGCTGGGAGGCGCGCCGCGCGATCCTGCGTCTGGCTGAGGAGGCACCGGTCGGCACGACCCTGCGGGCCTTCGCCGACGACCTGATGGCGCGCGCGCAGGATCAGCACGAACCGGTGCTGCACACCGTGACGTTGTCGACGTTGCACGCAGCCAAGGGACTGGAATGGCCGCATGTGCTGCTGGCCGGCTGGGCCGAGGGTGCGCTGCCGATCTCGTACGCCTCGACATTCGAGCAGGTCGACGAGGAACGCCGGCTCGCGTACGTCGGCATCACGCGGGCCGCGCGAACGCTGGGGGTGTCGTGGTCGCGCTCGGCAGGTCGAGGGGAACGGGCTCCATCGCGCTTTCTGGCTGAGATCGGAACGACGTCTCGCGGCACCGGCATTCTTCGTGATACCGCACCGAGCGCCAGGCGTTCCGTCCGTCAGGCTCGCCCCGCACCATCAACCCCGCCCCCGGCGTAGGTGTACGCAGCAGTCGGGTGACCAGCGCGGCGGCGTGCGCGATGCGCGCCGTGCCGATGTCTGCCGACCGGCCGACCAGCTGCGCGTGCAGTGCCGGCCAGGCGGCATCCCGATCGCGTTCATGCGCGTCACGGCATGAGAGGCAGGGCGTGCGCCCCGGAACGACGAGTGGACCGACCACGGTCGCCCGTTGCTCGAACGCGACCGGCAGGTGCGGAACGTCATCGCGCAGATAGGGCGTCAACTGCAGTGCGGCGGCCGCACCGCCGATCACGACGACCGACACCGCGTCGCCGGTGCCCCGCGGGGCAAGCTCGACCCCCTCATCGATGAGCGCCTGCTGCATGCGCCAGGGCACTCGGCCGTCGGCGATGTTCACCTCGTCGATCCACACCGGGGGAGCGGTGGGCGATTCGCGCTCGAGCACGGGACGCAGAGTCTCCAGCATCCGCCGTGCCGCGAGGCGCGGGGCACCGACGCCGTGCGCGACGACGTCGAACGAGCCGGCGCGGATGCCCGTCACCAACTTCTGCAGCAGCGGTTCGACCCAGGGCTCGTCGACCGCCACCTGCACGGCGCCCTCCATACCGAACTGCCCCTCCATCCCGAACTGCACGGTGCTCTCATCGCGCCACAGCAGGGGGTGGCGCGGGTCCAGACGGGTGAGCGGTTGCGGGGTCAGGCGACTCATGCCACCGATTCTCACCATGTGCCGCGGCGCCTGGGGCGAGTTCCGCGGATCTGTGGATGGATTCCTGTTGGCGTCGAACTGGGGACAACCGGCGGTCAGACCGGGCGGTCGCCCTCGGGGCGCTCGTCACCGGAATCGCCCGAGCCACCACGACCGGGGCTATCGTCGCTGAAGTCCTCGCCGTCGAGCAGGCGCGCGAGTGCTTCGTCGAGTTCGTCGGCGGCAGGCGCCTCGCCGCGTTGCATCGCCTCGAGCCGGGCGATCAGCGCCGTCGGATCATCGATATCCGAGGACTGCGGCATGATGTCGGGGTAGTCCCACAGTGCGTCGCGAGCCGCGACGCCGACGGCGTCGGTCACAGCGCGCCACATGGCAGAGGCCTCGCGCAGGCGTCGCGGACGCAGCTTGAGCCCCACGAGTGCACCCAGGGCATCCTCGGCCGGGCCGCCGACGGCACGGCGACGCCGTGCGGCCTCACCGAGACGGGCACCGTCGGGCAGTCGAGCGATGGCCTGCTCGGTGACGACATCCACCCAGCCGTCGATCGTCGCGATGAGGTTCTCGAGGCGCGTGAGGGCTTCACGCTGCGCCTCGGACTGCGCCGGCAGCAGAGCACCGCCCTCGATGGCTGCGCGGAGCTCTTCGGGGTTGGACGGGTCCAAGCGAGACGCGACGTCTTCGAGGGCGTCGATATCGACGGTCACGCCACGCGCGAAATCGGTGATCTGCGACAGCACGTGCAGGTGCAGCCACTTGGCGTGGCGGTACAGACGCGCGTATGCCAGTTCGCGCACGGCCAGGTAGAGGGCGATCTGGTCTTCGGGGATCTCCAGCCCTTCACCGAAGGCGGCGATGTTCTGGGGGATCACGGCGGCGGTGCCGGCCGGAAGCACCGGGATCCCGACGTCACCGCCTGAGACGACCTCGAGCGAGAGGCGTCCGAGCACCTGACCGAACTGGGCGGCGAACAGCGAACCGCCGAGACCGCGCATCAGTTGCCCTGCGCCCTGCACCATGCCCTGCATCTCTTCGGGCACCTGGGTCTCGAGAGCGCCCGTGAGGGCATCCGCGATCGAGGTCGAGACGGGGGCGGCGATCTCTTTCCAGACCGGCAGGGTGCGCTCCACCCACTCGCCGCGGGTCATCGCCTGCGGCGCGGAAGCCAGTTCCGAGATGGTGGTCGACTCGCTCAGCCAGAGGTTCGCCAGACCGAAAGCCTCGACCAGCGACGACCGCGAGCCGTCGGTGATGCCCAGCCCGTCACGGTTGGCGATGTGCAACGCCTGGCGCTCGGCGTTCTGCCAGGGGTCGCCGCCGAACATGCCCTGCATCTGCGACATGAAGCCGGCCATCTGCGCCGGGTCGAACTGCATGCCGCCAGGGCCACCCATGTTCGACAGCGCGTCGCGCAGTGCCTCGGGGTCGACCTGGCCGCCCGACATCATGCGTCGGAGCATCTCTTCGAAGTCCGATGGATCCTGATCGTCCTGTGCCATGCGGATAGCCCTTTCAGCATGCCCGTAGCGTGTGCGTTCTACGCTAGTCACACGATCCTGTGCTCGGACCCAAAGGCCCCGGATCCCTGTACGCCGCTCGCGAACGCCCGGAGGTCTCGTGTCATCACGCCGCAACAACGGCACCATCACCGGTGTCGTGGCACTGAGTGTCGCGCTGGTCGCCCTCGTAGGACTGACGTTCATGCCGACCCAGTACGTGATTCAGCGCCCCGGCCCGATCTACGACACCCTTGGCACGGCGCTGAACGCCGACGGCGAGGAGGTGCCGTTGATCGAGGTCGAGGGTGCCCGTACCTATCCCACCGCCGGAACGCTCGACCTCACCACTCTGCAGGTGGTCGGCAACCGCGAGCGCACGCCCACCTGGTTCGAGCTCGCGATCGCGTGGTTCGATCCGTCTCGCGCGGTCGTCCCTCTCGATTCCGTCTTCCCCGCGGGCGTCACGACCGAGCAGCGCGATGCGCGCAACGCCGATCTGATGGTCGATTCGCAACACGAGGCGACGGCGGCAGCGCTGATCGAGCTCGGTTATGACGTCGGCGCCGAGGTCAAAGTGGTCGAGGCGCTCGTGGACACCCCCTCCGAGGGAGTGCTCGCAGCGGGTGACACGATCATCTCGGTCGACGGGATCGACGTCGACTCCGCCAGCGTGCTGCGCGACAGGATCCAGCAGGGTGAGGGCGACGCGGTCGACCTCGTCGTCGATCGCGACGGCGAGCAGATCGAGATCACTCTCACTCCCGACGAGACGACGGATGCCGCAGGCGACCCCTTCTGGCTGATCGGTGTCTCTTTGACGACCGAGTACGACTTTCCGGTGGACGTTCACCTGCAGCTCGACAACGTCGGTGGGCCCAGTGCCGGCATGATGTTCGCGCTCGGAATCATCGACACGATGACACCGGGCAAACTCAACGGCGGAGAGAACGTGGCGGGCACCGGCACGATCGACGCCGCGGGCACCGTGGGGCCGATCGGCGGCATCCGACAGAAGATGCACGGGGCGCGCGACGGCGGCGCCACCGTCTTCCTCGCACCGGCGAGCAACTGCGACGAGGTCGTCGGGCATGTGCCCGCGGGGCTCGACGTGTACAGCACCGACTCGCTGGAGCAGTCGCTGGAGATCCTGGAAGTCGTCGCCGAGGGCGATGACACGGCGCAACTGGCGACCTGCACACCCTGAGGGCGTCCGCGCTGAGCGTACTCGCGGCCACAGCATAGGGGCGCCTCATAGGATGGGACGGTGACCACCACCTCAGCGCCCCAGCCGGCCACACCAAGCACCTCCCGAAGAATCCTCGTGATCTCGGTGGCAGTGATCGCCGCCCTCATCGCGGGGTTCTTCGTGTTCGCCTCCCTGTACACCGAATATCTGTGGTTCGATCAGCTCGACTTCGCGTCGGTTCTGACGACACAGTGGCTCGCCACGGCGACCATGTTCGTCATCGGGTTCCTCGGGATGGCGGTGCCGATCTTCCTGTGCATCCAGCTCGCGTACCGGCTTCGCCCGGTGTACGTGCGGCTGAGCTCGCAGCTCGATCGCTACCAGGAGGTCATCGAGCCGCTGCGCCGCCTGGCGATGTGGGGACTGCCGATCTTCTTCGGTGTGTTCGCCGGCTTCGCCGCCGCGGGCAACTGGGAGACGGTGTGGCTCTGGGCGAATGGTGTCTCGACCGGCGCTGTCGACCCCGAGTTCGGCGTCGACACCGGCTTCTACCTGTTCGCGATGCCGTTCTACTCGATGCTGCTCGCGTTCGTCTCGGCGGTGCTGCTGCTGAGCCTGGTGATCACGGCTCTCGTGTCGTACCTGTACGGCTCGGTGCAGATCGGTCAGCGTGAGCTGCGCATCTCGAAGCCGGCGCGCATTCAGCTCGCCGTGCTCGCGGGGCTGTACCTGCTGGTGCAGGCGGTGAGCCTGTGGCTCGACCGCTACCTGACGCTCGTGCAGCCCGAGGGACGCATCACCGGTGCGGCATACACCGGCGTGAACGCCACCATTCCTGGTCTCGCCGTGCTGTCGATCATCGCCGCCGTCGTCGCGGTGCTGTTCTTCGTGACCGCGATCATCGGACGCTGGCGCTTTCCGCTGGTGGGTACGGCGCTGCTGGTGGTCGCGTCGCTCGTCGTCGGAGTCGGCTACCCGTGGGTTGTCACGACCTTCCAGGTCGCGCCGAACGAGAACGCCTACCAGGCCGAGTTCTACGAGCGCAACATCAACAGCACCAAGGCCGCATACGGCGTCGATGACATGGAGGTCATGCCGTTCAAGGCCACGACCGACACCGAGCCCGGCCAGCTGCGAGCCGACGCCGACACGACGGCATCGGTTCGCATCATGGACCCGGCCGTGATCAGCCCCACGGTGCGCCAGCTCGAGCAGTACCGCTCGTACTACCAGTTCGCCCCCGAGCTGGATGTCGATCGCTACGAGATCGACGGCGAGATGCAGGACACCGTGGTCTCGGTGCGAGACCTCGACATGACCCGCCTCGGTGGCGGTGACAGCTGGAACAACCGTGCCGCGGTGTACACCCACGGCTACGGCCTGGTCGCGATGGCCGGCAACCAGCGCACCGACGATGGCGAGCCGGTGTTCCTCGAGCGCGGCATCCCGACGCAGGGTGTGCTGACCGAGATTCAGGACTACGAGCCCCGCGTGTACTTCGGCGAGTCCTCGCCCGAGTACTCCATCGTGGGTGCGCCCGAGGGCGCCGACCCGGTCGAGATCGACTTCCCGCGTGGACAGGACGGCGCCAGCGACACGAAGACGACCTTCGACGGAGACGGTGGCCCGCAGATCGGCAGCACCTTCCGCAAGCTGCTGTACGCGATGAAGTTCCAGTCCGAGCAGATCCTGTTCTCGAACCTCGTCAACGAGGAATCGCAGATCCTCTACGACCGCGACCCGCGTGAGCGCGTGCAGAAGGTCGCACCGTACCTGAAGCTCGACCAGGACCCGTACCCCAGCGTGGTCGATGGGCGGATCGTGTGGATCGTCGACGGTTTCACCACGAGTGCGACCTACCCGTACTCGACGACGGTCAGCCTGCAGGAGGCCATCGCCGACTCGCGCACGCCGGCATCCGTCGTCGCGTTCGACAACATCAACTACATCCGCAACTCGGTCAAGGCGACCGTTGACGCGTATGACGGTTCGGTGACGCTGTACGCGTGGGATGAAGAGGACCCGATCCTGGAGGCGTGGACAAAGATCTACCCGACCACGGTCGAGCCAATCAGTGAGATGTCGGGCGAGCTAATGAGCCACGTGCGCTACCCGACCGACCTGTTCAAGGTGCAGCGCGAGATTCTCGGCGTCTACCACATCGACAACGCGAACGCCTTCGCTCAGGAAGTCAACCGTTGGCAGACGCCCAACGACCCGCGGGCGCAGGACCGCCTGCAGCCGCCGTACTACCTGTCGATGCAGATGCCGGGCCAGGACGAGCCCAGCTTCTCGATGTTCTCGACGTTCATTCCGGCCGCGCAGCAGGGTGAAAGCCGTGAGGTGCTGATGGGCTATCTCGCGGTCGACTCGGATGCCGGGTCGGAAGCGGGTGTGAAGTCCGACAGCTACGGCACACTGCGAATGCTGGAGATCGATGCGGCCACCACGGTGCCCGGCCCCGGCCAGGTGCAGAACACGTTCGACTCCGACACCCAGATCGCCGATCAGCTCAACGTGCTGACGCTCGGTAACTCCGAGGTGAAGTACGGCAACCTGCTGACGCTGCCGGTCGGTGGCGGTCTGCTCTATGTGCAGCCGGTGTTCGTGCAGTCGTCCGAGGGCACGAAGCTGCCGAACCTGCGCAAGATCCTGGTCGCGTTCGGTGACCGGGTCGCGTTCGAGGACACGCTGACCGAGGCGCTCGATGCCCTGTTCGGTGGTGACGCCGGCGCCACCGGTGGTGATGAGGACGTGCTTCCGGCCGATCCGGATGCCCCGACCGAGCCGACCGAGCCCGCGGACCCGGACGAGGGCAGCACGCCCGCGCCGCCGTCGGATGCCATGGCCGCGGCCCTGGAAGATGCACGCAACGCGCTCACGGCACGCGAAGCCGCTCTCAAGGCCGGCGACCTGGAGCAGTTCGGTATCGAAGACAAGAAGCTGACCGCTGCGATCGAGCGACTGCTCGCTCTGGAGGAGCAGGCTCAGCAGTAGCATCCGCTGTGTGAGAGAGGTGGGCGTCCCTGACGGGGCGTCCACCTCTTTTGCGTGGGGCGCGTTCGCGCCCGGGCCGGCGCAACGTCGGACTTCTGCGCAATCTCGGATGCCCGAGCCGGAGGCGTCCGAAGTTGTGCAGATCTCCGAGGATGCATCGCGAGACCCCTGGCGCATCAGCGCCGCACACCGCAGAATGAGGGCACGGAGGTGGTCAGGATGCAGGTGGCAGTCGGATCGCGGATCGTGATCCACGGTGCACATGTGGGAGATGCCGAGCGGCACGGCGAAGTGCTGGAGGTGCGGGGCGACGACGGGGGAGCCCCGTTCCTCATCCGCTTTGACGACGGCAGCGAGACGTTGCTGTTCCCGGGGCCGGATCTTCAGATCGAGCACCGCGGCGACACGCCCGGCGGAGGCTGAGCGGCCCGCTCGATTCGCCCCGTCTGTACACCCGTGTTAGGCTATAGATGTGCCGCGGGGTGGAGCAGTTCGGTAGCTCGCCGGGCTCATAACCCGGAGGTCGTAGGTTCAAATCCTGCCCCCGCAACAAAGAAGAAGACCCGGTCTCGAAAAAGGCCGGGTCTTCTTGCATTCGCGGCAGTCTGGGCGTTCTAGTGCGCGAATCCTTGCCGCTTCGCTTCGCGGGGGAGCGGCGCCGTGAGTCCGTCGAGGAACGCGACCTCTTCACGGATCGCGGTCAGCAGGTACTCGGCCCGGTCGCGACTCAGGTCCGACCGGACGACGATGCGCTGCACGACCACGTCGGCCAGGTCATCGGGCATCGGATACGCCGGCACCAACCAGCCGCGCATGCGTAACCGGTCGGCAAGGTCGTAGAGATCCCAGTAGCGCGAGCCTGCCGTGAGCTTCCACGCGAACACGGGAATGGTGTCGCCCGCACTGATCAGGGCGAAGTCGTTCATCTTCGCGATCTCACCGGACAGATACGTCGCGACATCGATCGCCTCTTTCTGAACAGCGCGGTAGCCCGCGCGTCCCAGGCGCAAGAACTGGTAGAACTGCAGCAGCACCTGTGAGCCGGGGCGTGAGAAGTTCAGCGCCAGCGTGGGCATGGAACCGCCCAGGTAGCTGACGTGGAAGATGAGGCTCTCGGGGCAGGCGGCCTTGCTGCGCCACACGACCCAGCCGACACCGGGATAGACGAGACCGTACTTGTGCCCGGACGTGCTGATCGAGTTGACCCGATCGATGCGGAAGTCCCAAACCAGATCCGGCTGGCAGAACGGTGCGACCATCGCGCCCGATGCCCCGTCGACATGGATCCGCACGTCAAGACCTGTGGCCGTCTGAATCTCGTCGAGCTTCGCCGCGATCTGCTGCACCGGTTCGTACAGGCCCGTGTAGGTCTGACCCAGGATCGCCACGACGCCGATCGTGTTCTCATCGACGTACTTCTCAAGCTCGAAGCCGTCGAGCACCAGATGATCCTCGGTGACGGGAACGTAGCGCGCCTCGACGTCCCAGTAGTTGCAGAACTTCTCCCAGACCACTTGCACCCCGGCCGACAGGATGAGGTTCGGGCGCTCGGTCGACGCGCCTTCCGCACGTCGGCGCTCTTGCCACCGGCGCTTCAACGCGAGGCCACCGAGCATGCATGCCTCCGACGAGCCGATCGTCGATGTGCCGATCATGTCGGACTTGTCGGGAATGTTCCACAGATCGGCGAGCATCCGCCAGCAACGATCCTCGATCTCGGCAGTCGCCGGGTACTCGTCCTTGTCGATCATGTTCTTGTCGGCTGACTCCAGATGCAGCCGTTTGGCGTTGTCGTCCATCCAGGTGGATACGAAGGTCGCAAGGTTCAGGCGTGCATTGCCGTCCAGCATCGCGGCATCGTGCACGATCTGATAGGCCGTGTCGGGGTCCATCATCCCCTCGGGGATTTCGTACTTCGCCAGGGTCGTCGCCTCGCCGGGGCGCGTGAACACGGGGTTGATCGCGAACTCCGCGGAGTCATCCGCTGCAATCGCAGCACGGTAAAGCTCAGACATGTGTGCCTCCCGGCGTCGTCAACGGGGCGGTCCTGCGGTCGTTGGTCAACACCCTAGTGCTGAGCGCAGGCGTTGACCACGGGTCGGCGGTTGCTTCGACCTTCTAAGTGGTCGCTGCCGCGTGCCAGGATGGGCACATGTCAGCATCCGCCCCGCTCGTCGCCGTCTGCCAGTTCGCGCCCGGGGCCGACCCGGCGGGCAATCGCGAGCGCGTCGCCGCGCTCATCGCGCAGGCGGCGCAGCGCGGCGCGCGCGTGGTCGTGCTGCCGGAGTACTCGAACTACTTCATCCCGTCGTTCGATGACACCCTGGCTACGCATGCCGAGTCGGTCGACGGTGCGTTCGTCGCCGCCCTGCGCGCGGCGGCCACCGCACACGGCGTGGTCGTGATCGCGGGCATGATCGAGCCGGCGGAAGGCCGGCGGGTGCACAACACCGTCGTCGCGGTGTCGGATGCCGGAGTGCTGGCCGTCTACCGCAAGCAGCACCTGTATGACGCGTTCGGGCAGCGCGAGTCCGACTGGGTCGCGCCGGGCCCGGTCGGCGTGAGCGCCGTGTTCGACGTCGACGGCGTGCGGTTCGGACTGATGACCTGTTACGACCTGCGTTTTCCGGAGGTGGCGCGCACCCTGGCGGATGCCGGGACGGATGCCATGATCGTGCCCGCCGAATGGGTGCGTGGGCCGCTCAAGGAGCACCACTGGTCGACGCTGCTGACGGCACGCGCCATCGAGAACACCGCCTATGTGGTCGCGGCAGACCATCCGGGCGGTGTCGGAGTCGGACTTTCGCAGGTCATTGACCCGCAGGGAGTCGTCGTCGCCGGCGTCAGCTCGGGGGAGGGGATCGCCGTGGCGCCCGTCGACCCCGAGCTGATCGCTCGGACGCGCACGACGAATCCTGCGCTGGCGCTGCGCCGCTACCGGGTAGAACCCGTGGAGTGAAGCGCGCCCAAGCGCCTGGCCGCTTCTTTGAGCACCTCGGTGCGTTTGCACGCGGCGAAACGCACCAGCCCGGCGTAGTCGGCGCGGTGGCCCGCAGAGACGAAAGCGCTCAGCGGGATCGCGACCACGCCCGCCCGCTCGGGCAGGGCACGGCAGAACGCCGCGGTATCGGTCCCGCCGAGCGCGGTGGCGTCGGCGACGGTGAAGTATCCGCCCTGCGGGGTGTGCACGGTGAAGCCCGCTGCCGACAGCGCATCGCCCAGTAGTCGGTGCTTCGCGCGCAGCGCGTCACGGGCATCCGAGAAGTAGGCATCGGGCATCCGCAATCCGACCGCGACCGCCGGCTGGAACGGTGAGCCGTTCACATACGTCAGGTACTGCTTGACGGTCAGCACGGCGGTGATCAGGGCGGCGGGTCCGTGTACCCAGCCGATCTTCCAGCCAGTCACCGAGAAGGTCTTGCCCGCTGACGAGATCGTCAGCGTGCGCTCGGCGGCCCCGGGCAGCGTCGCGATCGGTACGTGCGGGCTGTCGAAAGACAGGTGCTCGTACACCTCGTCGGTGACGATGATCGCATCGTGCCGCTCAGCCAGGCGCACCACTTCGGCCTGCACCTGCGGGGTGAAGACCGCGCCGGTCGGGTTATGCGGGTCGTTGACCAGGATGATGCGGGTGCGATCAGTGACCGCCGCCGCGAGCTCGTCGAGATCGGGCTGGAAGCCGGGGGCGCGCAGCGCCACGGTACGCAGTCGTGCACCGGCCAGCGCCACCGCGGCGGCGTAGGAATCGTAATACGGCTCGAAGACGACGACCTCGTCGTCCGGCCCGTCGATCAGTGCCAGCAGAGCCGCGGTCAGCGCCTCGGTGGCGCCCGCCGTGACGATCACCTCGGTGTCGGAATCGACATCGAGGCCGTAGAAGCGCTGCTGATGCTCGCTGATCGCCGCCCGCAGATCGGGGATGCCACGGCCGGGCGGGTACTGGTTCGCACCCTGCGCGATGGCTTCTCGCGCGGCGTCGAGCACGACAGAGGGGCCGTCTTCGTCGGGGAAGCCCTGCCCCAGATTTATCGCACCGGTGCGCACCGCCGCGGCAGACATCTCTGCGAAGATTGTGGGCGCCACCTCGCCCTGCGGGGAGAGCAGGCCTGCCCCTGCTGCCGTGCGTCGCCAAGCGCCGGGAATGATATCCATGCAGAACAGGCTAAGACCATAGGAGACATCCATCTTCGCCATACCAAACGCACAGACTCACTTGTCACGCTAGTGGGGCGTTGTGAAGGAGCAGATATGAACGACAACAACACCTCCGGCGAAGCCTCCACCCCCGAGCAGCCGAGTGTCGGTGCGACCCCGACGCCCCCGGACGCCCAGGCGTCCGCCCAGCCCGTGCAGCCTGTTCAGCCGGCTCAGCCTGTTCAGCCGGCTCAGCCCGTGCAGCCGGTTCAGCCCGCCGCCGGCGGTCACAGTATCCCGCCGACGTTCGGCTCCCACCAGCAGCCGGCCCCGACCTGGCAGGCCTCGCAGGGGGCGCCCCAGCACGGCGCACCCCAGCAGGGCGCCGCCTTCGGCGCGGCACCGCAGACCCCGCAGGGCCCCCAGGCGTCGCACGTGCCGCAGTACGGTGCCACGCAGCCCGTTCCCGACGGGAACGCCACTGCTGAGGCGCCGAAGAAGGGCGGAAGCACCGTCAAGTTCGCCGGCCTGCTGCTCGCCGCGGCCATCGTCGGCGGCGTTGCCGGGTTCGGCGGCAGCGCGCTGAGCTCGGCCATGCTGAACCAGCCGGTGTCGCAGTCGGCGACCGGGCCGCAGACGGTGACGGTCAACAACCCCGGTTCTGTCAACGAGACCACCGCCATCGCGACTCAGGTCCTGCCGTCGGTCGTCACGATCGAGGTGGCCGGCAGCCAAGAGGCCGGTAGCGGCTCGGGCGTCATTCTCGACGACGAGGGGCACGTGCTCACCAACGCGCACGTCGCCACGCTCGGTGGCGCCGTCGCCGACCCGACGATCCGCGTGACCACCTCGGACGGACGCATCTACTCGGCGACCCTGGTCGGATCCGACCCGATCTACGACCTCGCCGTGATCAAGCTCGAAGGGGCAGAAGACCTCACGCCGATCGAGTTCGCCGACTCGGGTGAACTGAATGTCGGCGACACGGCCGTGGCCGTCGGCGCTCCTCTCGGACTGTCGAACTCGGTGACGACCGGTATCGTCAGCGCGCTCAACCGCAGCATCCAGGTCGCATCCTCGGCGCTGCCCGACAACGCCGACGAGTCCGAGCAGCCCGGCGACGGTTCCGAGAACGGCGAGGGCGGCCCGTTCCAGTTCGACATCCCCGGCATGGGCGCGCAGCAGGCACAGCAGTCGATCTCGATCGCCGTGATCCAGACCGATGCCGCCATCAACCCCGGCAACTCGGGCGGTGCGCTCGTTGACAGTCAGGGCCGCCTGATCGGCATCAACGTCGCCATCGCCACCGCAGGAAGCGCCGACGAGTCCGGGTCGATCGGACTCGGCTTCGCGATCCCGTCGGTCATTGCCGAACGCGTCGCGAACGAGCTGATCGAGAACGGTGAGGCGACGCACGGTCTGCTCGGTGCGACGGTGCGCGACGCCTCGACCGTCGAAGGCGCCGTGGTCGCCGGCGCAGTGATCGTCGAGCCGACGCCAGGCGGTGCGGCAGCAACGGCCGACCTGCGCGCTGGTGACATCATCACCGAGTTCAACGGGGCGCCGATCACCAGCGCCAGCGACTTGACCGCGCAGGTGCGTGCCGCTGCTGCCGGCAGCACCGCCGAAGTGACCTACGTCCGTTCCGGGCAGACCTACACCGCCGAGGTCACCGTGGGCGAATTGGTGCTCTGACCCCGGTTCGTTCTCAGATCAGGACGCCACCCCGCGATAGGCTCGCGGGGTGGCGTCCTTCTCATTCGGAACCGGCAACGCGGCCAAGCTGGTCCGGTTGCCGTTGTATGCCCTCGGACGCATAGGTACGTTCCTGGTGCCACGCGGCGACACCTGGGTGTTCGGATGCGGCGCTGGCGTGGGCGACGGCGCGCTTGCCCTGCAGCGCGAGGCGTCGGATGCCGGGCACCGCACGATCTGGTTGACCCGGGATGCCCGCGATGAGGCCGACGCGAAAGCCCTGGGCATCCGCACGCGCCGGCGGGACGGACTGCGCGGTTGGTGGGCGACCGCCCGCGCCGGCGTGCTGGTGGTCACACACGGCCTCGGAGATGTGAACCGCTATGGCAGCAGTGACGGGTTCGTCGTGCAGCTGTGGCACGGCATTCCGCTCAAGCGCATCGGACTGGACTCACCCGTCACCGTCCAGGTGCCGAAGGGTATCCCCGGCGCAGCCCTGCTGGGCCGTGTGCTCACCGGAATGTACCGCCGTGCGGCGCAGCGCATCCGCATCCTCCCCGCCGCCTCGCACCGCTCTCGCGGACGCCTTGAAT
Organism: Microbacterium esteraromaticum; assembly: GCF_028747645.1. Lineage (NCBI taxonomy): Bacteria > Bacillati > Actinomycetota > Actinomycetes > Micrococcales > Microbacteriaceae > Microbacterium > Microbacterium esteraromaticum. Next base: position 1,099,407 of record NZ_CP118100.1, read on the forward strand.
CGGCGTTCGGGCTGGGGGATGACCGCGTCATCGTCACCGGCGAACCGCGGGTCGATGTTCTCTCGACGGGCACCGCCGAACAGCGCGTCGCCGACGCGACCGCCGTCCTGACGCGCACCGGGCCGTTGCTGTCCGAGCAGAGCGCCCTGTTGTACGCGCCGACCTGGCGCGACGGCGCCGCAGATCCCGCCGTGCCCACCGCCGAGCAGTGGGTGCGCATCGTGCGGCTGCTCGAACAGCACGATGCCGTGCTGTTCATCCGCTCGCATCCGCTGGGCGAGGGAGCGTACGCCCCGCCGTGGTCCAGCGGACGGGTGCGGATGCTGGGAGCAGAGCTGCTGCCGGATGTGACCCCGGCGCTGCCCCGGATCGACGTGCTGATCACCGACTACTCGTCGATGGCCTACGACGTGGGGCTGCTGTCGATGCCGGTCGTGTACCTGGCACCGGACGTCGCCGAGTACTCCGCGACGCGGGGGTTCTACGGACGCTACGAGGACGTCGCCGGCGAGGACTACGCCCACGACTGGGAGACAGCGATCGATCGGATCGACGAGATGCTCGGTGATCCGGCGGCGTACTCACGGGCATCCGATCGCTCTGCCGCGCTCAGCGCGCACATGCACGCACATCGCGACGGGCGCAATGCGCACCGCGTGTACCAGGCCATCCGCGCGCGGGGGATCCCCGCGCCGAAGGGAGCACGATGACGACCGCTCGGATCGACGAGGACGCGCAGACGCTGATCATCGCGGGCACGGGCGCGCGGCCGGCCGCCGCGAGCCTGGACGGACCGCGCGCACGCCTGGACGCGAAGATGACCGGCGGCGGCAAGACGTGGAAGGCGACCTTTCCGTTGCGCGTCTCGCGGTGGGGCGGCGCAGAACTGCCGCTGCCCTCGGGGCAGTACGCGCTCAGCGTCGACGGCATCGATGTCGACGACCTTGCCGTCGAGCCGGTGTTGCTGCCCTCGCTACGCGTCTCGGTGCACGGCGCCGACGTGACGATCGCCCCGGCCATCGCGCCGATCTACGAGACTCCCGAAGGGCAGCGCACGCTCGAGGAGCGCTATGCGTCGCAGATCGGCGCCGGCGAGAACGCGGTCTTCTTCGAGAGCTTCTACGGGCAGACCGCGGGGTGCAACCCGCGGGCGATCGATCGGGTGCTCGCCGAGCGCGCCCCGGCCGTCACCCGCTACTGGAGTGTCACCGATCTGTCGGTGGAAGTGCCCGACGGCGCCATCGCCGTCATCGAGGGCGGACCGGAGTGGTGGCGGGCGCGTGCCGAGTCGCGGATGCTGATCGTCAACGACTGGCTGCGGCACAGGTTCGTGCGCAAGCCCGGCCAGCGTGTGCTGCAGACCTGGCACGGCACGCCGCTCAAGCGCCTCGCGCTGCACCGGCCCGGATTCGCGCCGCGGCGGATGGCTGCCGTGGTGAAGGAGTCGCGTCGCTGGGACGTGCTGCTGGCGCAGAACACGTACGCGGCGCGCATCCTGAAGAAGGCATACGCGTTCTTCGGTAAGCCGATCTGGGTCGACGGCTACCCCCGCAACGATCTGCTCGCCACAGCAGATCCGGCTCCGATCCGCGCCGCGCTCGGCATCGACGCCGATGAGCGCGTGCTGCTGTACGCGCCGACCTGGCGCGATGACCGTTCCGAGATGGTCGACTTCATCGACCCGCAGCAACTCGCGGTCGACACCGATTCGGTAGTGCTCGTGCGTGGTCACTCGCGCACCATCAAGCCCGGGCGTGATCACGCCGGCGCGCGCGTGATCGACGTCACCGGGTACCCCGAGACCTCGCGTCTGCTGCTGATCGCCGACGCGCTGATCACGGACTACTCGTCGGTGATGTTCGACTTCAGTGTCACCGGCCGGCCGATCTACTTCTTGGTGCCCGACCTGGAGCACTACCGCGGCGAGTTGCGCGGGTTCTACTTCGACCTGGCCGAGCGCGCGCCGGGGCCATTGGTGCACTCGCAGGAAGAGCTCGTGCGGGCCCTGGAAGATGCCGACGTGCCGTCTGCGTACGAACGTCGGTATGGCGCATGGCGGGCGCAGTTCAACCGGCTCGACGACGGCGAAGCGGCCGAGCGTGTCGTCGCGCGCATCCTCGACCAGGGGTGGCTGACCGCCTGACGGTGCCCGCCGGCGCTCAGGGCAGCGGGGTATTGCGGTCGCCGAGCCGTGAGGCATCGACGGTGTCGCCGGCGCCGCGCAGCACCCCGGCGAGGAAGCCGAGCCCCCAGGCGAAGTGCATGGTCGGTAGCACGGCCAGCGTCCAGAGGCGTTCTCGCAGTCCGCGGTGCCCCGACAGTGCGACAACGAGCACGAGTACGGCGTATGCGATCAAGGGCACGTACACGATCGAGGCGAGCACACCCGGAAGGCCGTGCAGCACGCCCGTCAGCTGCAGCACGCCCACGATCAGAGCAAGCGCCGTGACGAGCACCAACGCGGGTGGGGCGAAGAACCGCAGGCCGTTGCTGCGTCCGAAACGACGCACCAGTTCGCCGCGCCAGGCCCCGGTGGCGCGGAACTGGCGCGCCAGGCGCCACCAGTTCTCGCGCGGCCAGTAGGTGACCGAGAGTCGCGGGTCGAACCAGACCAGATGACCCGCCTCACGGATGCGCAGGTTCAGCTCCCAGTCCTCGCCGCGACGGATCGACTCATCGAACAGGCCGACCTCGTCGAGCACCTCGCGGCGCATCACACCGAGATAGGCGGACTCGGCCTCGCCCTCGCGCTCGCTGCCGTGGTAGGCGCCGCCGCCGAGCCCGACGGGGGAGTTGTACAGGCGCGCCACGGCGCTCTGAAACGGGGTGCGCCCGTCGGCGCGCATCACGCCACCGACGTTCGCCGCGCCGGTGCGCTCCAGCGTCTCCAGCGCCTGCCGTGCATAGCCGGGCGAGAGCTCGGAATGCGCATCGACGCGGATGACCGTGGGGTAGCGGCTGGCACGGATGGCGGCGTTCAGACCGACCGGGATGTGCGCGGCGGGGTTGTCGACCAGATGCACGCGTGTGTCGGCGGCGGCGAGGCGCTGCGCGAGCTCGGTGGTGCCGTCCGTAGAAGGGCCCAGGGCGAGCACGAGCTCGGTCGGGCCGTCGACGTCCTGTTCGAGCACGGAGCGCACGGCGTGCTCGAGGTAGTCGCGTTCGTTGAGCACGGGCATGACGAAGGAGACCCCGTCGGGCGATGGATGGTCTGTCTCGTGCACGATTCGATCATGTCATGCGGTGGGCGCCGCGCCCGGATGCCGGCACCGGCACGGCCGAGGCGATGGTGTTCGGGGAAGCGCCGTATTCTGGAGGGATGGGTGTCGTCTCGGATGGAAAGAAGGCTTACCGGCTGCTGAGAAAGGCACTCGCCTCTCGCGCCGCGGTGCAGCGGGTCAGGCGAACTCTGGCGCAACGCGAGCCGCACCCGCGCGACACGTACAAGATCGCGGTGTACTTCGCCGACGGCGCGGTCAACATGTATCAGATGCGGCAGTGGTACCGCCCGCTGGCACAGCTGGCTGAACGCTGGCCGGTGGTCGTGCTCTCGCGCAGCGCGACCGGCGCCGAGCAGCTGATCGCTGAGGACGGGCCGCCGGTCGCGTTCGTGCCGACGGTGCGCAACCTCGAGAAGTTCATCGCGAAGCAAGACATCCGGATCGTCTTGTATGTGAACCAGAACACCCGCAACTTCCAGATGTTCCGGTACGGCCGCCGCTGGCACGTGTTCATCAACCACGGTGAGTCCGACAAGATGTACATGACCACCAACCAGTACAAGGCGTACGACTACGCCCTGGTCGCCGGTCAGGCCGCCCGCGACCGGCTCAGCCGCACCCTGTGGGACTACGACATCGACCGGCGCACGATCGAGATCGGCCGTCCGCAGGCCGATCACTACTCCGGCACCCTTCCCTATACCCCGGACGAGCGCACGGTCGTGCTATATGCGCCGACCTGGGAGGGCGATCGCCCTTCTGCGCACTACGGATCGATCGCCACTCACGGCGAGACGCTCGTTCGCGGGCTGCTGGCAACGGGCCGGCACCGCCTGATCTACCGGCCGCACCCGCGTAGCGGTGTGGTCGACGATGCGTACGGTGCGGCGCACCAGCGCATTCTCACCGCGATCGCCGAGGCAAACGCGACCGACGCGACCGCTCACCACATCTACGACGACGGTCCCGAGCTGGGCTGGCAGCTCGCCGCTGCCGATGTCGCGATCGTCGACATCTCGGCGATGGTCTATGACCGACTCGCCTCGGGTAAGCCGTTGCTGATTACCCGCCCTGACGATGAGCGCGCTTCGATCGACACCAAGGGCTATCTGTCGGCGTGTGAATGGCTGACGGTCGATGGCGCCGGCGACATCGTCGCCGAGGTCGATCGTGTGCGCGGCGACGAGGCGGCGATCGAGCGTCTGGACACCTGGGTCACGCACTACTTCGGTGACACCACGCCGGGGGCGGCGACGGCTAAGTTCCATGCCGCCATCGAGCAGCTGATGCAGAAGTGGGATCACTGGCACGCGCGTGACAACATGCCGGCCGCGGAAGCATCGGAACACGACACCGCAGATCTCGACGAGGACGCGGTCTGAATGAACCTGCAACGCGCCTCGGGGATCGCCGGTCGTCTGCTGGTACTGCCCGAGTGCGGCTCGACGAACGCCGAGTTGCGTGGGCGCGCGTCGGATGCCACCGCCTGGCCGCATCTGTCGGTGCTGGTCACCGACTCACAGACCGCGGGGCGGGGGCGGCTCGACCGCACCTGGGACACGCCTCCCGGAGCCGCGCTGGCAATCTCGGTGCTGCTGCGCGACCTGCCGGAGAGTGTCGACGCGCGCGGATGGCTGCCTTTGGCCGGTGGGGTGGCGATGACGGATGCCGTCGCCGCACAGCTGCCCGGCCATGAAGTGGGCCTGAAATGGCCCAACGACGTGCTCGTCGACGGCCGCAAGATCTGTGGCATCCTCGCCGAGGTCGTCGGTGACGCGGTGATCGTCGGTGCTGGGGTGAACACCGCGATGACACACGCGCAGCTGCCGGTTCCAACGGCGACGTCGTTCGCCTGCCAGGATGCCGTTGCGGATGCCGATCGGCTGGTGGCCGACTATCTGAACCGGCTCGACGCGATCGTGCGCGAGCTGAGCAGAGCGGGCGACGCGATCCGATCGGGTCTGCACGCCGAGGCGACCGCGCGGTGCATCACGCTGGGACGCGCGGTGAACGTATCGCTGCCGGACGGCACATCGATGCACGGACGCGCGGTGCGCCTGGCCGACGACGGCAGACTCGTCGTCGCCGAGGAATCCACCGAGGCGGGCTGTGCAGAGAGCGAACGTGCGGTGTCGTCGGGCGATGTCGTGCACGCGCGGCTGGCCTGACGCGGCACGCTGACACGCCCTGCGGGTGCCGGGGATGTCGCATCCTGACGGCACAATGGAGGCATGACTCAGCCGGTGATGCTCGGAGGGCGTCCGATGATGCCCCCGCCTGGCGCGCCCGCCGAGGAACTGATCGTCGCGCGCTTCCGTGGCCATGCCCGGCGGCTGTTCTGGTCGGCACTCGTGCTGATCGCCGTGTTCGGCGCGACAGCCTACTTGTATGGCAACCTGCCCTCTCCGTATGAGAACTGGATGCTGCTCGCCGCGGCAGGCCTGCTGGTGCTGCTTCTCGTCGTCGCGCCGTATTTGCGCTGGCTGTCACGTACGTACACGATCACCACCCGGCGAGTGATCGTCCGCGACGGGCTCGGCGCGCGCAGCCGTCAGGAGCTCTCGCACACGCGCGGCTATTCGATCGCCGTGCGCCGCGGACTTCTGCAGCGTCTGTGGGGCGCCGGCACGGTCGTCCTCAGCAACGGCGTCGACGCACCGTTGCGCCTGGTGAACGTCCCCAGCGTCAATCTCGTGCATGAGGCACTGGCTGATCAGGTCGAGGTCAACCAGATCCTCGCCCACCGCGACGCGGAGCCCGGAACGTTCTGACCATCCGCGCCCTCGGAGTACGCGAGAATGGGAACGACGAAAGGGGCGCGGATGTCGGTGCGCGTAGGTGTGATCGGTGGTGGACAGCTCGCCAGGATGATGATTGCTCCGGCGGTCGAACTCGGACTCGACGTGCGTGTGCTCGCCGAGGACGAGGGGATGTCGGCCGCGCTGGCAGCGACGGCCGTCGGTGACTATCGCGACCTGGACGCGGTGCGCGCCTTCGCGCGTGACGTCGACGTCATCACCTTCGACCACGAGCACGTGCCCCAGCAGGTGCTGCGCGCCCTCGTCGCCGACGGTGTGCAGGTGCACCCGGGGCCCGATGCGTTGCAGTACGCGCAGGACAAGCTCGTGATGCGTGCCCGCCTCGCCGAGCTCGGTGTGCCGCAGCCGGACTGGGCCGCGGTGCACGATGCTCGCGAACTGCAGGCGTTCATCAACGATCACGGCGGCCGAGCCGTCGTGAAGACTCCGCGGGGCGGGTACGACGGCAAAGGTGTACGCGTCGTACGCGCGGGCCTCGAGGCCGCCGATTGGTTCGAGCAGGTGCCGGAGGGGGAGGCGCTGCTGGCCGAGGAGATGGTGTCGTTCACCCGTGAACTCGCGCAGCAGATCGCGCGGCGCCCGAGCGGCGACGTGGTCGCGTACCCCGTCGTCGAGACGGTGCAGCGCGGCGGCGTGTGCGCAGAGGTCATCGCCCCCGCGCCGAACGCTACGGAGCGTCTGGCCGAGGTCGCCGAGCAGATCGGACGGCAGATCGCCGAGGGAATCGGCGTCACAGGCATGCTGGCTGTCGAACTGTTCGAGACCGACGATGAGCGCATTCTGGTCAACGAACTGGCCATGCGTCCCCACAACAGCGGACACTGGAGCCAGGACGGTGCCGTGACGGGCCAGTTCGAGCAGCACCTGCGGGCCGTCGCCGATCTGCCGCTGGGCAGCACCGCACCTCGAGCACCCTGGACCGTGATGGTGAACATCCTCGGCGGACCCGCCGAGGGCACGCTCACCTCGTGCTTCGCACCGGCGATGGAGCAGCACCCCGAGGCCAAGATCCACACCTACGGCAAGGCGCCGCGTCCGGGACGAAAAGTCGGCCACATCAACGTCGCCGGCGCTGATCTCGATGACGTCGTCTACACCGCCCGCGCCGCCGCAGTGCATTTCGAGTGAGTGATCCGCGTCGCTGCGAGTGCGCGCCGTTGCGCCGTTCTCCCAGCGGCGCGCACTAGCCTGTACGAGTGACTGAGCCGCTGCATTCCTCGAGCTCGCCGCTGGTCGGCGTCGTGATGGGTTCCGATTCCGACTGGCGGGTGATGAGTGACGCGTCCCAGGCGCTCACCGACTTCGGCATCCCGCACGAGGTCGAGGTCGTCTCGGCCCACCGCACACCCGACAAGCTGATGAGCTATGGCCGGGAAGCGCGCAGCCGTGGCATCCGCGTCATCATCGCCGGCGCCGGAGGAGCCGCTCATCTGCCGGGCATGATCGCCTCGGTGACCGCGCTGCCCGTCGTGGGTGTGCCCGTGCCGCTGGCGTACTTGGACGGCATGGACTCGCTGCTGTCGATCGTGCAGATGCCGGCCGGAATCCCCGTCGCGACCGTGTCGATCGGCGGGGCGCGAAACGCAGGGCTCCTCGCCGCACGGATCCTGGGCACGTCCGATCCGGAACTCGCCGACCGCGTAGAGGCGTACGCACGTGAACTCGAAGGCCAGGTGGAGCAGAAGAACCAGCGGTTGAAGGACTCGCTGTGACATTGGCAGCACCGCGTGCCTCCGATCAGGGCGCACGCCCGCTGATCGAGACGCGGCCGCTGCTCAACCCCGATGCCTCTGATGCCGACCTGATGGGTCGGCGTGCCTGGTGGCTGGTCGTCCTGAACGTACTTATCCCGGGCTCGGCGCAGGTGCTCGCCGGCAACCGCAGGCTCGGCCGCTTCGGACTCGGTGCGACCCTGTTCGGCTGGTTCCTGCTGCTGGTCGCCGCGGGCCTTGGTCTGTTCGCCCGGCCCGCGCTGGTCTGGCTCTTCGCCGGACCGCTCGCGTGGTTCATGCTGACGCTCGTGCAGGTGTTGCTGCTGGCTTATGTGGTGCTGTGGGTCGTGCTGACGATCGACACCCTGCGGCAGGTGCGCCTGGTCAAGGTGCCACCGATCTCGCGGTGGGCGATTCCGCTGGCATCCGTTCTCGTACTGGCCCTGGTGGCGTCGGCGACGGTGTATGCCTCGTCGGCGGTGGCGTCGGGGCGCGGGGCTCTGACGACGCTGTTCGGCAGCGGCGGGCCCAGCCTGCCGCCCAGCGACGGCTACTACAACATCCTGCTACTCGGCGCCGACAGCGGCGACGGGCGCGACTCGATGCGCTTCGACAGTATCTCGGTCGTCTCGGTCAACGCCGACACCGGTGCCGTCACGATGACGGGCATCCCACGCGAGCTCGCCGGTGCGCCGTTCAGCGAGGGCAGCCCCATGCGTGAGCTGTACCCGGATGGTTTCGAAGGGCATTCGGACCAGGCCTGCGGCTGGGAGCCGTGGATGAACCACATCCGCAATGCCGCCGAGGTCTGTCGGGACGATAAGGGAACGGGGCTGTATCCCGATGCGGCGACGCACGGGTCCGCTCCCGGTATCGAGGCGACGAAGGACGCTGCCGAGGGTGTGCTCGGCATCGAGATTCCGTACTACGTCTTCGTCGACATGGATGGTTTCGCAGCGCTCATCGATGCGCTGGGTGGGGTTGACATCACTGTCATCGAGCGGCTGCCCAAGGGGGGCGGGCCGGCTTACCCGAACCAGCCCGCCGCGGACTGGGCGATCGGGTGGATCGAGGCAGGCGATCAGCACATGGACGGTGACACGGCGCAGTGGTACGCCCGTTCGCGGTACACCACCAGCGACTACGACCGCATGAGGCGTCAGCGCGAGCTGCAGGTCGCCATCCTGCAACAGTTCACCCCGCAGACGGTGGTGACACGGTTCAACGAGATCGCGGCCGCGGGCACGCAGCTGATGGAGACCGACCTTCCGCAGGACAAGCTGCCCGAGTTCTTCGACCTGATGATGAAGGCGAAGGAGCAGCCCGTCACCGAGATCGAGCTCGTGCCCGACAACGGCATCGTCGAGGGCGACCCCGACTTCGATTTGATTCGTCAGATGGTGCGCGATGCCCTTCATCCGCCAGAAACGGACGCGCCTGCCGAGTGACCTCACGCGCCCGCGGCGGTGCGTCGGAGGCTCTCAGGAAGGCGTCGATAGCATGACGACATGAGTGTGCAGTTGCGGGTTGTTCTCGATCAGACGGTGCAGGTCGTCGACGCCGATCAGGCGCGTGCGGCGCTGGCACTGACCGTCGGATTGGTGCAGACAGCGCCGCGCGGTTGCGCCGTATCGGCGATCGTGCCGAGCGGCACCGACCTGCAGATGCCCGGCGTGCAGGACGTGCGGATGCTGGCGCTCGGGCGCCGTGAACTGGCCGGCGCGTGGCAACTGGGAATCACCCCCGGCGTCGGAGGTGGGCTCATCCATTCCCCGAGTCTGATGGCGCCGCTGGTGCGTCACGACCGGCTGCACGACAACGACCAGACCACCGTCACGCTGTGGGACCTGGATGCGTGGGAGGCGCCGCACGTGCTGTCGAAGTCTGTGGTCGGCTGGCACAAGGCGATGCTCAAACGGGCGGTGAAGCACGCGGACGCCGTCGTTGTGCCCTCGCACACGATGGCCGAGCGCGTCGCGGGCCTGGGGCGGTTGTCGGACCGCATCCGGGTCATCGCCGGCGCTGCTCCGCAGGGTTTCGCGGAGCCGGCCGATGCGGCGCAGCGCCGCGACGATCTGCAACTGCCCGAACGCTACGTGGTCGTGACGGGTGATGTCGAATCGATGACTGGCGGACTATCCGCAGCCGCGCGAGCCGATATCGACGTCGTGGTGCTCGATGCTGCCGACGGGACCGAGCCGCAGATCGCGGATGCGGCTGCAGCTGCCGGGTTGGCCGAACGGCGCGCGCACATCCGCGGACGCCTCGACGACGCCGACCGGGCATCTGTTCTCGCCGGAGCGGCCGCTGTGGTCGCCACCTCCACCTCGACGGCGTGGCCGTGGCGTGCGGTCGAGGCGATGGCACTGGGCGTGCCCGTTGTCGCCGTCGACTCGGGGACTCACCTCGACGTCATCGCCGACGGCGGACTGGTGGTGCCGGCGGATGAGATCACGGATGCCCTCGAAGATGCGCTCGGCGCGGGGGAGAAGCGGCAGCGGGTACTCGCCGCCGACCGTGCACGTGCGTTCTCGTGGGCGAGCTCCGCTGAGCGGGTGTGGGGGCTGCACGCCGACCTCTGAGCCAGTCTGCGAAGCGCCTGACAGGGCGGGGGACACGCCGCGGAAATCGCCCGATATTCTGCATCAGTGGCATGATCGTGCAACTTCAGTCACACTAATAACATGGCTTCACCTGGCATCCGCAGCGCGCGCGCGACTCTATCAGTGCGCTGGGCGGTGACGCTGCTGACGATTCTCGGTCTTGTCATCGGCACCGCGGCGCCCGTTTCGGCAGCATCCGTGCCGGTGGCTGCGCCGGCCCCGGCGGCGGCCGGTCTGGCAGCTGGACCGGTGAAGACGTCTCTTGTGGGCTGGAACGCCGGGAACATCATCAGCGATGCGGTCTTCACCAACGAAGCAACCATGACCGAATCGCAGATCCAGTCGTTCTTCAACTCGAAGGTGTCGACCTGCCGTGGCGGCAGCGATCAGTACGGGCCGATCATCTGCTTGAAGGACTTCCGCATCGATTCCGTTTCGATGCCGGCCGACAAGTACTGCAAGGGCTATACGGGGGCGAGGAACGAGAGCGCGGCCCGCATCATCTACCGGGTGTCGCAGGCATGTGACATCAACCCCCAGGTGCTCATCGTCATGCTGCAGAAAGAGCAGGGGCTGGTCACCCACACGTGGCCCAGCAAGTGGCGCTACGACATCGCCCTCGGGCAGGGGTGCCCAGACACCGCACCGTGTGATCCGAAGTTCGTCGGCTTCTTCCACCAGATCTACGGCGCTGCCCGCCAGATGCAGCTCTACATGGAGGGGCGCTACTTCACCTGGTATGCGCCGGGTAAGACGTGGAACATCCAGTACAACCCAAACAAGTCGTGCGGTTCCTCGCCCGTTCGAGTCGAGAATAAGGCGACGTCGGCGCTGTACTACTACACGCCTTACCAGCCGAACGCCGCAGCGATGAAGGCGGGCTACGGCACCGGTGACTCGTGCTCGGCGTACGGCAACCGCAACTTCTACAATTACTTCACTGACTGGTTCGGGCCCGCGAAAGCGGCCGTGCCCGGAGCGCCATCTGGCATCAGAGCTTCCGCGGGGGATCGCCAGGCGACAGTCTCCTGGGCGGCACCCGGTGCCACGGGCGGCGCTCCGATCACTGCGTACACGGTCACGGCGCAGCCGGGTGGCAAGACTGTGAGCACGACCGGTGCGACCACGGCAACGATGACGGGCCTGGCGAACGGCACTGCGTACAAGTTCACCGTGAGGGCGACGAACATCGCCGGAACCTCGGCGGCGTCGAGCGCATCCGCTGCTGTCACGCCGCAGTCACCGGCCCTCACTCGTCAGGGTGGTGCGTCGCGCTATGAGACGGCGGTGGCTGTGTCGAAGGCGGCCTTCCCGACTGCGGGTGTCCCTGTGGCGTACGTGGCGAACGGTCAGGACTTCCCGGATGCTCTGGCGGGTGCGGCAGCGGCGGGTGTGCTGGGTGGTCCGGTGCTGTTGACGAGGCCGGATGCCCTGCCTGCTGAGGTGGTCGCGGAGTTGAAGCGGTTGGCTCCGCAGCGCGTGGTGATCCTAGGGGAAGCGGGTGTGGTCTCGACGGCTGTCGAGCAGCAGGTGCGCGCGATCGCGGCATCGGTGACGCGTCAGGGTGGTGCGTCGCGCTATGAGACGGCGGTGGCTGTGTCGAAGGCGGCGTTCCCGACTGCGGGCGTTCCGGTGGCGTATGTCTCCAGCGGACGGGACTTCCCGGATGCTCTGGCGGGTGCGGCAGCGGCGGGTGTGCTGGGTGGTCCGGTGCTGTTGACGAGGCCGGATGCCCTGCCTGCTGAGGTGGTCGCGGAGTTGAAGCGGTTGGCTCCGCAGCGCGTGGTGATCCTCGGGGAAGCGGGTGTGGTCTCGACGGCTGTCGAGCAGCAGGTGCGCGCGATCGCGGCATCGGTGACGCGTCAGGGTGGTGCGTCGCGCTATGAGACGGCGGTGGCTGTGTCGAAGGCGGCGTTCCCGACTGCGGGCGTTCCGGTGGCGTATGTCTCCAGCGGACGGGACTTCCCGGATGCTCTGGCGGGTGCGGCAGCGGCGGGTGTGCTGGGTGGTCCGGTGCTGTTGACGAGGCCGGATGCCCTGCCTGCTGAGGTGGTCGCGGAGTTGAAGCGGTTGGCTCCGCAGCGCGTGGTGATCCTCGGGGAAGCGGGTGTGGTCTCGACGGCCGTGGAGCGGCAGCTCAGCGCCCTCATGTAGGCGTGAGAGCGCATCGACGTTGCGTGAGCCATCAGGTCGGGTGCAATAGGATGATGAGGCCGCGGCGGTCGCCACCGTCGCCGTTCGAGTGAGTAGGCCCGTGACTGATACCCGAGATCTCTTCATCACCGTGCCGCGCTCCGACTTCGACACTCCCGGCAAGAGCCATGGACTGATCGATGTCGTGCGCTGGCGCTATCTGCTGCGCCTGCTGGTGCGCACCGGCGTGACGACGCGCTACCGCAACTCCGTTCTCGGCTGGTTGTGGTCCTACGTGCGGCCGGCCGCCCAGTTCCTGGTGTTCTGGATCGTCCTCGGCATCTTCATGGACCTCGATCGCGTGCCGAACTACGCGGTCTACCTGTTCTCGGGCATCGTCGTGATCAACCTGTTCTCCGAGGGTTTCAAGAACGCGACGACATCGATCGTCGGGAATGCGGCGCTGGTGCGGAAGGTCTTCCTCCCGCGGCAGCTGTTCGCGGTCTCCGCGGTGCTGGTCTCGCTCGTCCACTTCCTGCCCCAGGTTGGACTGCTCCTGTTCGTCTGCCTGCTCATGGGCTGGGCGGCGCACATCACAGTGCTTGGCGCACTCGCCGCTCTGGCGGGTATTGCGATCGTCATGGTCTTCTCCCTGGGGCTCGGTCTGTTGTTCGGTGCGGTGAACGTGCGGTTCCGCGACGCCGAGAACATCGTCGAGCTGTTCCTGCTGCTAGCCACCTGGGCTTCTCCGGTGCTGTACTCCTGGACGATGGTGCAGGCCGCGATCGTCGACAAGCTGCAGTGGCCGCACTGGCTGCTCGAGGTATACCTGCTCAACCCGATCACCCAGGGAGTGCAGCTGTTTCACTACGCCTTCTGGCGACCTGCGACGCAGGAGCTGGTGAACGCGTCGAAGTACATCGGCGACCCGCTCATGCCGCTGTCTCCGAACTTCGGCATCAACACGCTGTGGACAGCGCTGATCGCCGTGGCCACGCTGCTGCTCGGCCAGATGGCGTTCCGACGCCTCGAAGGAAAGTTCGCCCAGGACCTATGAACCAGACAGCGAAGCGTCCGAGCATCATCGTCGATGACGTGCACAAGAAGTTCACGCTCAACCATGCGTTCTCGCTCAAGGACACGGTCGTCTCATGGATCCGACGTCGCAAGCTCACGTCGACCTTCGAGGCACTCAAGGGCGTTGATCTCGTCATCAACGAGGGTGAGTCGGTGGCCATCCTCGGCATGAACGGCTCAGGCAAGTCGACCCTGCTCAAGCTGATCTCGGGCGTGATGGAGCCCGACGCCGGCGAAGTGCTCACCCGAGGCCGCGTTGCCGGACTCATCGAGGTCGGTGCAGGCTTCCACCCCGAACTCTCCGGCCGCGAGAACGTGTATCTGAACGCGGCGATCCTGGGAATGAAGAAGCGGGAGATCGACGAGCTCTACGACGAGATCGTGGCATTCAGCGAGATCGAGGAGTTCATCGACCAAGAGGTCAAGCACTACTCCTCCGGCATGTTCCTTCGGCTCGCGTTCGCCGTCGCGATCCACGTACGACTCGACGTCCTTCTGATGGACGAGATCCTCTCCGTGGGCGACGTGCCCTTCCGTGAGAAGTGCCGCAAGAAGTTCGAGGAGCTCATCGCCGCGGGCAAGACCCTTGTCGTCGTCAGCCACGACATGGAGATGGTCAGGGACCTCTGCACGCGCGGTGTGGTAATCAGCAAGGGCGAGGTCGTCTACGACGGTGAACTCGAGGGAGCGATCGCACTCGTGGAGGTCGCCTGATGCTGGAGTGGCTGGTGCAGCTGCCCGTCCTGCTGGTAACAGCGGGTCTGGTGTTCGTACCCGGGGTTCTCGCACTGTGGTTCGTGGGGCTGCGCGGGCTGCCGCTGCTGGCGTCCGCCCCCATATTCACGGTGGCGGCGACGGCAGTGATCGCGCTTCTGCTCGGCGAGGTCGGCGTCGGTTGGGGGCCGTTGCCATGGGCTGCGGCCATCGCAGCGTTGATCCTGCTGGCCGCGCTGGTCGGGCGCTGGGCCGTCGGCAGGCTTGATGAGGGAGCGCGGTCGCCGGTGCGGTGGCTGCTTCCCGCAGCGATCGGCGTTGGGGTCGCGATGTCGACCTGGCGCGTCGTTGCATACGTGCAGGACCCCTCGGGGGTCTCCCAGACCAACGATGCCGTCTTCCACATGAACGCGGTCCGGTACATCCTCGAGACCGACAACGCTTCATCTCTGCACGTGAACTCCGTCATCGGCGGACGCGGCTTCTACCCGGCGGCCTGGCACGCGGTCGTATCGATGATCGTGCTGCTGACCGGCGCGGAGATCACGACCGCGGCCAACATGCTCACGCTCGTGATCGCGGCGATGATTTGGCCCCTCGGGATCGCGTGGCTCACCCGAGCCGTAACGACCTCATCGACGGTCGCGGCATATGCGGCGGTCCTTTCCGGGGCGCTGCAGACCTTCCCTCTGCTGATGTTCCAGTGGGGCGTGCTGTTCCCGAACGCGCTGTCGACGGCGATGATCCCGGCGGCGGTCGCTCTCGTTATCACCGTGCCGCGCTGGATAGGCGCGACTCGTCCCGTCGCGCACGTCGTCCGCATCGCGCTGCTGATCCTGGTGGCGGTCTCGGCGATCCTGCTCGCCCAGCCCGCCGCCATCCTGCCGTGGATGGCGATCAGCGCCGGGTGGGTGACATTCCAGATCTTCGTGCGTCGCGCCGAATGGGGCGCGACGCGTGTGGTGGGCGCTCTCGTGGTGCTGTGGGCCGTCGTGGGCGGTGTCTGGCTGTATCTCGCGCAGGGAACATCCGGGTCGCACTGGGCGCCGTTCCGCGGCAAGCTCGAAGTCTTCCTGGACGTGCTGTTCAACGGGCAGGTGCTGATCCCGTTCGCCTTCGGCATCAGCATCCTCATGCTGATCGGCCTCGTCGTCGCTGCCCGTGTCGCAACGCTGCGCTGGTTCGTCTTCGCATGGGCAGGGATCTCCGCCCTCTACCTTCTCGTCGCCGCCGTCGGCGCACCGATGGTCCGGGTCGGGCTTCTGGGCGCCTGGTACGCCGATCCCTATCGGATCGCCGCACTCGCCCCTATCGTGGTCATCCCGATCGCAGCCATCGGAGCAGACGCCGTGACTCGGGCCGTCGCGGCGAGGATGCGACGCCCTACGGAACCCATGTCGACCCTCGTGGGCCTCGCAGCGAGCGTCGTGTTCATGATCGTGCTCATCACGGTGCGACCTGTCGCCATGCCGGCCGTCACGCAGGGAACGTACGACCGTGAATCGCGCTATGTCGCTGCCGCCGATGCGTACCTCAATCCGGACGAGCGCGAGCTGCTCGAGTCGCTGGATGAGCTTGTTCCGGCTGATGCTCGGGTGATCGGAAACCCATCCACCGGTTCGGGCTTCGGCTACTTCCTGAGCGGCATCGACGTCTATCCGCGCACCTGGGCTGCCCCGCGGACACCCGACTGGAACATTCTGGCAGTTGGTCTTCGCGACGCTGCCACCGACCCGGCGGTCTGCAGCGCGCTCATGGCCTACGGCAATCCGCAGTACGTCGTCGATTTCGGCGCAGGCGAGGACGGCCCCGGAAGGTACATCATGCCGGGCATGACCGATTTCGCCGGGCAGCCCGGATTCGAGCTCGTCAACTCCGTCGGCGACGACGCCTCGCTCTGGCGGATCACGGCGTGCGCTCAGTAGAGTCCTCAACCGGCTCGCTATGATTTGCTGTGATGCGCCCGGTTGATCAGTCCGTTCTCGTCGTGATTCCGGCGTTGAACGAAGAGGAGTCCGTCGCGGACGTGGTTCGCGACGTACGCGCGGCCTACCCGTCGGCAAGGTGCCTCGTGATCGACGATGGCTCCCACGACGCCACCGGCGCACGAGCGCAAGCGGTTGGAGCGGAAGTTCTGCGCCTGCCGTTCAACCTGGGTGTCGGCGGCGCGATGCGTGCCGGCTATCGATTCGCCCGCACGCACGGGCACGAGATCGTGATCCAGGTGGATGCCGATGGGCAGCACGACCCCGTCATGATCGCCGAGATGATCACACGCCTCGCGGATGCCGACCTGGTGATCGGCGCGCGATTCGCGGGCGCGGGCGACTACGGGGTTCGGGGACCGCGCCGCTGGGCGATGCGTCTGCTGGCAGCGGTGATCAGCCGTGTCGCGCGGACCCCGCTCACCGATGTGACCAGCGGGTTCAAGGTTGCCGGGCCCCGGGCCGTCGACCTCTTCGCAGACGAGTTCCCCGCCGAGTACCTCGGCGACACCATCGAGGCGCTCGTGATCGCGGCACGTGCGGGCCTTCGCATCCGGCAGGTGCCGGTGGCCATGCGCGTACGACAGGGCGGTGAGCCATCGCACAGACCTCTCAAAGCCGCCGCGTATCTTTTCCGGGCCTGCGCTGCGTTCGGGCTTGCGATGATCCGCCCTCGGGCACGAGTGGGGAGCGACGCATGAACATGAGCATCATCACCTACATCTTCGGGATCGTCGCGGCGGTGCTGGCGCTGATCGCGATCATTGAACTGATGCGGCGCGGCACGCTGCGCGAGCGCCATGCGGGCTGGTGGTTCGTCGGAGGGGTGCTGGCACTGGTCATCGCCGTGTTCCCGCAGATGCTGGGGTGGGCGGCTTCGGCCCTGGGCATCGTCGTGCCGGTCAACCTGGTGTTCTTCGTCGCGATCGCGCTGCTGTTCCTGGTCAGCCTGCAGTACGGTGCCGAGCTGACCCGCATCGAGGAGAAGCTGCGGGTGCTCGCCGAGCAGTCGGCATTCCATGAGCGCAGGATCGCGCAGATCGAGCAGCGCCTCGACATTCGCGAGGATGCGATCACTGACGAAACCCCTCCGCGACCGGACGGAGAGGAGTCATGACCGCTCCTGTGCGGGTCGTCATCGCCTCAAGACTCTTTCCCCCCGAGGTCAGCGCCGGCGCCTTCCGGCTGGGAGCGCTCGCCCGCCTGCTCGCGGAGCAGGGTGATGACGTCGTCGTGCTCACCACCACACCGCCGGCCCATGCCCCGGCGACCCCGGATGCACCTGGGGTCGATGTTCGGCGCTGGCCCGTGCTGCGCGACTCCGGCGGCAACGTGCGCGGCTACATGCAGTACATGAGCTTCGACATCCCGCTGCTGGCGCGACTGATCGGCACGCGATTCGACGTGGCTGTCGCGGAGTCGCCGCCCACCACGGGGCTCGTCGCTGCGATCATCGCGGCCATCAAACGGCGGCCGCTCGTCTATTACGCGGCCGATGTGTGGACCGACGGAGTCATTTCGATGGGGGCCCCTGGCATCGTCGTGTCCGTCATGCGCTGGATGGAGCGCGCGGTGCTCAGGCGCGCGCGCTCGATCATCTCGGTCTCCGACGAGGTGACTGAGCGGCTCGTGCTGCTCGGCGCCGCGGCCGACCGCATCGTCACGGTCGGCAACGGCATCGACACCGAGATCTTCAGCCCCGATGTCGAGCCGGCCTCGAACGATGAGTACTTCGTCTACACCGGCACCATGTCGGAGTGGCAGCAGCCCGACATATTCATTCGCGCCTTCGCGCAGATCGCGAAGGAGAACCCTGGCGTCCGCCTTCGATTCTTCGGTCAGGGCGCAGTAGAAGCGCAGCTGAAGCAGGTCGCAGAGGAACTCGCTCCCGGTCGTGTCGAGTTCGGCGGCGTGGTCAGCCCCGCTGAATCGACGTCGTGGATCCGTGGCGCGGCTGCGGCGCTCGTAAGCATCGTCCCCGGGATCGGCTACGACTTCGCCAAGCCGACCAAGACCTATGCGGCAGCCGCGACCGGGACCCCGGTTCTCTTCGCGGGCCCCGCAGCCGGGGCCGATCTCGTGCGCACCGGCGAGCTCGGCCTCGCGGTCGACTTCACACCTGAGGCCGTCGCCGACGCGATGCGGCAGTTGCTGTCTGAGGCGCACGACGGCACGACCGCGCTGATGCGGCCCCGCCGCGCAGCGTGGGCCCAGCAGAACGTCTCCCTCCGTGCTGTCGCCGAGCGGGTCGCGAGGGCGGTCACCCAGGCCGCAGCGGCGCGTGAGCGTAAACTCGAAACCAGTTCCCGCCGATCATCATCCGGCACCGAAAGGCCAACTCAGTGAAATCTTCGATCAGTGTGCGGGTCGTCGACTCCGCTGATGTCTCGCCCGATGCCTCGATCGGCGATGGCTCGTCGATCTGGCACCTCGCGCAGGTGCGCGAGGGCGTGCGGATGGGGCAGAACTGCATCGTCGGACGCGGCGCGTACATCGGCACCGGGGTCGAGATGGGCGACAACTGCAAGGTGCAGAACTACGCACTCGTCTACGAGCCCGCCAAGCTCGCCGACGGCGTGTTCATCGGTCCAGCGGTGGTGCTCACCAACGACACCTATCCGCGGGCGATCAACGCCGACGGCTCGCTGAAGAGCGCCCACGACTGGGAGCCGGTGGGCGTCACGATCGAGAAGGGCGCGGCGATCGGCGCGCGCTCGACCTGCGTCGCACCGGTCACGATCGGCGCATGGGCGACGGTCGCCGCCGGCGCTGTGGTCGTGAAGGATGTGCCTGCGCATGCGCTTGTCGCGGGTGTTCCTGCTCGGCGGATCGGCTGGGTGGGGGAGTCGGGTGTTCCGCTCACCCGTGGCGATGACGAATCGACCTGGATCTGCCCGGTGACGGGTGATCGCTTCATTGAGAACAACGAAACCCTGACCAAGGAGTCCGCGTGAGCGAGTTCATTCCCCCGGCAAAGCCGATCATCGGTGACGACGAGCGGGCGGCGGTTGACCGTGTGCTGCGCAGTGGCATGGTGGCGCAGGGCCCTGAGGTGGCGGCGTTCGAGGCGGAGTTCTCGGCGCATTTCGTGTCGGGTCGGCCGTCGGTGGCGGTGAACTCGGGCACGGCTGGTCTGCACCTGGGCCTGCTGGCCGCGGGTGTCGGGCCGGGGGATGAGGTCATCGTGCCGTCGTTCACCTTCGCGGCGACGGGCAACTCGGTGGCGTTGACGGGTGGGACGCCGGTGTTCGTCGACATCGAGCCGGAGACGTTCACTCTGGATCCGGAGGCGGTTGCTGCGGCGATCACCCCGAGGACGAAGGGCATCCTTCCAGTGCACCTGTATGGTCACCCGGCCCGGATGCGGGAGCTGGAGAAGGTGGCCGCTGAGCGGGGGGTGGCGTTGTATGAGGATGCCGCTCAGGCGCACGGGGCGGCGTTGGATGGTCGCCCGGTGGGCTCGTTCGGTGATTTCGCGATGTTCAGCCTGTATCCGACGAAGAACATGACCAGTGGTGAGGGTGGTATGGTCACCTGCGCCACGGATGAGATCGCGCGTCGGGTGAAGCTGCTGCGCAACCAGGGCATGGAGCGGCAGTACGAGAACGAGATCGTGGGGTTCAACGCCCGGATGACTGACATCCACGCGGCGATCGGCCGCGTGCAGCTGACCAAGGTTGACGCGTGGACGGCGCAGCGGCAGGCGAATGCGGCGTTCTTGGACGCGAACCTGCAGGGTGTCGTGGTGCCCCCGGTCGCCGAGGGTGCGGTGCACGTGTACCACCAGTACACGATCCGCGTGCCGGAGGATCGGGACGGGTTCGTTGCGGCGTTGAAGGAGGAGCACAACGTCGGCGCGGGTGTGTATTACCCGATCCCGAACCACCGACTGCCGTCGCTGGCCCCGTACGCTCCCGGACTGGAGTTGCCGGAGACGGAGCGCGCGGCGCGTGAGGTCGCATCGCTGCCGGTGCACCCGTCACTGTCCCAGGCGGATCTGGACCGGATCGTGGCCGCGGTGAACGCGGCGGCGGGGGCGGGCGCCTGATGGCCGAGAACCTGCGTGCCGGTCTGCTCGGCGTCGGCATGATGGGCCGCCACCACGCCCGGGTGCTGCGGGAGCTGGACGGGGTGGACCTGGTCGCGATCGCCGACCCGGGCGGTGACCCGCACGGGGTGGCCGGTGACCTGCAGGTGCTGCCGGACATCGACGCGCTGATCGCGGAGGGCCTGGACATCGCGGTGGTGGCCGTGCCGACCCGGTTCCATGAGGATGCGGCGTTGAAGCTGGCTTTGGCCGGCGTGCACACCCTGGTGGAGAAGCCGATTGCGCACAGCCTGGAGGCCGGGCAGCGGATGGTCGACGCATTCACCGCTGCGGGGCTGGTCGGCGCGGTCGGGCACATCGAACGGTTCAACCCCGCGCTGCAGGAGCTGCGCCGGCGGATCGAGGCGGGCGAGCTGGGCGCGGTGTATCAGGTGGTCACCCGCCGGCAGGGCCCGTTCCCATCTCGGATCGCCGACGTCGGGGTCGCGAAAGACCTCGCCTCCCATGACGTGGACCTGACCGCGTGGGTGGTGCAGTCCGACTACGACCGGCTGTTCGCGCAGACCGCGTTCAAGTCCGGCCGCGAGTACGAGGACATGATCACCATCACCGGGCGGACCAAGTCCGGGGTGATCGTGAACAACATCGTCAACTGGCTGAGCCCGATGAAAGAACGGCTCACGGTCGTCACGGGGGAGAAGGGCGCGTTCGTCGCCGACACTTCCACCGGGGACCTGACTTTCTACGCCAACGGCACCATCCCGTTGGAATGGGAATCCGTCTCCTCGTTCCGCGGCGTCTCCGAAGGCGACGTCACCCGGTACGCGTTCCCCAAGCGCGAGCCGCTGCGCGTCGAGCACGAAGCGTTCCGCGACGCCGTTCTCGGACAGCAGACCGACCTCGTCACCATGGAACAGGGCCAGCGCACCCTCACCGTCGTCGAAGCCGCACTCGAATCAGCCCGCACGCACACGTCGATCGAGCTCGCGGACTTCGCAGACCGATGAAGCAGATCACCGTCCTGCTGCGGCGTCTGCTTCCGTACCTTCCGCCGTCGGCGCGCCGCTTCCTGCTCTGGTACTCGATCGTCGCAGCCCTGCTGTCGATCGTCGATGTGCTGGCGTTGATGCTGCTCGCACTGACACTGGCTGCGGCCGCGACCGGGAGCGCGATCTCGCTGCCGATCGTCGGTTCCATGCCCGAGTCGGCGCTGGTCTGGATGATCGCGGGACTGTCGGCGCTCGTGATCGCCAAGTCCGCTGCGAACGTCGGTCTGCAGTGGATCGCGACCCGCCGCTTCGCCGAATTCGAGGTGCGGGTCGGCGCGCAGCTGCTCGCCGCCTACCTGCGTGCACCCTGGACCGATCGTCTCGGCCGCAACTCTGCTCAGGTCGTTCAGATGGCCAATACGGGCGTGGCGAACGTGACCAGCGGCTTCCTGCTGCCCATCACGACCCTGCCGGGCTTGCTGGTCACGTCGATCGGCGTGCTGGCAGTGATCGTCGTCGCGCAGCCCCTGACCGCGCTGATCACGGCCGTGTACCTGGTGGGAATCGCTGCGCTCCAGTACTATGTGCTGGGCGGGCGCACCCGCCAGGCGGCTCGGGTCGCGCGTGATTCGCAGATGGCTGCCGCCGCCCTGATCTCCGGCATGGTGTCGGCTCTGAAGGAGATCACCCTTCGCGACAAAGCCGCCGAGGTCGAGGTCGTCGTCGAGAAGCAGCGTTCGCTGTCGGCACGCGCCCGGTCGAACTCGAACTTCCTCTCAGCAGTGCCTCGCTTCATCTTCGACTCGGCCGTCATCGGCGGCTTCCTGCTCACCGGCGGTGTCGCCTACTTCGTCGGCGGTCCGGTCAATGGCCCTCAGGATGCCATCGGCGCAGTGGCGCTGTTCGGCATCGCGGGCTTCCGGCTGGTGCCTGCACTCACCGGATTCCAGTCGGTGATCACCCGCACCGTCACCACCGCGCCCTACGTCGACACGGTCATCGCCGACATCGAATCGGCCGACGACTATCTCAAGGCGCAGGAGCGGCTCGGCCGCGAGCCGCTGCCGTCAGCACCGCAGGTGCTCACTCTCGACAACGTCGGGTTCACGTTCCCAGGCTCGTCCACGCCTGCAGTCGAAGCATTGAGCCTCGACATCCGCATGGGGACGACCGTCGGCATCGCCGGACCGTCCGGCGCCGGCAAGTCGACTCTCGTCGACCTGCTGCTCGGGCTCATCTCGCCGAGCTCAGGACAGATCCTCATCGACGACAAGCCCCTGCAGGACGTGCTCGCGGCCTGGCGCCAGCATGTCGGCTACGTCCCGCAGGACGTCGCGTTGTTCGACGGCACCATCGCACAGAACATCGCTCTGGTGTGGGACGACAGCTACGACCTCGAGCGGGTCGAGCGCGCAGCGCGTCGTGCGCAGCTTTGGGACGTGATCTCGGATCGTGACGGCGGCGTGCACTCGACTGTCGGCGAACGCGGCATGACACTCTCCGGAGGGCAGCGACAGCGTCTCGGCATCGCTCGCGCGCTGTACACCGACCCGCTGATCCTCGTCCTCGACGAGGCCACGAGCGCGCTCGACAGCAAGACCGAGGCGAACGTGACCGAGGCGATCCACGAGCTGCACGGCGAAGTCACGGTCATCGCCGTCGCCCACCGTCTGTCGACGATCCGCGCCTCTGATCAGGTGCTCTTCATGCAGGACGGCCGGATCGCGGCGACAGGCACCTTCGATGAGGTCGTCGCCGAACACGAGGACTTCGCGCTCCAGGCGCGGCTCTCAGGGCTGGCATGAGTATGTCCGAAATGTCGTCGATGGTGGCTGCACGCTGGCGCATGGCGAAGCGCCTGGTGCGCTCCCGCATGCCGGAGGCGATCACCTCTCGAATCGGACCGGCGACGGCGCGCTACCGCCCGCAGGACGTGCCCGCACCCGTGGCCGCTCCGGCCACGGACGTTCGACTGCTTGTCGGACCGCGCAACTTCGCGGGACAGGGAGATCGCTGGGCGCGCGCAGCCGAGCGGCTGCCGGGCGTCGGCGCGGTCTCGATGATCGCGGGTGACAACGGCGGGCTCGACTTCCCCGTGGACTACGGGGTGCCGGATGCTGTCTACACGAACTCGCGGCGTTGGGGCATCCGGCAGCGCGGCGCCGTCGGCGCCGGGTTCACGCACGTGATGATCGAGGCGGTGTCGTCGATGTTCGGCGCGGCCAGCGACAAGGTCGTCGCACGCGAAGTCGAATGGCTGCGTGCCCAGGGCGTGCAGGTCGCGATGCTGTGCCATGGCACTGACATCCGGCTGCCCGACCGTCATGCGCAGCTCGATGAATGGTCGCCCTTCCGAGACGCCCCGGCCGACTGGGTGAACCGGCTCCAGACCCGCGCCTCGTTCAATCAGCAGGTCCTGGACCGCGTCGCTGCACCGGTCTTCGTGTCGACGCCGGAGATGCTGCTGGATCGCCCCGGTGCGCAGTGGCTGCCGATCGTGGTGGACATCGAGCGGTGGGCGACGTCGACAGAGATCCTCACCAGTGATCGACCGGTCGTACTGCACGCCCCGACGAACCCCCTCGTCAAGGGCACCGCTCTGATCGAGCCGATCGTGCAGCGGCTGCACGAGGCTCGACAGATCGATTACCGTCGCGTGGTCCGCGTGCCCTCCGGAGAGATGCCCGCGCTGTACGCCGGCGCGGACGTGGTGCTCGAGCAGTTCGCGCTGGGGATGTACTCGGTCACTTCGGTCGAGGCGATGGCCGCCGGGCGCATCGCCATCGCGCACGTGCACGACCAGGTGCGCGACCACGTCCGTGAGACGACCGGACTGGAGCTGCCCGTGGTCGAAGCGACGCCGGATACGCTGCATGACGTGCTCGACGACATCCGCACTCGCCCCGAGCATTACCGCGAGGTGGCGCGCCGCGGACCCGACTTCGTGCGGGCTGTCCACGACGGAGCGCTTTCGGCGCGAGTGCTCGCGCCTTTTCTGGGGGTGACGGCATGAGCAGGCACCTGCTTCTCACCGCGTGGGCGTTCCCGCCAGCTCGGACGAGCGGCGTGTACCGCGCCGCCGGAATCGCCGACGCATTCGTTCGTGCGGGCTGGCACGTGACGGTTCTCACCGGACCCGCATCGCTGTTCCGGGCGAACGAGGTGGCCGACGAGACGCTGCTCGAGACCGTCGATCCGCGCATCGAGATCGTCGAGGTGCCGCTGGAGCATCACGAGCTCTCCACAGACATCACCACATGGTCGCGCACCCGCGCCCGCCAGCCTGAGCTGTGGACGCGCCGCAGGCTTCAGCGGGATCGTCATGAGTTCCCCGAGGCCTGGTATGGATCGTGGGCGCCTGCCTTGCGCGAGGCAGCGGATGCTGTGCACCAGAGCCGACCGGTCGATCTCGCACTGGGCACAGCCGCACCGTACGTCGACTTCGTCCCGGGGGAGCACCTGCGTGCCCAGCACGGCGTACCTTACATCCTCGACTACCGGGATGCGTGGACGTTCCTGACCTTCACCGGCACGCCGCCGGCTGGGCTCACCGATGCGGTCCGTGATCGAGAGCGCGCCCTGATGAGCGAGGCGTTCCAGGTGTGGTTCGTGAACGACCCGATCCGCGGCTGGCACGCCGGGCAGTATCCCGACTCCGCCGCGAAGATGCGCACGGTGCGCAACGGATTCGATCTGCCCGCTCAGGCCACCGACGCGGCGGCGTTCGGCGTTCCGCTTCGCGATGCCGCAGACGGTCCACTGACCTTCGGATACATCGGAACCATCAACTTCGGAGCCTTTCCGCTCGACGAGGTCGTCGAGGCTTGGCGGATTGCTCGGATGCAGCTCCCCGAGGGGTCTCGTCTCGTGCTGCGCGGTCACCTGGGCCGCACGGGCGAGGGCAGCCCCCAGCTCCTCGCGGCGTTGGCCGAGGCTGAACCTCTTGGCATCGTCTACGAGGGGCCGGTGAGTCGGAGCCGGCTCACCGAGGTCTATCGACAGTTCGACGCACTGCTGCTGGCGCTGCCCAGCGGCCCTGGCGTGACCAGCGGCAAGGTGTACGAGTACGCGGCCACGGGTCTGCCGATCGTCTCGGTGCACACGCCGGAGACCCCTGTGGCAGAGGTGCTGGGCGACACGGATCACTGGCATGCACCCCGCTCGCTCGAGCCTGAAGCGATCGCTGAATCGCTGATCGATGCCGCGCGCCAGGTGCAGTTGAGCACCGTGGGCGTCCGTCAGCGCGCGATCGCCGCCGGCCTCCGCTGGGAGCGGCTGGGCATCCTGGCGACGGCCGTCGCCGATATCGAGACCGAGTTCGGCATGGAGGCGCGCGCATGAGAATCGTCGTCTTCGCACCGTCTGCCGGCGACATCGCCGGCGGCCTCAAGTCTCTCGCCGCCCATGCGGAGGTGACCGTCGTCTCGACTATGCCGGCGCAGTGGCCCGATGCCGATTCGCTGGCGGTAGGCACTTCGCCGCTTCGCCTGCGATTGTCGGAGTTCGCGCGCCGCACGCCCCCGGGCCGCGCACTCAGGCGGCTGACACCGCTCGATCCCGGAGCCATGTTCGCGCATCGCGCGCGTCGGTCTGCGCAGGCGCAGGCCGCGATCTCCGCGGCGGACCTGCTGGTATCGGTCGAGCGCGACGCCCACTACGCCGTGTGGCGGGAGGCCAGGCGCCGCAGACGGCAAGGGGCCCCCGTGCCGGCGGTCGTTGGATTTCCGGCGGCGCGAGTGACGGCGGGCCGGTTCAGCCGCGATTCGTGAGGGCGAACAACGCGGCGGAGCCTCCGTAGACGGCGTCCCAGGAATCGCCGAGATCTCGCATCCTCGAGAGCTTCCACACCGTCAGGATCGCGTCCCGATCGAGAGCGACGACCACGTCCGCATCGCGCACCAGCGCGTGTAGCACACGGTCCCGCTTCGCAGCTCGCCACAGTCGGCGCGACCGGTCGAGCGGAGAGATGCGGATCGCATTCCGCCCGACGGCGGACCGCCAGGCCAGGCGTTCGATGCGCTGTGAAAGCCCGCGGGGGGCAGCGGGCGTCAGCACGTGCGTCACGGAGTGCGCGCCCTTCGACGCGGGTCCAACGCGGACGACCTCGGCTCGTGCGGCCAGATCGGCGAGAGCGGGCGTCTCGTGATCGCTGGACATGATCGCCACCACGCGCATCAGGCACCCCCGACTTCGACGAGGCGCTCGCGCCACTGCCGAGCGATCGGCTCCAGGACGCGCGCTCGTTCATAGCGATTCGCCCATTCCCGCGCGGCTCGCCGGTCGGCGACGGTCTGCTGTGCCGCGATATCGGCGGCGCGGATGAGCGCGTCAGCGACGTCCTCCGACTCGAGCGAAGCGGCCGGAGCCCACGCGGGATAGCCGCGCAGGGTGTCGCTGACTGCGTTCACCGGGTCGTGGACCGACACGATCGGAAGCCCGGTGGCCATGTACTCGAAGACCTTTCCGCTGGTCATGAAGCGGCTGGTGCCAAGTGGCAGGATCAGCGCGTCGAGACCGGCGTAGGTGTCTGCGATCTCGGCCTTGGACACCGGGCCGTTGTAACGCACCGAACCGTCGACGGCAGCGGCGATCGTACCCAGGACGTTCCCCTCATCGTCGCCCTGATGACCGAGATAGCCGTAGAGGTCTATCCGGGCATCCGACAGCGCGCCCCTGGCTCTGGCCGACAGCCACCCGTCGACGAGCTGCGGGATCGGCGTCTGCGACGTCATCGTGCCGATGTTCCCGAAGACCAGCTCGGCGTCGCGATCGGCGCGAGGGGCGGCGACGTCGCCCACGAACTCCGGGTCGAACCCGTTCGAGACGACCCGGATGCGCTCTGCCGCCTGCGGGTACAGGTCGCGATGCCACTGCGCGATGGGCTCGTTCACGAACCACGCCTCATCTGCCGACTCGATCAGCCGCTTCTCCCACTGCGCCCCGGGATGGCGGTCGGTGAGCGTGCGCCGCCCTGAGTACATGTCCAGCTGCCAGGTGTCGCGATAATCCATGACGAACGGGACGTTCGCAGTGTTCTTCAGATGAAAGCCGGCGGTGTGCACGACGTTCGGGTTCCCCGAGCCGATCGTGAGCGTGACCGGGTGATCGCGATGGATGCGTGTCGCGGCCTGCTCCAGATTCGTGCGCCACAGCCCATAGCGCGGTTCGGGGAACACCCGGGAGGTGCGCCAGCCGCGCCAGCCGTTCCACAGTTCGGGCGCATGTGCGCGAAAGCTGCCCCAGGTGCGCAGATCCAGGACGGTCTCATCGTGCGGGAACGGGATGCGCTCGATGCGAATCCTCGGATCCACACGCTCTTCCATCGACGGGTCGACTCCGGTGCTGCGCAGGAAGACCTCGCGCGGCACGGTCAGAACCGTGACATCCCAGCCCTCGCGAGCGAACGCGTTCGCTGTCGCCAGCAGGCGGTACGCGCCGCCGCTGCGTGACGGCGGGAAGCCCCAGGCGACATAGAGTAGGTGAGGCGGTGATACGTGCGACAAAGGCGAACCTGCTGAGAAGTGGCGATCAGAGGGCGAGAACGCCTAACCATAACACCGGTCCTTGGAGGGGCAGATGCGCATAGCGGTGACGAAAGCATCCATCCTCATACCGCCGACGTACTTCGCGGTCTCGCACGCGCGGCTTCTGGGAGCAGCGCACGACGTGAGAATATTCGCCGGTGCGGCCAGGGTCACCGACCCGCATGCCCTCGACGGAATCGAACTGGACGAGACTCTCCCGCAGGTGCTGCCGTTCACGGATCGCTGGCCCATCCGCAGGCGGGAGCAGGTCGGGGCTCTGCTGTGGGGCGCCACGTCCCGGCGCATCAGACGATGGGCGCCGGACGTCATCCATCAGCATTTCGCGTATGGGGCGCGGGCAGCGGTATCGGCCGCGAAGCGAGCGCGACGGCCGCTGGCCGTCACTGTGCACGGCGGAGACGCATTCGTCCCGCTCACCCCGCTGCGCGAGCGGGGCCTGCGGGCGCGTCCGGCGCTGTTCGCGATGCAGCGCGAGGTCAGGGCGGTGTACCGGAGGGCCGATCTGATCCTCGCGGTGAGTGAGTACATCGCGGGCATCGCGGTGCAGGGCGGAGCGGATCCCGCACGCGTTCGCGTGCACTATCAGGGGATCGACACGGATGTCTTCACACCCCCCGAAGAGCCGATGACCGCGAGCGTGCGCCGGGTGCTCTTCGTCGGTCGGCTGGTCGACGCCAAGGGCGTGTTCGATCTGCTCGAGGCGTCGGCTGCTCTCGTGGAAGAGCAGCCACACGAACTGGTCTTCGTCGGCGATGGACCCGCACGCACACGCCTGGAATCCGCGGCGCAGGCGTCGCCGCATATTCGCGTGGCGGGTTCCCTGCCGAGCTCGGAGGTGCGGGACCTGCTGCGCACTGCGCACGCGCTCGTGCTTCCCACCCGGCTCAACGGCCGCGCGCGGGAAGCCGCCGGGCTCGTCCTGCTCGAAGCCCAGGCATGCGGAGTCCCGGTGATCGCATACGACAGTGGCGGCACTGCCGAGATGATGAACGTCGGGGAGACCGGTTGGCTCGCCCCCGAAGGCGATGTGGAGTCTCTGCAGGCGCGGCTCTCCGAGTCCCTTTCGCAGACCGCGTCGAGTCGCGCGGATATGGGGCGTCGCGCCCGGGCCTTCGTCGTCGAACATCGAAGCCTGACGGCGAGCGCTCGTCAGCTTTCCGCCATCTACGAGGAGATCCGCCGGTGACCCGCATCCTCTGCATCTCCCTGTCGCCCATCCGCCGCGATGCGCGAGTGCTGCGCCAGATCAGTGTGCTTCGCGAGTTGGGTGACGTCGTCACCGTCGGCTACGACGAGCAGCCCGATGGCGTCATCGAGCACATCCGCGTGCCGGATGATCGACTGTCACTGCCCCAGACTCCGGGGGGAGTGCTGAATCTCGGTCTGCGCAGATTCTCTGCGGTCGAGTTGGCGGCGCCGGGAGTGTCGTATGCGCTCGAGCAGCTGCGCGGACGGGAATTCGATCTGGTCGTCGCCAACGACGCGCGCGTGCTGGGTCTTGCCTTCGAGGTCGCCGGCGACGCGCCCGTCTGGGCGGATATGCACGAGTGGGCTCCTGAGGAGCGCACGCATGTGCTGTCCTGGCGGCTTCTCGTCGCCCCGTTCATGGTTCATCTCTGCCGTAAGTATCTTCCGCGCGCCGCCGCGGTGACCACGGTCGGTGGGGAGATCGCTGAGCTCTACCAGCGCGACTTCGGGGTCACGCCTCAAGTGATGCGCAACGCGGCGCCGTTCGCGGACCTGAACCCGAGTGAGATGGTGGCCGGTCGGATCCGGCTCGTGCACAGCGGGGGAGCGGTCCACGGCCGCAACCTCGAGGCGATGATCGACGCGGTGAAGGAACTCGACGACCGCTTCTCGCTCGATCTGTACCTCGTGCCGGCTGCGGACGGGGGCAAGTATCTCCGCTCGCTGAAGGAGCGTGCCGGCGGAGACCCCAGGGTCGTGTTTCACGAGCCGGTGGCACCGTCGATGCTGCCCGCCACTCTCAACGCGTATGACGTGGGCGTGTTCTGGATCCCGCCCGTGCACACGAACGCGCGTCTGACGCTGCCGAACAAGCTGTTCGACTACGTGCAGGGACGTCTGGCGCTGGCGATCGGCCCGACCATCGAGATGGAGCGCGTCGTGCGAGAGCACGAACTCGGCGTGATCAGCGCCGGGTTCGACGTGCAGAGCTGCGTCGAATCGCTCCGAGCCCTGACCCCCGACGACATCATGCGTTTCAAGCGGGCATCGGACGCGAGCGCTGAAGAACTGAGCTTCGAGCACGAGGGTGCGGCCGCGTTGGCGATGCTCCGCACCGTGCTCTCCACTTCGTAGACTGGAGCCACTGTGAAGATCGTCAGTGTGGTGGGCGCGCGCCCGCAGTTCGTGAAGCTTGCTCCCATTCACAAGGCGGCACTCGCCGCCGGTGTGGAGCATGTCATCGTGCATACCGGGCAGCATTATGATCCGATGCTCTCGGACGTCTTCTTCGAGGATCTGGGCATCGGCGCTCCTGATGTGCATCTTGGGGTCGGCAGTGGTTCGCATGGGGTGCAGACCGGTGCGATGCTGGCGGCTCTGGATGCCGTCTTCGATGAGCACCGTCCCGACTGGGTGCTGGTGTACGGCGACACAAACTCGACGGTTGCTGCCGCGTTGAGCGCGGTGAAGATGCACATCCCCGTCGCGCATCTCGAGGCGGGGCTGCGCAGCTTCAACCGCCGGATGCCGGAAGAGCACAACCGGGTGATGACCGATCATGCGGCGGATCTGCTGCTGGCGCCGACGCAGGTGGCGGTGGAGCACCTGGCATCCGAGGGTCTTGAGAAGCGCACCGTGCAGGTAGGTGACGTGATGACCGACGTGCTGTATGAAGTGCGCGATCAGGTCGCCGGCAGCCCGTCGGCGCTGCTGTCGGAGCTGGGGCTGCAGCCGGGCGGGTTCTACGTGGCGACGATCCATCGTGCCGAGAACACCGACGACCCGGCCCGGCTGGCGGAGGTGGCGGGCAGTCTTGCCGGCCTGGACAAGCCGGTGGTCCTGCTCGCTCATCCTCGGGTGGTCGCCAAGGCGGCGGCCCATGGCATCTCTCTCACGCAGGGCTCGCTGATCGCTCACGCCCCGCTCGCCTATGCCGATCTGATCGCCGCGGCGCTTTCCAGCGCCGGCGTCGTCACGGACTCTGGCGGCCTGCAGAAGGAGGCCTTCCTGCTCGGGGTGCCGTGCACGACGGTGCGCACCGAGACGGAGTGGGTCGAGACGGTGGAGTTGGGCTGGAATGTGCTGGCGAACACGGCGGCCGAGATCGCTGCGGGGGTCACCCGCCCCATCCCCGCGCCCGCGGATGCCGCGCCGTACGGCGACGGCCACGCCGCCGATCGCGTCGTCCAGGCGCTGTTCGCCTGGCAGCGCTGATCGCAGCCGAAGCGCGGCTGAGAGGCCGGGCACCGCGAGAACCGTAGAATAGGGATCATGCGTATCGCTGTTGTGGCCCTTGGGAAGATCGGCCTGCCTCTTGCTGTCCAGTTCGCTTCGTCTGGTCATGAGGTGATCGGGGTGGACGTCAATCAGAAGGCGGTGGACTCGATCAACGCCGCCAGGGAGCCGTTCCCGGGCGAGGCGGAGCTGCAGGAGCGTCTGGAGGAGTTGATCCCGGCGGGGCGGCTGCGGGCGACGACAAACTACGCGGAGGCGATTCCGGGTGCTGATGCCGTGGTGCTTGTGGCACCGGTGTTCGTGAACGATGAGACCTGGGAGCCGGATTTCAAGTACATGGACGCCGCGACGAAGTCGCTGGCGGAGCACCTCACTCCGGGCACGCTGGTCTCGTACGAGACCACCCTTCCGGTGGGCACGACCCGTACGCGCTGGAGGCCGATGCTCGAAGAGGGGTCGGGCCTGACCGAGGGCGTGGACTTCCATGTGGTCTACTCGCCCGAGCGAGTGCTGACCGGCCGGGTCTTCGAAGACCTGCGCAAGTACCCCAAGCTCATCGGCGCGCTCTCTGATGAGGGCACCCGACGGGCGCGGGAGTTCTACGAGGCGGTGCTGCAGTTCGACGAGCGCCCCGACCTCGCGCAGCCGAACGGCGTGTGGGACCTCGGCTCGACCGAGGCATCCGAGATGGCGAAGCTTGCCGAGACGACCTATCGCGACGTGAACATCGGGCTGGCGAACCAGTTCGGCCTGTTTGCGGCATCGCACGGCATCGACGTGTACAAGGTGATCGAGGCATGCAACTCGCAGCCCTACAGTCACATCCACCGTCCCGGCATTGCCGTCGGCGGACACTGCATCCCGGTGTACCCGCGGCTGTACCTGTCGACGGACCCCGACGCTGACATCGTGCGCGTCGCCCGTCAGCTCAACGCGTCGATGCCGGAGCGTCTGGTCGCCCAGGCCGAGGGGATCCTGGGGGATCTCACCGGCCGGCGGGCAGTTGTGCTGGGAGCGGCGTACCGCGGGGGAGTGAAGGAGACCGCGTTCTCGGGCGTCTTCCCGACCGTCGACGCGCTGCGCTCGCGCGGTGCGGAGGTGCTCGTGCACGACCCGCTGTACACCGACGACGAGCTGCGCGGTCTCGGCTTCGAGCCGTACGCGATCGGCGGGGCCGCCGACCTGGCTATCCTGCAGACCGACCACGCCGACTACAAGACCCTGACACCGGCCGACATCCCCGGGGTGAAGCTGCTCGTCGACGGGCGCAACGCCAGCGACGCAGGCCTGTGGGCCGGCACCCCCCGCATCGTCGTCGGCACCGCCGGCTGAGCCGAGCCCTTGGTCGCCGTCTCCGTCATCGTCCCCACCTACAATGAGGGGCCGAACGTCGCACCCCTCGTGGCGCGGCTCAGCGTTCTCCCGCACATCGCGGAGATCATCTTCGTCGACGACTCCACTGACGACACCCCCGCTGAGATCGAGCGGATCGCAGCCGAAGCGGACGTACACGTGCAGTTGCTGCACCGTGAGGAGGCCACCGGAGGGCTGGGTGGTGCGGTGCTGTGCGGCTTCGATGCCGCGACGTCGGATGTGTGCGTCGTCATGGACGGCGATTTGCAGCATCCGCCTGAGGTCATCCCGCAGCTGATCGGACGCTACGACCAGGGCGAGACCGATGTGGTGGTCGCTTCGCGCTACGCCGGCGAGGGCTCCGCCGCCGGGCTGGCCGGCTTCACGCGGGTCGCAGTGTCCCGTGGATCGACGCTGCTCACGAAGGCGATGTTCCCGCGGCGCCTGTACGGCTGCAGTGATCCGATGACCGGGTTCTTCCTGGTGGACCTGAAGAGCATCGATCGCAGCGTGCTGCGTCCGCAGGGGTTCAAGATCCTCCTTGAGATCCTCGCCCGCCACACGCTGCGCATCGCCGAGGTCTCCTTCGACTTCGCAGATCGGAACGCGGGAGAATCTAAGGCGTCGCTGAAGCAGGGCATCCGATTCCTGCGTCAGCTCTCGTCATTGCGCTTCGGCAAGATGCCGGCGTTCGCGCTCGTCGGTGGGATCGGCGCGGTCGTCAACGTCTTCATCGTCTGGCTGCTCACCGCCCTCGAAGTCGGTTACCTGTGGGCCGCGATCGTCGGCGCCGAGATCACCATCGTCGGGAACTTCCTCATCCTCGACCGCTACGTGTTCTCCGAACTGAAGGCCGAGGCGGCGCCGTTCTGGCGTCGGTTCAGCCAGTCGTTCCTGTTCAACAACGCCGAGGCGATGATCCGGATCCCCGTGATGGCTCTGCTGGTAGAGAGCTGGCACATCTCCGCGGCTCTGGCCACAGCTGCGACGCTGGCCGTCGCCTTCGTCGTGCGGTTCGTCTTCCATTCGCTTGTGGTCTACCGGCCGCGTCCCTCCGACCGAACCGGACGCGCCCTGAAGGAGACCGCGGCGGCAACGACCCCGTCCGGCGCCGAAGCATGATGTCGGCGTCGTCCTTCCGGACGGCCCTCCGGGGTGCCATGCCGGCCTTGGCCGGCTACCTCGCCATTCGGATGCTCGGCCTCGCAGCGCTCTGGTGGGCGCTCGGCCGATCGTGGCCCGAGCTGTGGCATTCTCTGACCGCTCGCTACGACGCGGGGCCGCTGCTGCGCATCGCGGCCGAGGGCTATGAAGGCGGTGACGTCGTCCCCAGCAACCTCGCCTTCTTCCCGCTGTACCCGATGCTGGTGCGCCTGATCGGCGGTGCGGTCGGCGTACCCGCAGCGGGCCTGATCGTGAGCTGGGCCGCCGGTGCGGCATGTGCGATCGCTCTGTATGCCATCGGACGGCGGCTGGGCGATGCCCGCATGGGAACCATCCTCGCTGTGCTCTGGGGTGCTCTGCCACACGGTGTGACCGAGTCGATGGCGTACACCGAGACGACGTTCACCGCCCTCGCCGCCTGGGCGCTGTTCGCCCTGCTCGGCAGGCAATGGGTGCTGGCGGGGACGCTCACGTTCTTCGCGGGGCTCACGCGCCCGACAGCGATGGCACTCATCGCTGTCGTCGGGATCGCTGCGATCGGCGAACTCGTGCGGGTGCGGGGCCGCTCCTGGCGGGCATGGGTGGGCGGTGCGATCTCGCCGCTGGGCTGGTTGGGATACATCGCCTGGGTCGCCGCCCAGACCGGGGGCATCGACGGCTGGCTGGCCGTGCAGCGAGGATGGGGCGCCTCCTTCGACGGCGGTCTGTACACCATGCGCACATTCGCGGGCCTGCTGGACGGTCAGACCACGCTCCAGCTGATGATGGTCTCGGCGGTGCTCGCCGCGGCGATCGGCTTGGTCGCGATCTCAGCAGTCGAGCGGGTTCGATGGGAGCTCCAGCTCTACGGTGTGCTGGTGCTGTTCATGACCGTCGGAACGGCCGGCTACTACCAGTCCAAGGCACGGCTGCTCGTTCCCGCATTCACGCTGCTGATCCCCGTCGCGATGGGGCTGGCGCGTGCACGCCGCGGCACCTGTCTGATCATCATCACCGCTCTGGCACTGGTCTCGGCCTGGTATGGCGCATATCTGCTGGTGCGTGCGCCGTACTCGCCCTGAGCGGAGCGGCTTCGCTGTCGGCTCGGGGCTCCCTCGCCGCGCGCCACTGTCGCGAGTTCCCAGCCTGCCGCCGATACGATGGATGCCATGGATCTTCTCGTCGTAGGGTCGGGTTTCTTCGGCCTCACCATCGCTGAGCGCGCCGCTGCTGCTGGTCGCAAAGTGACCGTCATCGATCGTCGGCCCCACATCGGCGGCAACGCCTACAGCGAGGCCGAGCCCGAGACCGGTATCGAGGTGCACCGCTACGGCGCTCATCTTTTCCACACGTCCAACCCGACGGTGTGGGAGTATGTCAACCGCTTCACGACCTTCACCGACTACGTGCACCGGGTGTACACGACCCACAAGGGCGTCGTGTACCCGATGCCGGTGAACCTCGGCACGATCAATCAGTTCTTCCAGTCGGCGTACACGCCCGACCAGGCGCGTGAGCTGGTGCGTCAGCAGGCGGGCGAGTTCGATGTCAAGTCGGCGCAGAACTTCGAGGAGAAGGGCATCGCGCTGGTCGGGCGGCCGCTGTTCGAGGCGTTCTTCCGTGACTACACGGCAAAGCAGTGGCAGACCGACCCCCATAAGCTCTCGGGCGATATTGTGAGTCGTCTCCCTGTGCGATACACCTATGACAACCGGTACTTCAACGACACGTGGGAGGGACTGCCCACCGATGGCTACACGGCGTGGCTGGAGCGGATGGCTGACCACCCCAATATCGACGTCAAGCTCAACGTCGACTACTTCGACACGTCGCAGCCGTTGAACAAACAGGCCACCGTGGGTCAGCTTCCGGTGGTTTACACGGGCCCCGTCGACCGCTACTTCGACTACGCCGAGGGCGCGCTCAGCTGGCGCACGCTGGACTTCGAGCAGCAGGTGCTCGACACGGGTGACTTCCAGGGCACGAGTGTGATGAACTACCCGGATCTGGACGTGCCGTACACGCGTATCCACGAGTTCAAGCACTTCCACCCCGAGCGCAAAGAGATCTTCAACGGCGACAAGACCGTCATCATGCGCGAGTTCTCGCGCTTCGCCGAGCGCGAGGACGAGCCGTACTACCCGGTGAACACCCCCGCCGACCGTGATGGTCTGCTTGCCTACCGCGAACTTGCGCAGGGCGAGGCCGACGTGCACTTCGGTGGACGCCTCGGCACCTACCAGTACCTCGACATGCACATGGCCATCGGGTCGGCGCTGTCGATGTGGCGCAACCAGCTCGCCGGCGAGAGCGACTGAGGTGGCGACGACGGCAGGAGCGCCGGGGACGACCCGGCGCTACTTCCACTCGCTCTGGCTGCTGTCGGCGCGAGACCTCAAGGTGCGCTACTCGACCAGCGCCCTCGGATATCTCTGGTCGGTGCTCGATCCCCTGGTGATGAGCGCGATTTACTGGTTCGTGTTCACCCAGGTGTTCCAGCGGACGGTCGGTGAGCAGCCCTACATCATCTTCTTGATCAGCGCCCTGTTGCCGTGGGTGTGGTTTAACTCCGCGGTGGGCGACTTCACTCGTGCATTCAAGAAAGATGCTCGACTCGTGCGTTCGACCGCGATACCGCGGTCGATCTGGGTCAACCGGATCGTCCTCAGCAAAGGGCTCGAGTTCGTCTTCTCGATGCCCGTTCTGCTGATCTTCGTTCTGGTCAATCGACTCACAGAGACCGATCCGGCCCAGATTGCGCAGATCAGCTGGGGTGTGCTCTGGCTTCCGGTCGCGATCATCCTGCAGGCAACCCTGCTGATCGGCCTTGGGTTGCTGGTCGCGCCGCTGTGTGCGCTGTACACCGATCTCGAACGCACCACGGCACTCATCCTGCGTGCCATGTTCTACGCCACGCCTATCATCTACAGCGTCAAGGATCTGCCCGGCCCATTCGAGACCATCGGAATGTTCAATCCCCTCGCGGGCATCATGACCCTGTACCGGATGGCGTTCTTCCCCAGCCAATGGGACCTGGCCCCCGTGGTCATCAGTGCTGTGATGAGCCTGATCATCCTCGCGCTCGGCGTCTGGGTCTTCCGTTCCCTGGAGCGTCCCGTCCTGAAGGAGCTGTGATGTCTGCTGCCATCGAAGTGCAGGGTCTGGGAGTGCGTTTCCGGCGCAATCGCCGCGGTTCCCGCACGTTCAAGGATCTCTTCGCCGGCGTGAGTCGCAGGTCCCGCCCGGGGGAGTTCTGGGCGTTGCGCGATGTCTCGTTCACTGTCGCGCCCGGTGAGTCGATCGGCGTGGTCGGCCGCAACGGGCAGGGAAAGTCGACGTTGCTTCGGCTCGTCGCCCAGGTGCTGCTGCCCGATGAAGGCGGCGTGCGCGTCAACGGCGGCGTCGCGCCACTGATCGAGCTGACGGGCGGTTTCGTTGGCGACCTCACCGTGCGTGAGAACGTGCGCCTCACCGCGGGCCTGCACGGCATGTCGAAGGCTGAAGTCGCTCGGCGCTACGACGAGATGATCGCTTTCGCCGAGCTGGAAGACTTCCAGGACACGCCCTACAAGCACCTGTCGAACGGAATGAAGGTGCGCCTGGCGTTCTCGGTGGTATCGCAGCTCGATGAGCCGATCATGCTCGTCGACGAAGTGCTGGCCGTCGGCGACAAGGCGTTTCGCGACAAGTGCTATACGCGTATCGACGAGCTACTCGCCTCAGGGCGCACGCTGTTCTTCGTCAGTCACAACGAACGCGACCTGCGCAGGTTCTGCGATCGTGGACTCTACCTCGACAAGGGAGAGCTTGTGCTCGACGGTCCGATCAGTGACGTGCTCGAGCGCTACAACACCGACCACAACAGAGGCTGATCCGCGGCTCGAACCGCATCATCGCGCGCTCAGCGGTCGAGGAGCTGCTGCAGCCGCTTCTGAGCCGACTCCGCCGTCGCCAGGGGGGATCCGATCGAGGTCCCGGTCTCGAAAGCCGCGCGCAGTTTGTCCAGCGCCGCACCATAGGCGCTGACACGGTCTGCCCACTCGTTCGCGATGGAACGCGGTGCGACAGCATCCGACATGCGCCCGGCGTCACCCTGCAGCTGATCGACCAGCTGCACACCCTCTGCGCCTGTGGAGTCGCCGGCGAAGGAGAGGCCCCGAGCCGCATCGTCTAGCAGCGGTTGCATTTTGCCGCGGAAGACCCCCAGCTCGGGATCCGCAGGTGTCGGGGGAGCGGCTGTCGTCGGCGGTGGGAGCGGAGCCGTCGGAAGGGGCGTCGGCGTGCTCGTCGGGGTCGGTATCGGGGTCGGCGTGAGAGACTCCGAGGCGGTTGGCGTAGGCATCGGCGTCACAGAGGACGTCGCAGCCGGTGCGGGGGCATCATTCCACGGTCGAATCAGCATCAGAGCGACGGCCCCGGCGAGCACGACTGCCGCGACGACGAGTACCCCGATCAGCCAGCCTCGGCCTCCGCGACGCTTCTCTGGCGGAAACGCCCAGACGTACTCGGGCTGCTGCTCGCTCATGCGGTCTCCAGCGCAGGCATCGGCCGCCACGTGCGGTCGCGGCCGATCCGGCCGCCGTCGCGCAACCCGCGGAACAAGTTGCTGGTGCCACGCACGGTACGCTCGACGAACACCAACCGGATGAGCTCCTTGAAGAACGTCGCGGCAGTACCGAGCCCGAAAAGTACCGGGTTGTAGTTGTCGTGCACCCGGTAGTACTGCTTGATGAAGGCGCGGTTGCGCATGATGTAATACCGGTAGGCGTTGCTCGACGCATTGAGGTGGCGTATTCCCATGTCCCACTGCCGGATCTCGCGCGTGCGGCGCAGCACGAACTCGTCGACGATGACGGCGGTGGTCAATCGCGAGGCCAGCCAGCCGTACATCTGGTCATCCCAGTAGATGAAGAAGCGCGGGTCGGGTAGTCCTACCTGCTGCACAATGGAGCGGTGGATGAACATACCCTCGAAGCAGCCGCTGTTCATCTCGCGGTAGCCTGCGGCGTCGAACTTCGACGGCGCGAAGGGGATCGGGATTCCCATGCGTTCGGCAATGCGGTACTGCCAGTAGAACTCGCTGCCATCGTAGTCATAGCGGCGGCCCTGGATGCTCTTGAAGCGACGTGACCAGCGGCCCATCTTCGCCAAGCCGTCGGGCAGTACTTCCACGTCATCGTCCATCAGCCAGATCCACTCCGAGCCGAGGTCGTACGCCGTTCGCATGCCTTCGCTGAAGCCGCCGGATCCGCCGGTGTTGGTTTCGAGGCGACGGTAGACGATCTCGGTGCCGATGTCGGCACGGAAGCCCTCGACGACCGCGGTGGTGTCGTCGGCGGAGTCGTTGTCGATGATCACGACGCGGCCCGGCTTCGGGTCCATCGCTCGGATGCTGGTGAGTAGGCCGCTCAGCAAGTGTGAGCGGTTGTACGTCACGATGACGATCGTTGCGGACCGGGGATCGAATTGGTCCGCAGTCATGCGTCCTCCTTGAAGATCTGCTTCCACGAGGCCTCCGAGACGAGGTCGGGCAGCGCCTTGCGGTACTCGGCCTGCAGGCGGGGCCAATGCCGCTTCAACCTTCGGTGCAACCTGATCGTGTCAATCAGCATGCGACGGTACTTGGCGCGGTCACGCGTGTACACGTTCTTGCCCGACCCATCGGCGGAGCTGACCAGCGCACTGTCAAAGGCTGGGACCCGCCACCACAGGGCGTCGTTCTTGCCGAACTCGACCTCGGGCTGCGCGACGTTCGCGGGGTCGGGCCGGCGCATCCAGTGCGTGACCAGAGTGCGCAGGGTGAACCAGCGCAGGCGCATGCCGGTGGGGCTGTCGTACTCGTGTTGCTTGGTGTGCTTGTACACCTGGCGCCCCCGACGAGAATGCAGCACGCGGCTCGGATCGCGGTGGACCACCGTCTCGGGGTAACCGGCGGCAAGTGCACGCGCCGCGGGCATGGCGGTGGCCAGATTGGCACGCATATGGGCCGGCCCCGCCAGCACGTCACGCAGGGCCTGCGCGCGCAGCGCCACTGGGTAGTACTGCATCATCATGAGGTGCTTCAGATCTACCCTGCGGCTGTGCGTCAACAGCCGACCGCCGTGCGGGGCATTCGAGTGCAGTAGTGCGGCGACGATGCGGTTGCGGGCGTGGAAGTACGCCTGCCAGTCGATGGTGTCGTCCTTGTTCACCCACGAGACATGCCACAGCGCTACTCCGGGCAGCGACACCGTGGCAAACCCCGCTTCGCCTGCACGCAGACAGAACTCGGCATCGTCCCACTTGATGAACGCCGGCAGCGATAGGCCCACTTTGCGGATCGCGTCGAGTGGGATCAGGCACATCCACCAGCCGTTGTAGTCGGCGTCCATGCGCATGTGCAGCAGGGGCGACTGACGCAGATTCGCGACACCGAAGTCGTGCGGCATTCGCTCCTGGTACAGGTTGCGCCACATGAACGGGTGCTCGTCGACCACCTCGGCCCAACCGTGCAGTCTTGGGCGATCGAGCAGATCGAACATGTGGCCGCCGACGAGCACGGGCGTCGTCGCGTAGCGACCGAAGACCACCGAGCGGCGCAACGACTCCGGCTCGATCAGCACATCGTCGTCGAGCAGCTGCACGAAGTCGCTGTCCGGACGCTGCAGGGTCTCGTGCATGGCGCGCGCGAAGCCGCCGGAGCCGCCGAGGTTCGGCTGACGGATGACCTGCAACGTCGCCCCGAGGCT
The DNA here is from genome assembly GCF_028747645.1 of Microbacterium esteraromaticum. Classification (NCBI taxonomy): domain Bacteria; kingdom Bacillati; phylum Actinomycetota; class Actinomycetes; order Micrococcales; family Microbacteriaceae; genus Microbacterium; species Microbacterium esteraromaticum. Next base: position 1,139,900 of record NZ_CP118100.1, read on the forward strand.
CGCGGCTACCTCGTCGAAGCCGTCCTGCTCTGCGACGAGCTGCGTGCCCTGATCGATCAGGAAGACACGGTCGACGACTTCGAGCAGATCCGTGGCATCCGACAACGCGCGCAGCGTGTCGACGCAGTAGTCGGGTTTGTTGTACGTGGTGATTCCGAGCGAGGCCTTGCCGTGGCGCGCCGGATCCTGCTCGGTGGTCCACTCCGCGCCCTCGAGCGTTGCGTTCTTCTCGTCGGCGACGATGTCGAACCAGACCCATCCGCCGTCGCTGTACTCGGTGAGCGCGAGGGGGATCGAGGTCGTCGCGTCTCCGGTTACCTCGCGTGTGTCGATGCGCTGTCGGATGCCCGATCCGTTCGACCGGTACACGAGGATGGTCGCCGGTCCCGAGGTGCGCACCGTGAGGGTGACCTCGCGCACGCTGGTCCAGTGCTGCCAGTACGACGCGGGGAAGGCGTTGAAGTAGGTGCCGAACGATACGCGTCGCCCCGACACAATGCGCACGCGGCGACGATCGAGAATGTTGCCCAGCTGCGCCCGGCTCGATACACGCACCGGCTCCTCATCGATCACGGACCAAGTCTCGGGATCGGCGTAAAGGGGGAGCAGATCGGGGTCCCTGTCAAGGGGGAAGACGACGTTCTGCAGTACGTGAGTCACATACGAAATCCTACCCGCCGAAGTCTGACCGGCCGTTCTCGGGGCGCAACGTGGGGATGGTTCCGGTCTGAGCAGCGTCGATGTTCTCGCGCCACGACCGGCTTTGGCCGGCACGCAGCACACACAGCACCAGCAGCAGCCAGCCGGCTCCGGTGAGGGTGAAGCTCTCGAACATCGACTCCACTGCCAGGGTGATCAACACGAGCGGTGTCCACGCGTACACCACCGAGTGCCGCACGCTCGCCATCAGCCAGGAGCGCACGATGGCGACCCCGCCCATCATCAGGAACAGCACCAGCCCGATCCAGCCGAGCTGCAGAAGGATGTCGAAGTAGGCGTTCAACGCCGAGCGGTGGTGGTCCGAGAGCAGGAAGTTGATGTACGTGAACGGATACTCGCCACGCTCCCAGGAGCCGAACCACCCGTATCCCGTGACCGGTTGTTGTGCGACGAAGTCGAGGATGACGTTCCACAGATCGGCGCGGGTCGAGAAGTCACTGCCGGCGTCCAGGAAGCGGATGATCTGATGACGTAGCGCGAACGCCACCGCCAGTGCAATGGCCACCATCGCACCGAGAACCCACTGCGCCGTGAGTCGACGAGCCGGACGTGTATGCCGCACGATGGTCAGCGCACTCGTGGCGACGCCGACGGCCGCGGCCAGCACAAGCACGGTGGGCGATGCCGAGAAGAGCGCGAGAAAAGCTCCCAGCGACACCGACAGCACTCCCACGACCCGCGTGATCGACTGGGTCCGCCATTCGATCACGAACGTGATCAGGGCGAGGACGGCGATGAAGCCAAGCATGTTGCGGGTGCCGAAGAGCCCCTGGATCGGCCCGCCCACGGCGAGGTTGCCCTCGATACCGAGGATCGCGAAAGGGGTGTCGAGCAGCACCCCCGACAGGATCTCGATCCCGAGCGATATCGTCAGCAGCCAGCGCAAGGTATCACCGATCGCGCGCACCGTCTGCAGGGTGTCGCGCACGTGCCCGATCGTGATGGCGATGATCGCGTACCCGAACAGCGTGAACCAGCCAGTCAGTGTGTCCCAACGGTTCTCGCTCCAGACCACGCTCACCAACCCGAGCGCGATGAACCCCAGCAGCGAGGTCGGTGCAAGGCGCAGCAGCGAGAGCTCATCGCGGCGGGCGAGCAGCATCGCCAGTCCGATGATCGACAGTGCACTGATGATCGTCGCCAACGTCACCGGCGACATCAACCGCGCGATCACGAACGACAGAAATGCGGCCGTCAGGGCCGTGAGGGTGTAGGCGCGGGCGAACTCGGCCGAGGCGAGTAGCGAGAGCAGCTGGCGCCGCGGCGTCATGGAGTCCGCCGGGTGGGCGTCGTCGTCATTTCGGGGGCGTGCTCACCAACGCCGATCAGCGGTGCCGACTTCATCTTGAACGACAGCAGCACCAGCAGCAGCCAACCCCAGAGCATGATCGGAGCGGACTCGACCAACCCTTCGAAGAGCAGCACGGTGACGAACAGCAATGGCAGCAGAGAGACGGGGGAATACGGGCGCTTCGCATCGAGATCCCAACGGGGGCGGTCGACCGCGAAGAACCACGCGCGCCAGGTGAGTGCGAGCCAGGCGAGCGCCATCAACACCACGCCGACGACGCCGAGCTGAAGGAACACGTCGAGCCACATATCGTGCGCGTGGAAGACGGTCAGCCCATGATCCACGATCCACCCGTCGAAGCCGGGCGCCCAGGGGACCCAGGGAGAGGAGAACCCATTGCCGAAGATCGGGCGTGTCACCGCGCGCTCCCAGACCGCCTGCCAGATGTCCAGGCGTCCGGTCAGGTCGCCGCTTTTGCCGAACATCGACAGCAGCTGGTCGCGTAGCAGGAGCGCGGCGGTGACGCCGATGACGGCGACGGCCGTGAACGCGGCGTACATCAGCCGTCGTTGTCCTGGGCCGGAGGCCGCGCGAGCGATGAGCGCCGCGGCGAGCACGACGAGGACGACGATGATGCTCAGGTACACCGTCGTTGAGGCCGCTTTGATGAGCAGAACCGCAGCGAGTGCGCTCCAGAGCACGAGCATCGTTCGACGTCGTGCGTGCGCGGCGAACAACACGGCGAAGACGATCAGCGCGAACAGGCACATCACGGCGAGGGAATGGGCATTGCCGACGATGCCTTGGATGCGCCCGTCGTTGAAGAGGTTGCCGCGCACCCAGTACAGGTGGGGGTCGATCCCGCTCTCGGGGATCTCGACGAAGTTTGGCAACAGGGGTTCGTGTCGCACCAGTGCCACCCACAGCTCGATCAGCAGCGACAGCCCGAGGATGAGCTTCATCGTCGTGCTCAGTGCGCGCGCGATCTCGTTCCAGGTGAGCACTGTCGCCACGAACAGCGCCGTCACCGTCACCGCGGCGAGCAACAACCACGTCAAGAGGGTCGCACCCGGCCACCGCGACCAGAAGGTCGACACCAGCGCGAGCGCGCCGTACGCCAGCGCCACCCAGGGCAGGCGTCGCCACCGGAAGACGCTCGGCTGCCCCCGGACGATCGCGGGGATCCAGATCGCCAGCGCCGCGAGCGTCAGAACGATCATGACGATCACTGCACCGACGGGGCCCACGAGGTTGTAGATGGCGGTGTGTGCGAAGACCGAGAACAGCAGAAGTACGCTGAACGCGCGCACCATCAGGTGCCGCGTCGTCTCGCGGGCGGGTGCGGCGGGAGGCGTCGCGGCAGGATGCTTGGTGTACACGGCCATTGGGATCAGGCTACCGCGCGGCACGTCCTACGCTGGGAGCATGCTGCTGACCATCACCAACGCACCGCGTGACTACGCCTGGGGATCGACCTCGCTGATCGCGAGTCTGGAAGGGCGCGCACCCTCCGGGACGCCCGAGGCGGAGGTGTGGTTCGGCGATCACCCCGGTGACCCCTCCGACGTCGCGGGGGGTGGCACGCTCGACGAGGTGACCGGCGGGACTCTCCCGTACCTGCTCAAGCTGCTCGCCGCGGCTGCGCCGCTGTCGATCCAGGTGCATCCAACACGTGCGCAGGCGCGGGAGGGCTTCGCGCGCGAGGCGGGGATGGATGCCGGTGACCCGACCCGCAACTACCGCGACGACAATCACAAGCCTGAACTGATCGTGGCGCTCAGCGATCGCTTCGAGGCTCTCGCCGGGTTGCGCCCGCTGGCGGATACCCGTCGTCTGCTCGCGGTGCTGCCGGATGCGCCCGGTGTCATCGCGCTGCGCGCGCGGCTGGCATCCGATGACGACGCGGTCGCGTTGCGCGACGCGATCGCGTGGGTTCTGTCGGGAGACGCCCAGGCAGAGGTGGATGACATCATCGCGGCGGTCTCGCAGGCACGCTCGGAGGAGTTCTCAGAGCCGCTGGCCGCCGTGCGCTCCATCGCCGGGCGCAACCCGGGCGACGCCGGCGTGGTGGTGGCACTGCTGATGAACTTTGTGGTGCTGCGTCCCGGTGAGGCGATCTTCCTGCGTGCCGGTCTGCTGCACGCGTACGTCTCTGGCCTGGGGGTCGAGATCATGGCGGCGAGTGACAACGTGTTGCGTGGTGGCCTGACGCCCAAACACATCGACGTCGATGAGCTGCTTGCAATCGTCGACACCACGCCCGGCCCGGTCCCCGTGCAGGCCGGGACTGGTTCCGTGACCGACTACACCGTGCCGGTTGAGGACTTCGCGCTGCGCCGTGTGCAGGTTGACGGCGCCGCGGCGTTCGACGTGACGGGACCGACCATGGTGCTGGCCACGTCTGGCCTGGTGTCCGTCGAGTCGGCGCTTGGCGGCACCGCGCCGATCGCCGTCGGTTCCGCCGCCTTTATCACGGCGGATGAAGGGAAGATCACCCTGCGCGGTCATGGCGAGGCGTTCATCGCGCAGCCCGGTCGCGTCTGACCCTCAAGGCCCCACGCGGCTCCGCGACACGCCGACAGTGCGCAATGAACCTTAAACGCCCTCTTGAGGGTTTACGATCTGCGACTTGACCATGGCGAATGACACGGGTGTAATTAGGTGAAGAACGGCCCGAGGGGGGCTTAAGCAGGGTTGGGAGATCGAGATGACGGGTTACCGCTCAGACGTTCCCGAGAATTGGTTCGTCGATCCGGTTGATCTGGGAGTACCAGGAGTACGCCGGGTCGAGCAGGAGGACGATGGCGCACTCGCCTGGCAGGCGGATGCGCTGTGCGCACAGACGGATCCGGAGGCGTTCTTCCCCGAGAAGGGCGGCTCGACTCGGGATGCCAAGCGCATCTGCACGTCGTGCGACGTGCGCGGGGAGTGCCTGGAATACGCATTGAACAATGACGAGCGCTTCGGGATCTGGGGTGGCCTCAGTGAACGCGAGCGCCGCAAGCTCAAGCGTCGCGCAAGTTGATCGCGGGCGCGCCGGACGCCCTGTCCGGCGCGTCGCCCGCACCTGCCTAGGCTGACAAGTGCCATGCCAGCACGAGTCCATGCCATCGCCGTCGTGCGCACCGGAGAATCCGCCAGCGCACAGCTACTGCACACCCTGGATGCGATCCGCGACCAGACAACCCGCCCGACCGCTGTGACCGTTGTGGTCCTGGGGGACGGTTCCGCCGTGCGCGCAGCATCCGGACTCGGCGACATCGTCGAGAGCGTGATCGAGGCGCGCCCCACGACCACGTACGCCGAGGCTGTCGCGCTCGCCGGGCCTCGCATCGCCGAGGGGGCCGCTGTGTGGCTGCTCGCGCAGGACACCGTTCCCCGCCGCAACGCACTCCAGCTTCTGATCGGCGCCCTGGAGCGCTCGCCGTCCGCCGCGATCGCCGCGCCCAAGCTCGTCCGCCAGGATGACGACCGCGAGATTCAGTCCCTCGGGGTCAGCATGACCCGTTTCGGGCGCTCGGTCGAGCTGACCGCGGGCGAGCTCGACCAGGGCCAGCACGACGCCACCGAAGACGCCCTTGGCGCGGACGTCCGTGGCATGCTCATTCGGGCCGAGGCCCCGGCCGTGCTGCGCCCGGATGTTGCGCTCCGAGGCGCTGATGAGGGGCTTGACCTGGGCGTGCGCGCCCGACTCGGCGGCGCACGTGTCGTGCTCGTTCCGAAAGCCAGGGTTGGCGTCCGCCCGCACGGCCCCGCTGCCCTGCCGCGCAGTGCCGTCAGCCGCGCGTGGGCCACCCGGCGTGCGCAGCTACACCGGCGTCTTGCGTACGCGCCGGCACTCGCGCTGCCGCTGCACTGGGTGAGTCTGCTGCCGCTCGCGCTGTGGCGCTCGATCCTGCACCTGATCGGCAAGCGTCCCGGCGACGTGGCCCCGGAGTGGGGTGCCGCTCTGGCCGCCATGGTGGCGTTCGGAGGCGTCTTCCGTTCGCGCTCCGCCATCCGCTCGTTCCGTCGCGGGTCATGGGCATCTATCGCGCCGTTGCGCGTCACTCACGATCAGCTGCGTCAACGTCTCGACGACGGACATGGCAGCGAACGCGGCGCGGTCAGTGAGCTTCGGTTCTTCGGCGGTGGTGCCTGGGTTGTGCTCGGGGCCCTGCTGGTGAGCCTCGTCGTGTTCGTTCCGATGCTCGCCTGGCCCGCGATCGGCGGCGGCGGGTTGCTGCCGATGCGCGATACCGTGGCAGCGCTGTGGTCGGACACGGCGTGGGGGCTCCGCGACCTCGGCCTCGGCGTGGTCGGCCCCGCCGACCCGTTCACCGCCGTGCTCGCACTGCTCGGCTCGCTGTGGCCGGGATCGCCGTCCTACGCGCTCGTGCTGCTCTGGTTGCTGGCCCTGCCGCTGGCTGTGCTCGGCGGCTGGTTCGCCGCCACCCGTGTCACCGATCGTTCAGGTCTGCGGATTCTCGGGGGAGTCCTGTGGGCGCTGGCGCCGACCTTCCTCGACGCGCTGGTGCAGGGGCGGCCGGCCGCCGTCCTGCTGCACCTGCTGCTGCCCTGGGTCTTCCACACCGCCTCAGTCGCACACCGTTCCTGGGGGGCATCCGGCGCAGCATCCCTGCTCATCGCCGCGGCGCTCGCGTGCGCACCATCGCTCGCCCCCGCGTTGGTGCTGCTGTGGGCCGTGGCGCTCATCTTCGCATTCTCGCTCCGGCGCCTGCGTGCAGCGGCTCGCTTGGCGTGGTTGCTCGTGCCCACCGTCATCATGTTCGCGCCGCTGATCATCTGGCAGATCCGTCAGGGCGACCCGTGGGCGCTGCTCGCCGATCCCGCCGTGGTGCGCGTGCTCGATCAGGTCGGTGCGGATGCCGCCGGACGCGCAGCGATCGCCGGTGGCTTCCCGACTGCCGACCTGGCCGGCTGGGAGTGGTTCATCGGTGCCGAGATGGCGGTCTGGGCGCCGTTGCTCTTGGCCCCGGTCGCGGTCCTCGCCCTGGCCTCCGCGCTGTCGCCGCGCTGGCGCGCGGGATACGCGTTGCTGCTCGTCGCCGTACTGGGAACCGCGACCGCCATGATCTCGGTCGGCGTGGTCGTGTCGTTCGTACACGGAAGTGGGGTTGCGCTGTGGCCCGGAAGCGGCCTGAGCCTCGCCTGGCTCGGAGTGGTGGGCGCGGCACTGATCACCCTCGACACGGTCGTCGCGCTCGCACCGTTGCGCATCGGCGCGGCTCTCGTCGCGGGTCTCGGCGTCGCGGCGTGCGCACTTCCCGCACTGCTCGCGGTCAACACCGGGCACAGCGAGGTACGCAACGCTTCGCCCAGCACCCTGCCGGCTCTCGTCGCGGCTCAAGCCACCAGCGAACCAGACCGTGCCACCCTGGTGATCACTCCGCAGAACGACGGATCGCTTGCCGCGCAGGTCATCTGGGGAGCCAGCGCCACGCTTGGCGCGCAGACCACCATGCTGAGCACCGCTACGCAGCCACCTGCAGGCAGCGTCGCTCAGGACGCCGTCGACCTGGTCTCGGCGCGTGACTTCGACGCCGCGGCGGCGCTCGGCGAAGAGGCGATCAGCTTCGTGCTGCTCGAGCAGGAACCCGGTGCGAATGATATCGCGCACGGCATGCACGACGACGCCGTCGAGGCCATCGACGAACGTACGGGGTTTGTGAAGGCCGGTGAGACCGCACACGGCGTGCTCTGGAGCATCGACGTCCCGATTGCGGAGCGCACCCGCGCAGACGCAACACAACAGAGTATCGCCCGGGTCGTCGGCATCGCGCAGATCATCGTCGTGTTCGCGGCTCTGCTGCTGGCGATTCCGACGCGTGCATCTCGGCGCGCGGCGAGAGCCCGATCCCGCGTCGTCGGACGCGCTCCAGACGAGCCGCCGCTACCGCCCCGGCGGCGATGGCGGGAAGAAGAGCCGTACACAGGGCAGGTCACCGTCGCACCGCAGTCATCGGCACCGCAGCCGTCGGCACCGGAAGGTGCGGCCGCGTTGGCAGAACCCGACATCGACGCGGAGGGACGACGATGAAGCAGCGCACGCTGAGACTCGCGGCGACGGGCGCACGCGTTGCGACGGGGGCGGCTGTGGCCGTCGCCTGTGTGATCGGTGTCATCGCAGCCGTTGCGGCACCCTGGCCGAGCCTGCACAATGAACCCGCCACGACGATCGTGACGCCCGTGCCCGGCGACACCACGCTGGTGTGCAATGGGTCGTTCCGCGCGCTCGGGAGGGAATCCGGGCAGGCAGACCTGATGGTGTCGGCCGGCCTGCCCGACCTGGTTGTCGATGCGCAGCAGGATGCGGTCGATACTGATCCGCTGCGCATGCCAGAAGTCGTCGGTGGCGAAGGAGCGCAGGCGGTGACCGCTCGCGTTCAGGACCGCGATGTTCCGCTGGTGGCGGCGGGCGAGTCGATCCGTCTACAAGAGGATGACCTGCGCGGCTTCGCGGCCGCACCGTGCCGTCCGGCCGGAATGCGCCACTGGCTTGTCGGCGGGGACATCTCCACCGGCGCCTCCGACATCATTCTGCTGAGCAATCCGGGCAGCGTCCCCGCGACCGTCGACTTCACCGTCTACGGCGTGCAGCGCGCGACCTCGACCACGATCGTGCCGCCGCTCACTCAGATCGGTCTGCCACTGGCATCCGTCGCGTCGGGACAGCAGCGCCCCGTCGTCGAAGTCGTGTCCACCGGGGCCCCGGTGCGTGCGACGCTGCAGTCGGCGCTCACCCGCACGCTGGAGCCCGCCGGAATCGACCTGCAGGACGGCCTCGGCGCTCCGCAGTCGCAATTGACGATCGTCGGAGTGCGCGCCGTGCCCGACGCCACCGGCGACGACGCCACCGGCGTCGTGCTGCGGATGCTCGCTCCCGACGACGAAGCGCAGGCGACTGTCCGCGTGTACGCCGAAGGCGCCGTCGCGGCGAGTGATGAGTACACTGTCGACCTCTCCGCGGGCATTCCCAACGAGATCGCTCTGACGAACCTGCCTGGCGGTGCCTACGACATCCACATCGAGGCCACGGAGCCCGTCGTAGCGGCTGCGCGGCAGACCCAGCGGTCGGGCCGAAACCAGGACTTCTCGTGGATGCTGCCCGCGCCGCGTCTACAGGGCGATGTGATGTTCGAGGTGCCGCGCGGGGCGCCCGGGGTTCTGTTCCTGCGGAACGCGGAGGCCGAATCGGTGACGGTTACAGTGGAGGGTGCCGACGATCCCACGATCGAGCTCGCTGCCGGCGGCACCGCAAAGGTTCCGTTGAACGCCGGTTCCTACACGCTGAAAGCACCCTCGGCGGTGCACGCCGCTGTGAGCCTGCTCAGCGAGTCCGATGAACCGGCGATCGCGGGATGGCCCCTGTGGTCACCGCCGGCGACGCAGCAGCCGATCATCGTGCACCACTGACATCGTGCACCACTGACCTCGTGCACCACTGAGTTCGGATGGCTGGTCAGTGATCGCGACCGTCGGGGCCGAGCTCCCAGGGCTCGCGACCGATGTACTCCGCGGCGGCATGGAACACGGCGCTCTCGATCGCCATCCGGCGGTGTAGCGCGTCGTCGTGCCCCTTTGGCAGCAACCGTTCGATGGGCACACGGTAGAGCGTCACCCGGCGGCCCAGATGATCCACACGCCACAGGGGGATGCCGTCTCCGCGGTCGTGAGTGGGCATCGCGGCCATTTCGAAGCGCACGTCGCGCAGTTCCTCCCAGGAGCCGCGCAGGAACTCCACGGCACTGCCGACCGTGATCTCGAAGCGATCGAGACGGCCGTCGAGCGGAGGCAGGGGCGGACGCACCACCTCACTGCGCCCGAGGCGCCCGTGGCGGCCGTGGCGCGCACCGCGTCGGACGGGCGTCTGGCGAGAGCGAGGCATCCCGAAAGTCTAGGCCGTGCCGCGCGCCCGCGGGTGAACGTCTGCGCTCAGCCCTACGCTGAGGGGGATGAACGACAGCTTCGATGTGCACGAGCGGCTCTGCTCGAAAGTGGCGTGCGCGCGTGAAGCCGCAGCGACGCTGACCTATGACTACGGCGATCAGATGGCCGCGCTCGGTCCACTCGGCCCGGCTGGCGATCCGCACGCCCACGATCTCTGCGCACAGCACGCCGATCGACTGTCGGTTCCGGCCGGGTGGCTGGTCGTGCGGCACGCGACGCTACGCGGCTGAACGGCTGATCGGTCAGACGCGGATCCGCGTCCGGCTCAGGTGTTCGGCACGGTCATCGGAGAGCGTCAGTGCCCGGCGCTCACGCTCGCGCCGCAGCACCGTGACCGCACGCAGCATCTCCTCGGGCCCCGCATCCGGGATGGGGGAGATGAACGGTGCAGCCTCGGCCGCCAGTTCCCGGCCCACGCTGAGTCGCGCAGCCGGCGAGAGCCGGTCGGCGTTGACGAGGAACTGCGAGATCCGCCGGGCCAGACGGTCCGGCATCCGCGCGACGTCCGCGACCGTCGCCCACCCGGTGAGCGACGGCGGCATGACGGGCTCTTGCTGCACCAGGTGTGGCGTGCGCACGCGTTGCGAGTACGTGCCGGCAACGAGATCACCAAGGCGTTGCGAACGGGCCGTGAGTGCGCCCGTGATGACGGCGATGCCGCCGACCGTGATGTAGATCTCCAGCACGCCGAGCAGAGCCCGGATGAACGTGTGCCGGAACGTGATCGCGCCGCCGTCGATGCGCACGATGCGGCCCCCGACGGCGAGCTTTCCCAGGCTGCGGCCACGGGTCGCCATCTCGACGGTGATCGGCAGCACGAGAAAACTGACGACAGCGGCCCAGATGGACAGGATCCGAGCGGTGTGCTCGTCCAAGACCCCCAGCGTCAGCAGCCACACCTGCACCAGGACGAACCCGGTGAATACGGCGAAGCCCAACAGCATGTCGATCAGCGCTCCCGCCGCGCGCAACACGAACCCCACCGGCTGCACATCGATGGCGACGGCCTCTCCAGACAGGATCTCCTGTTCATCGGCGATCTCGGCAGACATGAGTACAGTAAATCAGGTGGATGCCGATGCTCTTGCCGACGCACGCCGCCCCGAGTGGGAACGGCTCGATGAACTCAGCCGACGACGCCGGTTGTCCGGCGCTGAGGTCGATGAGCTGATCGTGCGCTATCGGGCGGCATCCGCCGACCTCGCCGAACTCAAGACCTCGGTGGGCACCTCCCCACAGGGCGACTACCTTTCGACCATCCTCGCAACCGCCCGGCTGCGCTTCACCGGCGCCGGCGACAACGTGATCGCCCAGGCGGCACGGTTCTTCACTCGGCAGCTGCCTGCGGCCCTGTACCGGATCCGTTGGACCACCGGCGTCATTGCGGTGCTGTTCGTCCTGATCGGAGCCCTGACCGCGGCATGGATCGCGTCCGACCCGTCGCGCATCGCCGCTCTCGGGGCGCCCGAGGTGCTGCAGCAGTACGCCGAGGAGGACTTCGTCGAGTACTACGAGCCGATGGCGTCCTTCGCGGGCATGGTGTGGTTCAACAACGCGTGGATCGCTATGCAGTGCGTGCTCTTCGGCGTCACCGGCCTGTGGCCGATCTGGATGCTGGTGCAGAACGCTGTCGGACTGGGTGTCGCCGCGGCAGTGATGGCGGCCTACGGCCACCTCGACACCATGATCTTGCACATCCTGCCGCACGGCCTGTTGGAGCTGACGGCGATCTTCGTGGCCGCTGCTGCGGGACTGCACGTGTTCTGGGCGTGGGCCGTCCCCGGCCCTCGCTCGCGTGGACGCGCGCTCGCGTCGGAGGGACGCGCGCTGGCGACCGTCGCCATGGGCCTGATCTTCGTGCTGTTGCTGTCGGGCCTCGTCGAGGGATTCATCACCGGCTCGGCGCTGCCGTGGCCGGTGAAGATCGGGATCGGAGCACTAGCGCTGGCCGTCTTCCTGGTCTACATGCTCGTCATCGGGCGGCGTGCCGCCCGCCAGGGTGAGAGCGGCGACCTCGTCGAGTACGAAGCCGGCACTCCCACTCTGACAGCCGGGTAGCGCCTCCGATCAGCGCCGGGCAGCGGCGTCCGTGCCGTCGAACAACGCACGGTAGGCGAAGCCGGCGAGCAGGGCACCGATGACGGGGAAGACCAGGAACACCCACAGTTGAACCAGCGCCTCGGGACCACCGTAGATGGCTGCGGCGATCGAGCGAGCGGGGTTCACCGAGGTGTTGTCCACCGGGATCGAGATGAGGTGGATCAGGGTCAGTGCGAGGCCGATCGCGACTCCGGCGAAGGCCGTGCCGCGCTTCGGGTGCGTCGCACCGAGGATCACCAGCAGGAAGAACCCGGTCAGGATGACCTCGATGATCATGGCCGCGGGCATGCCGAAGCCGCTCGGTGAGAGGGCATCCCAGCCGTTGCTGGCAAAGCCCGCGTCTTGCGCGGCCGGGAGCCAGCCCTGCGGTCCGAACAGCCCGATCAGCGTCAGCGCTGTCGAGGCGATCACCCCGCCGACGACCTGCGCCACGATGTACGGGCCGACATCGCGCCACGGCGTGCGCCCCGCGGCAGCGGCCCCCAGCGTCACAGCCGGGTTGAAGTGCCCACCAGAGATCGGGCCGAAGGCGTACACGCCCACGAGCACGGTGAGTCCGAACGCGAGGGCGATGGCGACGTACACGGCCGATTCGGTGCCCGGCTCGGTGAAGTGGTTCGACGCGAACACGGCGGTGCCGACGCCGCCGAACACGAGCAGGAAGGTGCCGAAGCCCTCGGCGGCGAGGCGTGTTCCCAGCGGTGCGGTCAGTGGGCCACCCGGTTCGGGGGTGGCTTCAATCGAGGAATCGGTCATTGCCCTGGCCTTTCGTCGTCGAGCGGCGCGGCGCCGTCCGTGCTCCGATGATCCAGCATCCCGCGCACGGGAGCCGGGTACACACGCCGAAACCCCTCCATCGCGCGGCGACGGAGGGGTTTCGGAGGCGGATGCTACGCGTTGACCTGCGCAGCGGTACGGGCGCGCAGCTGCTCGCCCAGAGCCTGGTCGACCTGGCCCCAGTACCAGAAGAAGCGCTCCTGGATCGCGGGCACCGTCAGGCCGCTGTACTGCCCGACGAGGGTCTCGACGAAGCGCTCGCGCTCCTCGTCCGAGAAGACCTCGCGGTACAGGATGCCGGCCTGGACGAAATCACCGTCGTCCTGGCGCAGCGTCGCGGCCGAGCGCACGAGCTCGCCGTCGGACTCCCAGCTGGCTTCGACACCGAGCAGCGGGTCGGCCTCGGGGCCGCCGACGGCACCGTACGAGTTGGGGGTGTAGACGCGGTGCTCGGCGGGGTTGAAGTGGTACTGCATCTGACCCTCGTGCATGTAGTTGCGCACTTCAGCTGCGTGCGGCTGGTTCACCGGCAGCTGGTTGTAGTTCGCGCCGATGCGGTAGCGCTGCGCGTCGGGGTACGAGAACACGCGGGCCATGAGCATCTTGTCGGGCGAGATGCCGGTGCCGGGAACCTGGTTGCCGGGCGAGAAGGCGGCCTGCTCGATCTCGGCGAAGAAGTTCTGCGGGTTGCGATTCAGCGTGAACGTGCCCACCTTGATGCGCGGGTAGTCGGCCTTTGGCCACGTCTTGGTGAGGTCGAACGGGTTGAAGCGGTACGTCTTGGCGTCCTCGTAGGGCATGACCTGCACGTAGACGTCCCACTTCGGGAAGTCGCCGTTCTCGATGGCCTGGTACAGGTCGCGACGGTAGTAGTCGGCGTCCGCGCCGGCGATGCGCTCGGCCTCGTCGGCGAACATCGGCTCGACGCCCTGCTGGGACAGGAAGTGGTACTTGACCCAGAAGCGCTCGCCGGCGGCGTTGACCCACTGGTAGGTGTGCGAGCCGTAGCCGTTGACGTGACGCCACGAGCGCGACAGGCCGCGGTCGCCCATGAGGTAGGTCACCTGGTGGGCCGACTCGGGCGAGAGGGTCCAGAAGTCCCACTGCATGTCAGCGTTGCGCAGGCCCGAACCGCCCAGGCGCTTCTGCGAGTGGATGAAGTCGGGGAACTTGATGCCGTCGCGGATGAAGAACGTCGGGGTGTTGTTGCCGACGATGTCGAGGTTGCCCTCGGTGGTGTAGAAGCGCAGCGAGAAGCCGCGCACGTCGCGCCAGGTGTCGGGCGAGCCCTGCTCACCGGCGACCGACGAGAAGCGCAGCAGCGTCTCGCTCTTGGCTCCGGGCTGGAAGACCGCGGCGCGGGTGTACGCCGAGACGTCCTCGGTGACCTCGAACTCACCGAAGGCACCGCCGCCCTTGGCATGCGGGTTGCGCTCCGGAACGCGCTCGCGGTTGAACGACGCGAGCTTCTCGACCAGGTAGCGGTCGTGCAGCGCGGTGACGCCGTCGGCGCCCACGGTGAGCGAGTGCGCGTCGCTGGCGACCGGGGTTCCTGTCTGAGTGGTGGTTGCGGGCTTGTCAGCCATTGCCGTTCCTTTCGCATTCGGGACAGAGGGCTCGGTAGGTGACCGCGGCTTCGAGGATTCGCATGCCGTGGTCGTGAGAGGGATGAAGGCAGGGGGCCGCGCCGATCGCACAGGGGACGTCCTCGACACGACCGCACTGCACGCATTGCAGGTGGTGGTGGTTGTCGTCGCCCTGCAGTTCGTAAAGGGCGCTGCCGACGTCGGGCAGGCTGACACGGCGGACGACGCCGGCGTCGGTCAGGTCGTTCAGGATGCCGTGAACGGTGCCTGCGGCGATGCCGGGAAGGCTGTCGCGGATGCCGGCGAAGATCGTGTCGGCGGAGGAGTGCGGATGCCGACGAAGAGCGTCGAGTACGTGCACCCGTTGCGTCGTCACGCGCAGGCCGGCGCCGCGCAGCAGCGCGGGGAAGTCGGCGAGCGCGGGGGAGGACATGACTCCATCGTACCTTATTCTGAATCATTCAGATAAAGGAACCATTCGGTTAAATGCAGGTTACAGGCGTCCGGCGGCCTTCAGCTCCAGATAGCGGTCGGCGATTCGGGGTGGTAGCGCTTCGGGGTCGGCGGCGATCGCCTCGCTGCCGGCACGGCGGATGGCATCCGACACGGTCCGCGCGTCTCGCAGTGTCTGCTCGGCGGCGGCGGCCAGGTAGACATCGGCGCGCGACGCTCGTTGCCGAGCGAGCTGTTCGACTTCTTCATCGGTGACTGAACCGACCAACACCGTCGTCGCGCGCGAGGGGGTGGGGAAGGCACCGAGGAAACCACGGGCCGACTCGGCTGCATCCTGCGCGGTGAGCACGACGATCAGCGACGGGCGCGTCGTCAGCGAACGCACAGCGGCGAACGCGCTCGCCCAGTCGGTGTCAACCAGACGGGGGTGCACCGGCGCCATGGCGTCCGTGAGCGCGGGGAGCAGGCTCGCACCATCGACACCGCTCACGCGCGCCCGGGCGACGCGGTCGTACATCAGCAGATGCACATGGTCACCGGCACGGCTCGCGAGAGCGGCCAGCAGCAGAGCGGCCTCGATAGAGGCATCCAGGCGCGTCCCGTCGCCGACGCGAGCCGCTGCCGTGCGGCCGGTGTCGATCACGATCACCACCTGGCGGTCGCGCTCGGGACGCCACGTGCGCAGCATGGTGGTGCCGGCGCGCGCCGTTGCCCGCCAATCGATCGAGCGGATGTCGTCACCGCGCACATACTCGCGCAGCGAGTCGAACTCGGTGCCCTGCCCGCGCACCTGGATTGACGTGTTCCCATCCAGTTCGCGCAGACGAGCGAGGCGTGACGGTAGGTGCTTGCGCGACGTGAAGGCGGGGAGCACCCGCAGCGCGCCGGGCACGTCGTGCCGGGACTGGCGACCGCCCAGCCCCAGCGGGCCTCGCGAACGCACCACGACGAACTCGCTGCGCAGTTCGCCACGTCGCCGAGGATGCAACTCGATGTGCACGCGGCGACGCTCACCCGGCGGGATGCTCAGGGGGGAACGGCTGTCCGGGGCGCCCGCGGTGGGCTGCCAGGCATCCCGCAACCAGCCGTGCACCGTGCGAGTGCCGAGGTTCTGCACCGCGACGCTCGCCGTGACCGGCTCGCCGAGGCGCGCCCGCTCCGGCACCCGCCGGGTGATCGCGACAGCGCGCGGGGCGGCGGACAGCACAACGTCCGTCGCGACCAGCGCGGCGCATAGCAACAACCACCCCAGTGTCGACAGCCAGGGGGAGACGCCGATGCTGCTCAGCAGCACGACCGGGACGACGCCCAGCGCGATCAGCGGAGCGAGCAGTGCAGAGACGAACATGTCAGATCGGTACCCGAGTCTGCTGCACGACCGACTGCAGCACGGCATCCGCGGTGACGCCCTCCATCTGCGCGTCCGGACGCAACTGCAGGCGGTGGCGCCACGTCGGCATGAGCATGGTCTGCACATGGTCGGGGGTAACGGCGCTGGATGCGTTCAGCCAGGCCCACGCCTTGGCCGCGGCCAGCAGCGCGGTCGCGGCGCGCGGGCTCGCTCCCAGCTCGACCGACGGCGCACTGCGGGTGGCGCGCGCGAGATCGACGACATAGCCCAGCACATCGTCGGTGACCTGCACTCGGGCCGCGGCGTCCTGTGCGGCGCGGATCTCGTCGGCGGTGACGACCGCCGAGACACCCGTGAGCAGGCGGGGCGAGAACCCGTCGGCGTGCAGACGCAGTACCGACACCTCGGCGTCACGCTCGGGCATCCCGACGACCAGCTTCATCAGAAAGCGGTCCAACTGCGCCTCGGGCAGCGTGTAGGTGCCCTCGTGTTCGATCGGGTTCTGTGTCGCGGCGACGAGGAACGGGTCGGGCAACGTGCGGCTCGCGCCATCTGCCGAGACCTGGCGCTCCTCCATGGCCTCCAGCAGCGCCGCCTGGGTCTTCGGCGGCGTGCGGTTGATCTCGTCCGCGAGCAGAATGTGGGTGAAGACGGGGCCGGGACGGAACTCGAACTCTCCGGTGCGCGCGTCGTACACCAGCGAACCCGTGACATCACCGGGCATCAGATCGGGGGTGAACTGCACGCGCTTCGTGTCCAGGCCGACAGCCCGCGCGAAGCTGCGCACGACCAGTGTCTTCGCCACGCCGGGGACACCCTCCAGCAGTACGTGCCCGCGGGCGAGCAGAGCGACGAGCAGACCGGTGACCGTGCCGGCCTGGCCGACCACGGCCTTGTCGACTTCGGTGCGCACCCGGTGCATCGCCTGACGCAGCGAGTCGTCATCGGTGGGTGTCGTGGCGTTCATGGTCTCGTCGCTCACGGGAGGTTCCTTTCGGTGTGGACGGCTGCGTCGACAGCCGTCTCGAGGTCGGCGAGTCTGCGGGCGATATCGACGAGGTCATGATCGCTGTGCGGTGGGGAGCCGGCGAGCAGCTCGTGCAGCGAGCCGCGGGGCACCCGCAACCGGTCGGCGGCGGCATCCGCGACCTCGTGTGCTCCTGCTGTCGGGCTCAGTGAGAGTCGGGCGGCGAGGCGACGCCGGCTGCCGTCACGGATCGCGGATGCCGCGTGCGCGGCGTCTGCGGACTTCGCGGTCAGGCGCGCGCGCCCGTGCATGGTCTCCGACACCCGCACCGTCACCGGCAGGGATTCGGTGACCAGCGGCCCGAACCGGCGCCCGCGCCACACCACCACGGCGACGCCCGCGAGCAGCAACAGCAGGATCACGGGGGTCAGCCAGTCCGGGGTCAGGTCACCGAGGTCTGCGGGGCCACCGTCGGTACGGTCGCCGTCCTCGAAGGTGGGGACGTACCAGACGACCTCATCGGTCTGGGCGAGCAGCGCCAGCCCGAGGGCGGCGTTGCCGTTCTCTGCCAGATGCTGATTGGTGAGCAGGCCACTGGCATCGACCATGGTGACAGACCGGCCGGTCTGGGTATCCGTGCTGCGCAGCACAGCCGCGTCTCCGCTGGTGTCGGCGAAGCAGCCGATCACGCCGGACGCGGGCGTGAACGCACGGTCGGCGTCGATCGATCCGACGCGCGCGAACTCGGCGAGGTCGCAACCGGCTGACACGAGCCCCGTCGGGAGGCCCCGCTCGCCGAGGTCGAGCAGGCGCAGCATCCGCGCGCTGCTGGTGAGAAGGACGACGCGATCCGCGCTCTCGATCAGCTCCAGCGCCGCGGCATCGCTGAGCGCGGCCGGATCGGTGAGCACGAGCGTGCTGTCCGGCCCGACCTCGGCCGCGGCGACGGCGCGGCTGCGCGTGATCTCGATCTGCACGCCCTCCTGCCGGGTCAACTCGGCGATCGCCTTGGCGCCGTTCGGGCCGGGGCTCTCGGGGTTGAGCGGGCCACTCAGGTCGGGGGCAATGGTCAGCAGCCGCAGGGTCATGAGGGTGAGGACAACCACCATGACGACGATCGACAACCACGCCAGGGCGCGCCCCACACGACCTCGCGGTGGTACGGCAGCGGTGGAATGCCCGACGGCGTCTTCCGCCGTGTTCGTGTCGTCGGTCATCGCGCTCATGCCGGAACCGCCGGGGCAGCGGCATCCGTCGGTGCGTTCGCACGCACGTCGTCGTCAGTCTCGGCGAGCACCCGGTACGCCGTGGCATCGCTGGGGCGGTCGAGGTAGCGCACCGCGTCGAACGCCGTTGCGGCGGAGTGCAGCCGATCGCCGAAGCCAGGGAAGGCGACACTGGCTTCGCGCGCGATGGCCTGTGCCGTGGCGCCGGGTGCGGGCTCGATCACGTCGCGTTCGATCAGGCTGCGGGCCAGAGCACGGAACCGCAGCACGACCGCGCCGTCCCAGTCGTGTGCCTTCGCGCGGCGTTCGGCTTCGGCACGTAGCTGAGCGGCCGTGCGGTCATCCTGCTCGCCGAGCAGCTCGGCGCGGCGACGCACCGAGCGAGAGGCCCTCGGGCGACCCCAGATCGCGAGTGCGACGAGGAGGGCTGCAACGATGATGATGACGATGATCGTCACCGCGACCGGAGCGACCGCACCCGCGCCGTCGCCGCGGAACAGGCCGAAGAACCACTCGGCCACGTCTGCGGCCAGCCGATCGAACCAGGTCGGCGTGGCGGCCTGGTACTCCGCGCGAGACAGCTCATCTTGTGCTCGCTCGCGGGCTTCGTCGCCGTCGGGGACGAGGACGTCACTGGCGAACAGCAGGTTCATCACTCCGAGCCGCCGGGCGCCGCCCAGCTCTGCGGCGGTGCCGAGGGCGGCTGCGGGGCGGGTGCCGGGGGCGCCGGGGGAGCGGGCGGCGGTGGCGGCGTAGCGGACGCGGCGGGAGCGTTTCCGTGCTGCGGTGCATACCCGGGCTGAGGTGCGTATCCGGGCTGAGGCGTCGGATATGCCACGTACCCCGGTGCCGGGGCCGGCTGGGCAAGCGGCGGGTTCTTCGAGACCGCTCGAGTCGGATCGACCGCGTAGGGGTCGCCCTGGTCCTCATCGGCCACCCCGACAGACGAACGCTCGACATGGCGGATCAGGGTCTGGTCCAGCCCCTCGTAGCGCATGCGGCTGTCGAGGTAGATAAGCGTCGCCCCGGTGCCCTGCACGACCAGGGTGATGGCCTGCAATGCCAAGACGAGTGCCTGCGGCAGGATCGTCGCCGCCACGAGCACGATGACCGCAGTCGCGTCTTGGGCTCCGGTCGGTGCCAGCACGCCGCCGAGAAGAGTGCTGAGCACGCTACCGGGAATGCTGACGATCTGAGCGGCGAGACCCATGATCGCGCCGATCAGGAACATGACACCGAGCGCTGGCCAGAACCGACCGCGGATGAGCCGCCACGAGCGCACCATCGCCTGCGGGATGCTTGCGCGCTCGAGGACGAGCGCGGCGGGAACGACCAGCAGCTTCGTGCCCAACCAGACCAGGAGGGGGATGCTGCCGAGCACGAGCAGCACAGCCACCAGGACGCCGATCGCAATGCCGGCACCCTCGAATCCGGTGCTCGCCATCACTCCGATCACGACCCCGGTCAGCGCGAGCAACCAGATGAACACCGCGAAGCCCTGCAGCAGGGCGAAGGCGAACAGTCGCCAGAACGACGGGCGCATTCGGTGCCACAGCGGACGCAGGGGAGCCTTGCGGCCGAGCGCGGCGAAAGACACGTCGGCGGCCACCAGTCCCTGCACGATGACGGTGAAGGCGACGCTGGCCAGGGTGACCACGATCGCCACCACGATGCCCAGCGCGATCGAACCGGCGATGATCGGGCCCCGATCCGGCGAGCCGGCCGGCACGCTCTCGATGCGCGCGGCGGTGAAGAACGTCACCAGCAGGGTCACGGCGATCGCCACGAGAGTGATGCCGAACTGCACGCCCACCGCGAAACCGAACAACACCTTGGGGTTGTGACGAAGCGCGGCGAACGAGCGACCCAGGATCGTCCCGAACGTCATTGGATGCAGCGGTATGGCGCCCTTCTTCGGTGCCGGGGTCCAGGTCTGACCACTCATGCGCACTCCCTCCCTGTGCCTGTCCCATCGTGGCACACGTCCGATCACGCCGTGCGCGGGCTCCTGGGAGCCGGAACGAATCTCAAGTAGGCTGAACGGCGTTGCGGCAGCATGGGGATCCCGCCGTCCGCACGAACAGAGAAAGCGGAGGCAGGGTAGAAATATGACCTCGCGAATCCTGGTCGTCGATGACGACACGGCGCTGGCCGAGATGATCGGTATCGTCCTGCGCACTGAAGGGTTCGACGTGCTCTTCTGTGCCGATGGTGCGCAAGCCGTCGACGAATGGCGCACCGCGCGTCCCGACCTGGTCCTTCTCGATCTGATGCTGCCGGGCATGGACGGCATCGAGATCTGCACCCGGATCCGAGGCGAGTCGGGCGTACCGATCATCATGCTCACCGCTCGCAGCGACACGGCCGACGTCGTGCGCGGCCTCGAGGTCGGCGCTGATGACTACATCGTCAAGCCGTTCAATCCCAAAGAGCTCGTCGCCCGCATCCGCACGCGGCTTCGCCCCACGCCCGACAGCGTTTCCGAGGTGCTGCGCATCGGCGATCTCACGATCGACGTCGACGCGCACGAGGTGCGGCGCGGCACCGCGCCGATCGCGCTGACGCCGCTGGAGTTCCAGCTGCTGGTGGCATTGGCGTCCAAGCCGCAGCAGGTCTTCTCGCGCGAGATGCTGCTCGAACAGGTGTGGGGCTATCACTACAAGGCTGACACCCGGCTGGTCAACGTGCACGTGCAGCGCCTGCGCGCCAAGGTGGAACTGGATCCGGACAACCCTCGGATCGTCATGACGGTGCGGGGCGTGGGCTACCGGGCCGGGAGCGTCGGATAGGGGACCGCGGGTGACCGCGACGAATCCGACGCCGGTGCCGCCATCGTTGTGGCGGGCTCCGCGCCGGTGGCAGATCGCACTCGGACTGGAGTGGCGGCGTTCGGTGCGGTTCCGTGCGACGGCGATCACCATGCTGCTCACGGCACTGGCGATCTTCATCACCTGTGTGGCCATGGCGCTGGTCATCCGCAATGACCTGTTCGAATCGCGCAAAGACGAAGCGCTGCACAATGCGCAGGTGTCGGTGCTGCAGGCGCAGAAGCTCCTCGACTCCGCGCAGGTCGGCGATGATCGTGCGGCGACCGCCGCCCTGTGGGGCGAGGCGCAGCGCGTGCTCGGACGCGCCGCCTCCACCGACCGGATCGTCGGGTTCTTCGCCGAGAGTGCAGGCGACGGGTTCGCCCCGTCGGGGTTCCGCAGCCTGCGGCCGTTCCCGACACTGAGCAACGAACTGCGCACGCGCGTCGTGACGGTGCCTGGCCGCCAGGCGTGGCAGTCGGTGGCGTTACCTCAGGACGATGGGACCACGACCGCGGGCATCGTCGTCGGGCAGATGCTGACCATCCGCGATGTCGGGTCGTACGACATCTATCTCGCGTACGATCTCGCTGACGCCGATGAGACGCTGCTGTTCGTTCAACGCACGCTGTGGCTGGCGGGGATCACACTCGTGGCGATCATCGCGGGCATTTCGTGGCTCGTGCTGCGGTCGGTGTCTCGGCCGATCATCGAAGCGGCCGAGACCAGTGCGCGCCTGGCGTCCGGCGATCTCGAAGTACGGCTGCCCGTCCGTGGTGAGGACGAACTGGCGACGCTTGGACGTTCGTTCAACGCTATGGCCGACAGCATCGAGAGTCAGATCCGCGAGCTGGCGGAGCTCTCGCTCGTGCAGCAGCGGTTCGTCTCGGACGTCTCGCACGAGCTGCGCACTCCGTTGACGACGATCCGGTTGGCGGCCGAGATGATCAACGATCAGAAGGATGAGTTCGATCCCACGACGGCGCGCACCGCAGAGCTCCTGCACACCCAGGTGCAGCGCTTCGAGCTGCTGCTCTCCGATTTGCTCGAGATCAGCCGGTACGACGCCGGTTCGGTGCAACTGGAGGTCGAGGCGACGAGCCTCGCACAGCTGGCCGAGGAGATCGTCGATGAGCTGCGTCCGCTCGCGACGGCGCACGACACCGAACTGCGCATGGTGGCTCCCGGTGGGTACTCACCGGTCGATCTCGACCCGCGACGGGTTCGCCGTGTGCTGCGAAACCTCATCGGCAACGCGGTCGAGCACGGCGAAGGGCGGCCCGTCGTGATCACGGTGGACAGCAATCAATATGCCGTCGCCGTCGGCGTGCGTGACTTCGGACTCGGGATGCGCTCCGAAGACGCCGAACGCGTCTTCGACCGGTTCTGGCGCGCCGATCCGTCGCGCAGGCGCACCATCGGCGGCACCGGGCTCGGCCTGTCGATCGCCCTGGGCGACGCCAAACTGCACGGCGGCAACCTGGAGGTCTGGTCCGAGCTCGGCGTGGGAACAAACTTCGTCCTCACGATTCCGCGCTCCGGCGATTCGATGCCCACCGGACAGGGACCCGTGCCGCTGGAGCCGCAGGAGACGCTGCCGGGACTGGGAGACGTTACGCAGCCGATCGTCATACCGCCGACACCGGACATCGAGGGGGGACGACTATGAGATTGCGCATCGGCATCCGCCTGATCGCGGTACTCGCGGCGGGGCTGCTTCTGG
The DNA here is from genome assembly GCF_028747645.1 of Microbacterium esteraromaticum. Taxonomy (NCBI): domain Bacteria; kingdom Bacillati; phylum Actinomycetota; class Actinomycetes; order Micrococcales; family Microbacteriaceae; genus Microbacterium; species Microbacterium esteraromaticum. Next base: position 1,162,851 of record NZ_CP118100.1, read on the forward strand.
CGGGATGCGCCGGGTTGCCCACATCCGGACCTCCCAACGCCGGGCTTCCCGTCGGCGAGGACGGTGACGCCACCAGCTTCACGCCGATCGCGCGCGGTCCCGAACCGGGGGCTGGACCCGAGGAGATCGTCTCGCGCTTCCTGGAGGCGTCGATGACGCCGCGGAACAACTGGGAGATCGCGCATCAGTTCCTGACTGAGGAGTTCTCTCCCGAGTGGGATCCTGACAGCGGAGTCGCGATCGACTCGTCCATCCTCACGAGAGAGTTCACCTCGACGGTGGACGCGGACGACGAGTCGGCGACGACGGCGGAGGTCACGGTTCAGCTCGAGCAGATCGCCGGCGTGGACGGCGATGGCGCGTACACGGCCGCAGACGGCACGGCCAAGGCCACCTACCGGCTCGTCCGGCCCGAAGGCGGTGAGTGGCGCATCTCCGAGGCACAGGACGGCATCACGCTGGATATCGGGACGTTCGGTCAGGTCTATGAGAAGTTCTCACTGAAGTACTTCGACCCGAATTGGAATCACCTCGTCCCCGACGTGCGCTGGTTCCCACGGCTAGAAGCGATGGCCAGCACTGTTACCCGCTCGCTGATCTCGGGAACGCCCAGTGACTGGCTCGACCCCGCAGTGCGCACGGCGTTCCCGGCCGATGTGTCGCTCGTCGGTGACGCCGTACCGATCGACTCTTCGAGGGTCGCTTCGGTGTCGCTGTCCCGGTCGGCGCTGTCGGCATCCGGCACCGTGCTCGCGCGGATGCGGACGCAACTGGAAGAGAGCCTCTCCGGAACCGGTGTCGCCGAGGTCAGGTTCTTCGTCGAGGGCGCGCCGTTGGATGCCGGCACCGTGTCGCTTGACCAACCGATCACCGACCCGGGCGTGATGGTGCAGACCTCTGATGCGTTCGGCACGGCCTCTGCTGGCGAGGTCGCTCCCGTGACGGGCCTCAGCGCGCAGATCGACGCGATCGCCTCACCGTTGCGCTCGATCGACGTGTCGCTCGATGCGCTGCTCGCGGCGACGCAGCTGCAGGACGGGCACGTGTACGCCGTGCGCGATGGGCGCACGACCGAGCTTGACAGCCGAACAGGGCTGATCGTGCCGTCGCTCGACCCGTACGGCTACGCGTGGTCGGTACCGCGCGGTACTCCCGCCGATCTGCAGGCCTGGAGCACCGATGTCGTCCCGCACTCCGTCGCGGGTGCGTGGCCGGGGGCGGAGCAGATCAGCCACGTGCGCGTGGCCGCGGACGGCGCGAGGGTCGCCGCGATCGTCACGAACGGTGGGCAACACCGCCTGCTGGTCGCGTCGATCATCCGCGATGAAGTCGGGGTGCCGCTCGCACTCTCGTCAGAGATACCCGAGATCGCGGTGCTCAACGGTCCGGGCCGTGGGCTGGCATGGGTCGGCTCGGACTCGGTCGCCGTGCTCACCACTGCGCCGGATTCCACGCTGACCACGTATGTGATCGGTGGTCCGGCCTCGTCCTCACCAGCTCCGGTGGACGCCGTCTCGCTGGCGGGGGCACGGACGACGACCGGCCTGCGTGTGCTGTCCGACGACGGATCCGTGTACGCGTTGCGCGGTTCGTCCTGGCAGAAGGCCGTGGAAGACGTGCTCGTGCTGGGAACCCGCGCCGGGTACTGAACACTCGCTGACCGTCCGTGCACATCGGACGGGATCGGGCAGGTTGTGCACGGAATGCGCGTTGGCGGCCTCTGCGGTGTGTGCATGTGCGCCAGTGTCAACGCATGGACGCCGATGGTTGGGCCCGGCTCGGGCGGGAGGCACTTGCCTTCCTTCTGGCGGCGACGTGCCCAGGATGCGATCTTCCCGGCGCGCTCCTGTGCGATTCGTGCCGGTCGCTGTTGGCGCCGCAGCCGATCCTCGTATCGACCCCGCAAGGCCTTGCTGTGCGGGCAGCACTGACGTACGAAGGTGTGGCGGCGCGGAGCATCCGACGTCTCAAGGAGGACGGCGCGACGATGCTCGCGCATCCGCTCGGAGCCGCCGTCGCCGGCATCCTCGCCGAAGCCGATGCCGCCGTCGTGCCCGTCCCCACCAGCCGCGCCGCGTACCGGCGGCGCGGATACCGCGTGCCGGAGCTGCTCGTGCGCAGAGCGGGACTCCGTGCGCATCGGATGCTGGCATCCGCACGTCGCACCCGGGATCAGCGCGCGCTCGACCGCGAGGCACGCGCGCGCAACGTCGCCGGCAGCCTGCGTGTGCGCGGCGGTGCTGCGCCTGGCACCCGGGTGGTGATCTTCGACGACGTCGTGACCACCGGGGCCACGCTGGATGAGGCCGCGCGGGCGTTGCGTGCGGCCGGGCTGAACCCGATCGGAGCGGTTGCGCTCGCCGCGACACCACGTCGAATCGAGCTCACCGGAAACTTCTGAAAAGACACGGCTCGCGGGTAGTGACATGAGCCGGAACGGGGACTAGCGTAGGGGGTCACAAGGCGACCGCGGTCCGCCCTTGGCCGGGTGGACCGGGACAAGGAGGCAGTGATGGAAACGAGCATCGTCGGCGTCGGAGTGAGCATCTCCGATCGGTTCCGGACGGTTGTCGAGGAGAAGACAGCGCGTATCCAGACGCTCGCACCGCGAGCGATGCGACTCGAGATCAAGGTCACGCACCGCGCCTACCGCAACGGTCGTCGTCCCGATGAGACGGTCGAGCTCACCCTGCTCGGCAAGGGACCGGTCGTTCGTGCCGAGGCGATCGACCCCGACAAGTTCACGGCGCTGGACATGGCACTCGACAAGCTGGCCGAGCAGCTGCGACGCGCCAAGGAGAAGCGCATCGACAGCCGCAACCAGAGCCGCGGGCCGCACTTCGAGAAGGGCATCGGCGCACTCGCGGGAATCGACGTGCAGCCGGCATCCGTCGACGTGCTGCAGGCCGTCGCGACCGGCGCAGTGCCCGTGGCTGAGGAAGAGGAGGAGTACTCGCCCGTGGTCATCCGCACGAAGAACTTCGATGCGGAGTGGATGACGGTCGAAGAAGCCGTCGACCGCATGGAGCTCGTGGGCCACGACTTCTTCCTGTTCGTGGACGCCCGCACCGACCACCCCAGCGTCGTCTACCGGCGCAAGGGCTGGGACTACGGCGTGATCTCGCTCACGACCGCGGCACCACCCGCCGAGGCACTCGCGTCCTGACAGCGGGATCCCGACCGGCGGGCGGCGCCCCGCACTCCGAGATGTCGTCCGGACGGGAAGGTCCCGCACAGCACGTCTGAAAGGCCCCGGTGAGCACTCGCTCACCGGGGCCTTTCGTGTGCGCGAACGCCCGGTCATCTGTGGTTCATCCCGGCGTCACCGGGCATGAGTAGCTTCGCCGTGGCGCCCCGGCGTGGCCGTTCAGGCCGTCACCGGACTTCCCCGTACGGCGCTTGACAACTCGAAAGGTGAACTGTTCTCGTGGCTTCGTCGTCGTTATCCCGTCTTAAATCCACGGTGGTTGTTGGGCTCGCATTGGGGCTCACCGTCGGTGTGGTGGCCGTACCCCCGCAGCCCGCAGCCTATGCGGCCCCGGACACCGGAGGGCTCGATCTCGACAACGGCGAGTCCAGCCTGCTGCGGGCTGATACACGCCGTATCGCCCCCGGTCTGGAGGCGACCAGCTTCGATCGTCTGCAGCCGGAGGGCTGGGTCACCGGCGACGTGTTGGTCGCCGACCTGTCCACCTCGACGCTGCAGATGGACATCAGTGACTCGGGCGCGTTGAGCCGGCCCGCACCGCTGACGGAGCATGCGCTGGGAGAGAGCGCTGTCGCAGCGGTCAACGGCTCGTTCTTCGACATCAACAACTCCGGTGTCGCGCAGGGCACCAATATCTCGGTGGCGGATGGTCTGAAGACCACGAGCCCGGCACCGACCGAGAGCCTCACGCTCTCTGCCGGCATCGCGGCTGTGCAGCGGTTGAGCTCGGCGGCCACGGTCGAGATCGGCGAGGTGACGCACGCCGTCGCGGGGGTGAACAGTATCTCGATCCCGGCTGGCGGGCTGGGGTACTTCACGTCCATCTGGGGGGAGTATCCACTGGCGCGGGCGATCGGCGGACCGGCCAACATCGACCCTTCCTTCCTGCGCGTCGAGATCCGCGACGGGCAGGTTGCCCGCTTCAGCTCCGATCTGACTGAGATCACCGAACCGGCCGCCATCCCCACCGGCACCGGGATCCTGCTCGCGCGGGGAGCGGCCGTCGATCTGCTCGCCGGTGTCGCCGTCGGCGACCCGCTACCTGTGACGGTGCGCGCGGATGCTGACGTGGACATGGCGATCAGCGGCAACCAGCGACTCGTCGTCGACGGCACGGTCGTCGGTCAGAACGGCTCGAGCGAGCCGCGCACGGCCGCGGGGGTGAGCGCCGACGGAACGACGGTCTACATCGTCTCGATCGATGGCCGACAGAGCCACTCTCGCGGAATGCGGTTGGATGAGCTCGGTGAGTTCCTCGTCGAGCTCGGCGCGCACAACGCCGTCAACCTCGACGGCGGCGGCTCCAGCTCGCTGCTGCTGCGTGAACCGGGAACGACCGCGCTGAGTGTCGCCAACGCTCCCTCCGATGGAGTGCTGCGCAGCGTACCCAACAGCCTGGTGTTCTCGTCGACGGCGCCGGAGGGCGGCGTCGAGGGCGTGGCGGTCACGCCCGTGATCGACGCGGATACCGCGACGAACGTCTTCCCCGGCCTGTCGCGCACGCTCTCCGCCACGGGGTTGGACGCCAACCTGACGGCTGTTCCCGCGACGGGAGAGTTCGACGTGACCGGTGATCATGCTGAACTGACCCTGCTCGATGGCGCGACCGCGGTCGTGACGGGGATCACCGCCGGACGAGCGCCCGTCACGTTCGCCGCCGAGGGGCACTCGTCCACGGTCTCGCTGCGCGTGCTCGGTGCTCTGCACCAGTTGCGGGCGAGCAGCAGCGTGATCGCGTTGGAGGACGCCGCGTCCACGGCGACGGTGCGGATCACGGGTGTGGATGCCGATGGGTTCACCGCGCCCATGGAAGCGCGCGACATCACCGTCACCTCGGGTGCAGATGTGCGGGTGGAGTCCGATGGTCGGGACGCCTTCACGATTGTGCCGGAGACGGCCTCCGGAGCCGCCACCGTGAGCTTCTCGGTCGGTGAGCATCGCGTTGATGTCGCCGTGACCGTCGGCCTGGAAGAGCGGGGGATCACCGATCTGGCCGACGCGACCGAGTGGATCTTCCGCTCGGACCGCGCCACGGGCACGCTGAGCACGGCCGAGGGGCCGGACGGTCTGACGGCGCTGAAGCTCACCTACGACTTCGCCAGTTCGACGGGCACGCGCGGTGCCTATGCCGTAGCACCGGAGGGCATCGAGGTGCCGGGGCAGCCGCAGGCGATCACGATGTGGCTTCATGGTGACGGCAACGCGACGTGGCCGCGGCTGCAGGTCAAGACGGGCAATGGCACCACCATGAACCTCGACGGCCCCCACACCGGCTGGACGGGGTGGCAGCAGGTCAGGTTCCCGGTGCCGACCGGAACCGCGTTCCCGCTCTCGATCCAGCGGGTGCGGATGATGGAGACCTCCGGGGCGCGCCAGTATCAGGGTGAGACGATGTTCGCCGGGCTGACCGCTGTCGTGGCACCTGATGTCGAACAGCCCGTCGCACAAGCGGTTCACGACGCGGTGATCGTCACCAACGGCACGGTCGATGACCGCACGCAGCGGATCGCGGTGATGAGCGACGCCCAGTTCGTCGCGCGCAACCCGGATGGGCCGAATGTGCAGGGCGCTCGGCAGACGCTCCGCGAGATCCTCGCCGCGGAACCGGAGATGTTCATCATCACCGGAGACTTCGTCGATGAGGCCGCGCCTGAGGACTTCGACCTCGCGCGCCGGATCCTCGACGAGGAGATCGGCGACAGGTTGCCGTGGATCTATGTGCCGGGAAACCACGAGGTGATGGGCGGTCCGATTCAGAACTTCATCGACGAGTTCGGTCCGACGCGACACAGCACACGCGTGGGCAGCACACTCATCGTGACGCTGGACACCTCACACGGGTCGTTCAACCGGTCCGATCCGACGCAGCTGCGATTCCTGGAGCAGGCTCTGGCCACGGCCGGCAATGACGATGACATCACCGGCGTGCTGGTCTTCGCGCACCATCCTGTCGATGACCCGAAGCCCAGCAAGGACAGCCAGATCTCGGATCGCCTGGAGGCGCGCCGGTTCGCGGAGCGTCTCGCCGAGTTCCGCGCGGACACGGGCAAGTCGATCGCTGCCGTGAGCGCGCACGCTGGGGTGTTCCACGCGTCGAGTTTCGACGGCGTGTCGAACCTGCTCACCGGAAACAGCGGCAAGTCGCCCTCCGGTCTGCCGGAGAACGGTGGTTTCACCGGCTGGGCGATGCTCGGCATCGAGCCCGGGGCGGGTGTCGTCGGCGACGCGCCTGATCCGGTGGTCAGCCGCACCGACTGGATGCGGGCAGAGGTCACGCCGCGCGTCGATGCGGTCACCCTCGGGGCGAGTGTGCCGATCCCTGCGGCGATGACGGTCGGCGAGAGCGTGTCGATCGATGCGACGATCTCGCAGGACGGCGGCCGCATCGTGCCGGTGGGGTGGCCGATGAGCGCCCAGTGGGGCGGCGATGCGGTGGTCGTCGATGACGGCTCGGTCGTGCCCAGCGGGGCACGGGCGTTCAGCGCCGCTGAGGCTGTGCCGGCGGCTGTGCTGCGAGTGAACCCGGTCACGGGAATGCTCACGGCGACCGGCGAGGGAACCGCGACGATCCGGTTGACGGTGGGCGGCGAGCAGGTCGAGCACATCATCACCGTCCGCGCTGATCCGGAGGTGCCGACCGATCCGGAGGTTCCGACGGACCCCGAGGTCCCGACCGATCCGGAGAAGCCCGTCGATCCGGAGCAGCCGACCGATCCGGAGGAGCCGATCGATTCCGGCGATGGCGCGGCGGATGCCGGCTCGGACGGCGAACTGGCCACGACGGGTGCTGACACCCTGCGCGTGCTTGGTGTGCTGCTCGTCGCGTTCGTCCTGACGGCCGCAGGCGCGCTGATGGTGGTGCGCCGCCGCACGGCCTGAGTAGCCGCACACAGCAAGGCGCCGCCGGGCTCAGCCCGGCGGCGCCTTCGTCTGAATGCGAGTGGCGGCGTCAGTCGAAGATGCCGTCGAGGATGCTGCCGATGACGAGTCCGCCGAGTACGCCGCTGACGATGTCGCCGCCACCGCCGCCGCGTCGGCCGCCCGGGCCCCACCCCTGGTTGCCGCCCCAGCCCTGATCCTGCGGGCGGGCCGAGTCGATGTCGCGCTGCGCGAGCTGCAGGGCTTCGGATGCCAGCTGCGCGACCCGGCGGGCGGCCGAGAGCGCCTGCTCGCGGGTCTCCTCGGCGGGGAGCAGCGCGGGCACATCGGTGCGCAGTCGCTCAGCCTCGGCCAGGCGGGTGCGGGCATCTGCGCCGATCCACCCGCGGTGGCCGGCGATCAGGCCGCGAGCAACCCCCAGCTGGCGGTCGGCATCGTCGAGCGAGTGCTGCACGTGCTCGAGCGAGGGGAGCGGATGCTGGGCGCGGTAGTTCGCCTTATCGATGGCCGCATCCAGCGCGGCGTTGGCCGTGCGCAGATCGCTGAGCTCGGCGAACGGATCGTTGGGCTGGCCGGTCGGCGTGAGCGCCCGCAGTGCAGCATTCAGCGCGGCGGTGGCCGCGACCACCTCGGGCGTTTGCGGAGCGTTGCGGGCCGCGGCGATGTCCTCGCGCGAATCGGCGACGACATCGGCGAGCGTCGACTCGGCACGCAGCGCCTCGATCTCGAAATCCTCGACCGCGTCGAGGATGGCGCCGGCGCGGCGCACGGCCTCCGTCGCCGTCTCCAGCGCGAGGTTGGCCTCTTGATTCTGCTGTGCAGCACGGCGACGCTCAGAGACATCGGCGCCGTGTGTGGCGAACGCGATCAGCTGCTCGGACTCCTCGGCGGCGGAGGAGATGCGGTGCATCGCGGACTCGGCGTATCGGGACGACAGACGCTCGATCGTGGCGCGCGCCTGCGGCACCCGGCTGCTCAGTGCGTCAGCATCCGCACGCACACGCGCGACCACTTGCGGAGCGTTGCGCACCTTCGCGATCGTGTCGGCGAGCGCCGAGGTCTTCTCGTCGAGCAGGCCGTCCGCCCACTCGCACAGCTGCACGATGCGCGCATTGCGGGTGCGCAGTTCTTCTTCAGTGTCCGGGATCTCGTCGTGGTTGAGCTGGTGCAGCTGGAACGCCTCGCGCAGATGCGTGCGCACGGCGTGCAGCGCCGCACCCAGGTCGGCCGTCAGCGAGTCGCCGAGTTCGGCCTGGGCGAATGCCAGCTCATCGCCGGCCGTGCGGATTCGCTCATCCGCCGCGACCAGCGCCTGCTGCGCCTGGCGCGCCAGATCTGCGTCCTGCGCCTGCTGCGCTTCCTGCTCACGTTTGCGTCTGCCCCAGAAACCGGCCATGCCCACGATCCTACGGGGAGCAGGCGATGCCGACGCTGTGGGCGGGTGCGCCTTCGGCGAACGCCCGCGCCGACACCCCGTGCTACCGCCGACACCCCTGGGTATGGTCGTCCATAACCCGGGGTGTCGACAGCAGGTGGGGGTCTCGACGGAGTGGGTGGGGGATGCCGGGGCTCAGGCGACCTCGCGGACCGGTCGTCCTCGTCGGGGGCGCTCGGCGGAGAGCTCCAGCTCTCGAAGGTGCGATGGATGCCCGTGCAGTCTCTGCTCGACGTGGTCGAGCCACCGCAGCTCCGCCTCCGCAGCGAACAGCTGTGCGTCGAGGACCAGGGCGTGCGCCAGTTCTTCGGGCACCGTCGGTTCGGCACCGCTGCGAACGCTGTCGTGAAGGCGCTGCCATCGAGCCTGCGCCGCATCGCGCTCGCCGCGGATCACGACGAAGGGATCCACCCCGGGCAGAGTCGCTGCGACCGCCAGCTTGATCGCCAGTTCGTCACGGGTGCCGGTGCCGCGCTGCACTGGTGAGTCCAGCCACGCCTGCACCTCGAGCCGGCCGGCCCCGGTGATCTCGTAGTAGACATGGCCGTGCTCATCGGTATCGCCCTTCTCGACCAGGCCATCGCGTTCGAGTCTCTCCAGCGTGTTGTAGATCTGGCCGACGTTCAGTGGCCAGGTCGACCCGGTCCGTCGGTCGAACTCCGCGCGTAGCTGATAGCCGTAGCACGGTCCCTGGTCGAGGATGGCGAGCAGGCTCTGGCGGACGGACATGATGCGCTCCGATCGTTTGCCGGTATTGCATTTCTGCGTATATGTATATGGGGAAACGTGCACGGGTGCAACAGTGTGGTGCGGGGCATCCGTTCGCCCTCAGCGTTCCCGAACGTGCCCATCCACAGCATCCGCCGCGCGTCGGCCGGTAGCATGGCACGGTATGTCCGGCGTGGAACGGTCGCCGGGCCGAACATCCAAGGGAGACATCCGTGGCGAATCCTCTCGAGAAGCTGCTGCGCGCCGGTGAAGGCCGCGTCCTCCGGCGCCTGAAGCAGGTCGTCAAGGCCGTGAACGCGCTGGAAGACGACTTCGAGAAGCTCACCGATGACGAGCTGCGCGGCGAGACCGCAGAGCTGCGCGCGCGCTATGAGAACGGCGCGACGCTCGACGAGCTGATGCCCGAGGCTTTTGCCGCCGTACGAGAGGCCGGTAAGCGCACGCTGGGTATGCGCGCTTATGACGTCCAGCTCATGGGTGGTGCAGCCCTCCACCTCGGCAATATCGCCGAGATGAAGACCGGTGAGGGTAAGACCTTCACCGCTGTGCTGGCGATGTACCTCAATGCGATCCCCGGCAAGGGTGCGCACCTGGTCACGGTCAATGACTTCCTCGCGAGCTACCAGGCCGAGATCATGGGCCGTGTCTACCGCGCGCTTGGCATGACCACCGGCACGATCGTGTCGGGTCAGACGCCCGCCGTTCGGCGCGAACAGTACCTGTGCGACATCACGTACGGCACCAACAACGAGTTCGGCTTCGATTACCTGCGCGACAACATGGCGTGGCGACAGGAAGACCTCGTCCAGCGCGACCACCACTTCGTCATCGTCGACGAGGTCGACTCGATCCTCATCGATGAGGCACGCACCCCGCTGATCATCTCGGGGCCGTCCTCGGGAGAGGCCAACCGCTGGTTCACCGAGTTCGCCAAGATCGCCCGCACGCTTGAGGCCGGCGTCGACTACGAGGTCGACGAGAAGAAGCGCACGGTCGGCGTGCTCGAACCCGGCATCGAGAAGGTCGAGGACTATCTCGGAATCGACAACCTGTACGAGTCGGCGAACACACCGCTCATCTCGTTCCTGAACAACTCGATCAAGGCACTCGCGCTGTTCAAGAAGGACACCGACTACGTCGTGATGAACGACGAGGTCATGATCGTCGACGAGCACACCGGCCGCATCCTGGTCGGGCGACGCTACAACGAGGGCATCCACCAGGCCATCGAGGCGAAGGAGAACGTGCCCGTCAAGGCCGAGAACCAGACTCTCGCGACCGTCACGCTCCAGAACTACTTCCGCCTGTACGACAAGCTCGCCGGCATGACCGGTACGGCCGAGACCGAGGCTGCCGAGTTCATGTCGACCTACAAGCTGGGTGTCGTGCCGATCCCCACGAACCGGCCGATGATCCGCAAGGACCAGCCGGACCTCGTCTACAAGAACGAGCAGGTCAAGTTCGCCCAGGTCGTCGAGGACATCGCCGAACGTCACGAGAACGGCCAGCCGGTGCTGGTCGGAACCGTCAGCGTCGAGAAGAGCGAGTACCTCTCGCGCCTGCTGGCGAAGAAGGGCATCAAGCACGAGGTGCTCAACGCCAAGAACCACGCGCGTGAGGCCGAGATCGTCGCCCTTGCCGGAAAGCTCGGCGCCGTGACCGTCGCCACCAACATGGCCGGTCGAGGCACCGACATCATGCTCGGTGGAAACGCCGAGTTCCTCGCCGTTCAAGAGCTGCGCGGCAAGGGGCTGGACCCCGAGGAGACGCCGGAGGAGTACGAGGCCGCGTGGGAGGAGACCTACGAGGCGATGAAGAAGAAGGTCTCGGAGGACGGCGAACGCGTCGCCGAGGCCGGCGGCCTCTACGTGCTCGGCACCGAGCGCCACGAGTCCCGCCGCATCGACAACCAGCTGCGCGGACGCTCGGGCCGTCAGGGCGACCCCGGCGAGAGTCGCTTCTACCTCAGCCTCACCGATGACCTGATGCGCCTGTTCCAGTCGGGCGCGGCCGAGGCGATCCTGGCCCGCACGAACTTCCCGGATGATGTGCCGATCGAGTCGGGTATGGTCAGCCGCGCCATCCGCAGCGCCCAGTCCCAGGTCGAGGCGCGCAACGCCGAGATGCGCAAGAACGTCCTCAAGTACGACGACGTGCTCAACCGTCAGCGCGAGGCGATCTACGCCGACCGCCGGCAGATCCTGCACGGCGACGACATCGCTGACCGGGTGCGGCACTTCATCGAGGACGCCATCGCCGGCGTCGTCGACGACCACACGGCCGAGGGGCACGCGGAGAGCTGGGACTTCGACGCGCTCTGGACCGAGCTGAAGACGCTCTACCCGATGGACGTCACGATCGACGAGGTCGTCTCTGAGGCAGGTGACCGCAAGGGGGGGATCAGCGCGGAGGCTCTCAAGCGCGAGCTGCTCTCGGATGCTCTCGTCGCATACGAGAAGCGCGAGGAGACCCTCGGCGAGGCTGCCACGCGCGAGCTTGAGCGTCGTGTCGTTCTGCAGGTGCTCGACCGCCGCTGGCGCGACCACCTCTACGAGATGGACTACCTCAAGGACGGCATCGGCCTGCGGGCGATGGCCCAGCGCGACCCGCTGATCGAGTATCAGCGCGAGGGCTACGCGATGTTCCAGTCGATGATGGGGCAGATCAAGGAGGAGTCGGTCGGCTACCTCTACAACCTCGAGGTGCAGGTGCGCCGGGCCGGCGACGACCACACCGAGGTCGAGGCCAAGGGGCTCGTCGACTCGCAGCCCGAGCAGAAGCTGGAGTACTCGGCTCCCAACGATTCCGGAGACGTCGAGGTGCGCAACGAGCGCGGCCAGGTGCAGCGCGCCTCGACCGCGCGCGGCCGCGCGGCGGCCGATGGTGGCGACGCGCGTGGTGCCTTCGGCCAGGCAGCGGATGCCGGCGCCGAGACCGCCGGGCAGAACCGTCAGCAGCGCCGGGCCCAGCAGCGCAAGAAGGGCTGAACCCCGAGGTAGCAGTGGACCGGGGCGCCCGCGCGCCCCGGTATCCTTGGCGGATGACCCGCCGCACACTGGACCAGTCCTCCAAGCTGAAAAACGTTCTCTACGAGATCCGCGGCAAGGCACTGGTCGAGGCGGCGCGACTGGAGTCCGAGGGGCACCAGATCCTCAAACTGAACACCGGGAACCCGGCGATCTTCGGATTCGAGGCTCCGCACCAGATCGTGCGCGATATGCTCGCCGCGTTGCCCAGCGCACATGGCTACAGCGACAGCAAGGGTGTGATCTCGGCACGACGGGCCGTCGTCAGCCGCTACGAGCAGATCGAGGGCTTCCCGCGTTTCGACCCCGATGATGTGTACCTCGGCAACGGGGTGTCCGAGCTGATCACGATGGTGATGCAGGCACTGCTCGACGAGGATGATGAGGTGCTCATCCCCGCGCCGGACTACCCGCTGTGGACGGCGATGACCTCGCTCGCCGGCGGCACCCCGGTGCACTACCTGTGCGACGAGGAGAACGGCTGGCAGCCGGACCTCGAAGACATCCGCGCCAAGGTGACACCGAAGACCAAAGCGATCGTGATCATCAACCCGAACAACCCCACCGGCGCGGTGTACTCGCGCGAGGTGCTCGAAGGGATCGTGCAGATCGCTCGCGAGAACCAGCTGCTGCTGCTTTCCGACGAGATCTACGATCGCATCCTGTTCGACGACGCCGAGCACATTCCGACCGCAACGCTGGCGCCGGACCTGCTCTGCCTCACCTTCAACGGGTTGTCGAAGACCTATCGCGTGGCAGGGTACCGATCGGGCTGGATGGTCATCACGGGTCCGCGCTCGCATGCCAGGGGATTCCTGGAGGGCATCACGTTGCTCGCCTCGACGCGACTGTGTCCCAACGTGCCGGCCCAGCACGCCGTGCAGGCCGCACTCGGCGGGGTGCAGTCCATCGACGCGCTCATCGCGTCGTCGGGGCGCCTGCACGAGCAGCGCGACATCGCGTGGCAGGGGCTGGATTCGATCCCCGGGGTCAGCTGCGTCAAACCCGAAGGCGCCCTGTACGCATTCCCGCGGCTCGATCCGAACGTGCATGAGATCCGCGACGACGAGAAGCTCGTGTACGACCTGCTGGTGTCCGAGAAGATCCTGCTCGTGCAGGGCACGGGGTTCAACTGGCCGACACCCGACCACCTGCGGTTCGTGACGCTGCCCGAAGCGCGCGTGCTCAGTGAGGCTGTCGAGCGGCTCGGGAACTTCTTGGCGAGCTACCGGCAGTAACGGGCGCCCGGGCGTCGAGAGCGTTGGCCACGCGACGGACGGCGGCGACCAGCTGAGAGCGGGGAGCGACATCCGCGATCGCGCGTGCGTGCAGTGCAGCGGCGTCCGCAGCCCTGGCATCGTGCGGAACGAAGGCGACCTCATTGATGCCGGCGAAGCGTTCGAGAGTGCGGCGCACCTGGCCGCGCGCATCGATGCCGAGCGGACCGGGACGGACCCGGTTCGCCACGACGGTGACGGGCGTACCACCGATCAGATGTCGCAGCTCGGCATGACCGCGAATGAACCGGCTCACTCCCAGTGGGTCGGCCGAGAGTACGGCCACCACTTCATCGGCGTCGAGCAGCGCCGCCGCTGTCGCCGCGTGGCGTGCCGGGGCACCGGGGTCGAGGGGATCATCATCCTCGTCGAACTCGGCGGAGACATCGACCACGGTGTCGTCCGCCCACGTGCGACACACACTCAGGGTCGTTCGCAGACGGCCTGCGGCAAGCTCAGGCCATCGGCTTGGCCGGTTCAACCCGCTGAGCACGTCGATCGTGCCGGCCGAGGTCTCGACCATCGACGCCAGACGCGTCAGCTCGGCGACGTCGAGGCTGCCCAGCTCGGCTCGTCGGCACGCCGCGGCGAGTCCCGGCGACTCGTCACCCAGCCCGAGCTGCAGCGCGACCGAGGGTGCAACGCTGTCGGCATCCACGAGTGCGGTGCGCCGGCCCGCGCGAGCCAGCTCGACCGCGAGCTGGATCGCAACCGTCGTACGACCCGGCGCACCGTGCGGACCCCACACCGCGATCACGCGGGGCGGGCGATGCGGCGTGCTGTCGGCGGAGGCGGTGTCCGGCGGAGCCGACAGCGTCGCGACGATGTGCGCAGCGGGCGTGTCGTACGGCAGCGGAGCGGGGAGCCCGAACCGCGCAGCCAGACGCGAGTCGGCAGGTCCGATCGGCACAAGTCGCACGCCCGCGCGGTCGCAGGCGCCGACCAGATCTGCGGTGAGCAGGGTGCGACTCGGCGTCAGCAGAAGGGCATCGAAGGATGCGAGTGAGACGGCGGAAAGCTCATCGGGGGAGACGGCACGGACGTCGCACCCCTCCAGTTCGAGATCGGATGCCAGCATCCGGGCGTCGTCGTGCGCGATGGCGATGAGCACTGAGGTCATGAGCCCGCTCCGGCTGGCACGAGTGAGATCGCGTCGCCGCCGGTGAGAGCGGCGAGTACATCGGAGACCGCGCTGCGTTCGATGGCAAGCTCAACGTCGGTGCGGCTGTTCGACAGCATCCCGTCCTGCTCGGCGACGGTGACGACGACGGCATCGCCGACGAGGATCCTCGGCTCGTCGTATGTGCGTCCGTCCTCCTGCGCGGGGGCATGCCACACCTCGACCTTCGTCCCCGCGGTCATCCCCTCCGACACCGCCGTGCTGCCGACGACGATGGTGGTGAAGCGGGCATCCGCCGCGTCACCGACCGCGGAGCGGGGCAGCAGCTCGCCCTCGGGGATCGTGCGCATCGCGATCGACCCGGGCTCCAGGTCGTGTGGTGCCAGGTACTCGTCGCCGAGCGCGCCGAGGCTCACCTCGACGACCTGCAGATCCGCCGAGCCGATCGTGTCGCCGGGAACGACCGTGCGGGTGGTCTGCAGCATGGGTGCGGTCTGGCGAGAAGAAGAGACGAGCAGCCAGACGCCCGCGACGGAGACGATGACCAGGACGACGCCGATCACGAATCGGATATCGCCGAACACGGGCCTGCGGGCGCGGGAGTGCATCATGCAGACATCGTCACAGATTCCGCGGACGTGGCAGAAAAGTTATCCACATGCCCGCGTTCCCGCTGTGCCGCCACCCGCTGGTGGGGGGAGAATGAGAGCATGCCCGAAGCATCCGATCCCGCACCTCGCTTCCTCGCGCCCGCGCAGGTCGCTGAGTTGCTGAGCATCGAGGTCGATGACGTGGTCGCGCTTGTGCACGAGGGGCAGTTGCGCGGGGCGCAGCTCGGCTCGCCTCCGCGCTGGCGCATCGAAGAATCCAGCATCGCCGAATACCTGGCCGCGCAGTCCGAGGAGGCACGGCGCATGGCGCTGTGGCGACAGGCGGACGAAGCCAGCTTTCCCGAGGTATGGGGCACCACGCCGTTCCGTCGCAACTGACGATCGTCCGTGGAGGCGTCGCTCACACGACGCCGGTCGCGCTCTCCAAACGCACCCAGGCGAGGGCCGCGAACGGAATGCTGCGGAAGCCGCGCACGGCGCGTGTTCGGCGGGGCTCACCCACGTCGTGCACCGCGAGATCGAGGTGATCGGCGCCGGCTCGATCAATCGTGCCCTGCATCGGATCCGCATCCGCGCGACCGATCGTCACCGGGGTGCGACGGCGCGCGACATCGCGCAACACGAACCCGAAGGTCATGCGCTCGCGCAGACCCGCCTCGCCGTGCGCGGGTGACAGGCTCGACAGCAGTACGCCGTGGTCGCTGCCGATCGTGGTGACGGCGCTCAACGGCACCAGGCGCAGACGAGGGTCTCCGCTCGAACTCACCCCGACCCAGTCAGCGCCCATCACGCGAAGCACAGCATCCCAGTGCTCGCCGCCAGTCAGTTCCAGCAGGACGCGGTTCTCGCCCGCGGTCATCGATCGCAGCCGGTCATGCAGGGTGAGCTTGGAGATCCGCAGCCGCTCGGACTCGGCATCCAAGGCGGCGCGCTCGGACTCCCACTCCGCAGCGAGCTGTCCTTCGAGGTCATCGAAGAGGTGATCCCATTCCACGGGAACGACAGTAGGCCACCGGCGCCGCGCGCGGTTGAGTTATCCACAGATCTGCGGGTGCGGGTTCCGCGATCGAGGGGGACGTGTTCTACTTTCTGGGACGTTCGCTACGCACGATTGCATCGATGACCAGCTGTATCTGGGGGGACCACGAGATGACGACGACGTTGAGTGAGTACTTCGCTCCACAACCCACCTCGGTCAGCGAACTCCCCGATCCCACCACGCTGCTGCACAGCCTCACCTACGGAGTGCTCGAGGTGCTCGCGGGAGTGCGCGAGGTCGATCAGCTGGCCCGGTGGTTCGGCGAAGAAGCATTCCGCAACCTGGTGAAGCGCGCCAATCTCGCTGCGCGGGCGCGCAGCGCGCGCGGGCTCAGCCCGACGCGACCGAGCTACCAGATCCTGTCCGTGCACCAGAGTTCACCCACCGACAACGCCGTCGAGGCCGCGGTGGTCGTGGCCGGGCCCGGGCGCACCCGTGCCGTCGCGATCCGCCTCGAGGGGCTCGACGGGCGCTGGCGGGCTGCGTCGCTCGCGGTGCTGTGAACCGTCGCTGAACGCGGGCGGCGGGGCGCCGACCAGTAGGCTGAACGGGTGTCAACACTCAGCGATCTCGTTCACGCTCAGGGGCGTCTGACCGACGCCGACGTCGAATGGCTGCACCGGCTGGCCGGTGACGGTCAGCTGCTGGCCGACCTCGCGTCGGCCGACATGGTGATCTGGGTCGAGACCCCCGATGGCTCGTTCATCGCCGTCACCCACTCGAGGCCCAGCGGCGCCGCAACCCTCTTCTACCGGGATCTGGTCGGTGAGAAGGTGAGGCCGCAGTGGCGCACCCAGGTGCAGGCGGCCTTCGAATCCGGTGCGATCGTGGACTCCTCGTCGCCGGACTGGTTCGAGGAGACGCCGACGCGTGTGCGCGCCGTCCCGATCGTGCGTTCGCAGGGATCGGCCGAGGGGACGATCATCGGCGTGCTGACCAGGCACACGAACCTCGGCGAGGTGCGTACGCCGTCCCGGCAGCAGATCAGCTTCGACGAGTGCGCCAACGATCTCTTCCACATGATCTCGACGGGGGAGTTCCCCGATCTTGCGGCGCCGACGGCGCCCCGACGCGGCGCGCCACGGGCATCCGACGGCCTCATCCGTCTCGATGTCGACGGCATCACCACGTTCGCGAGTCCCAACGCGCTGTCGGCATTCAACCGGATGGGGTTCGACGACGAGTTGGAGGGGGAGTCGCTCGCCGAGGTGACCACCCGGATCGTGCCGCCGTCGCGCCAAGTCGACGAGTCGCTCCCCGTGGTCGTGACCGGCCGTGCGCCGTGGCGCACCGACATGGAGGCCCGCGGCGTCACCGTGTCGTTGCGGGCCATCCCGCTCAAGGACCACGGCACACGCATCGGTGCGATCGTGCTGTGCCGCGACGTGTCCGAGCTGCGTCACCAGGAGCAGGAGTTGATCACCAAGGACGCGACGATCCGCGAAATCCACCATCGCGTGAAGAACAACCTGCAGACGGTGGCCTCCCTGTTGCGCATCCAGGCGCGCCGCACACACTCCGAAGAGGCGCGTGAGGCGCTGACGCAGGCGATGCGTCGCGTGGAGTCGATCGCCGTTGTGCACGACACGTTGGCCAGTGGTCTGGCGCAGACGGTCGACTTCGACGAGGTGTTCGATCGCGTGCTGAAACTGGTGGCCGAGGTGGCATCGGCGCCGAACACCCGCGCCCGCACGCAGCGTACGGGCCGCTTCGGTGTCTTGCCCAGTGAGTACGCGACACCGCTCGCACTTGCGCTGACCGAGGTCGTCACCAACGCTGTTGAGCACGGCCTGTCGGGGCAGGAGGGGGTCGTGAGCATTGAGGCGACCCGCACCGCCGAGCATCTGCGCGTGACCGTCACCGACTCCGGGCACGGTCTGCCGGAAGGGCGCGTGGGCCAGGGGCTGGGGACGCAGATCGTGCGCACTCTTATTCAGGGTGAGCTCAGCGGCACCATCGAATGGAAGGGCGCCGAGGGCGAGGGCACCCAGGTGATCATCGACATCCCGATGCGGTGGATCGTCGCCTGAGCACCGTCAGCTCGACGTGAACGACGAAGCGCCGGACCCCGAGGGGCGTCCGGCGCTTCGTATGAGCTCGGTGTCAGCCGGCGCGGCGGGCGCGGGCAGCGCGGCGCTTGAGCGCGCGACGCTCGTCTTCGGAAAGGCCGCCCCACACGCCCGAGTCCTGACCGGACTCCAGGGCGTACTGCAGGCAGATCTCGGTGACGGTGCACGTGGCGCAGACCGCCTTCGCCTTCTCGATCTGGTCGACGGCGGGCCCGGTGTTCCCGACGGGGAAGAACAGTTCGGGGTCGACGGTCAGGCAGGCGGCTTTGTCGCGCCAATCCATAGGTTGCTCCTCTGAGGGGTTCGGTGTGGTCACCGCGTCTGCGGTGGGTGAGTTAGGGAGCAGATCGGGTGGTCGGCTACCCTGGTCATGCAGGCAACGGCCCGCCCCACTCCGATGTGGGAGCACATGGCTTTGTCCATTCTGTTACAGAAGTAAGCTGAGATCAAGGGTTTTCAGACAACTCTTGGAAGGAGTTCGTGTGCGCCCTTCCGGCCCCGCCATCCTCGCCGCGATCGTCCTGGCCGTGGAAGGCCTCGCGCTGACCGCCGTCGCGCTGTTCGAGCTGTTCGCGCTCGGGTCGAGAGGTGCGGCATCCACCACGAGCGCGATCGCGCTGATCGTGCTGACGATGATCACCGCTCTCGCACTCTGGGCCTTCGCCGTCGGCACCCTGCGTCGCGCATCCTGGGCGCGTTCGGGTGGCATCGTCATTCAGGTGCTCGGGCTGGCTCTCGCACTGGCATCTCTGACGGTCGAGCCGCGGATCTGGCTCTTCACGCTCGGTGTCGGCGGAACCGCACTGGTGGGGCTGATCGTGTTGATCTCGGCGACACGACGCGACGGTGAGTCCGACCCCCGGCTGCCGTCGGTCGATCCGGGGCGGCGCGCCGACGACGAGAAATGATCTGTGTCAGGCGCCGCAGCGCCTGACACAGGATTCGGCGCAGATGATCAGGCGTCGATGCCCAGCGTCTTGCGCAGTCGGGCGACGTGTCCGGTCGCCTTCACGTTGTACTGCGCGTGGGTGATCACACCCTGTTCGTCGATGACGAACGTCGAACGGATCACGCCCTCGACGACCTTGCCGTAGTTCATCTTCTCGCCCCAGGCGGCATATGCACTGTGGACGGAGTGGTCGGGGTCACTGAGCAGCTCGAACGTCAGCTGATCCCGCTCGCGGAACGCCTGCAGCTTCTCCGGGGTGTCGCGCGAGACACCCAGCACCGTGTATCCGGCGCTCTGCAGCGACGAGATGCTGTCGCGGAAGTCGCACGCCTGCGTCGTGCATCCGGGCGTCATCGCGGCCGGGTAGAAGTACAGGATCACCTTCGTGCCGCGCAGCGACGACAGGCTGACGGTCGTGCTGTCTTGGTCGAGCAGGGCGAAATCGGGGGCGGGTGTACCGGGTTCCAGGCGCGCGTTCGTCACACACTCACCTTATCCGCCCCACCGTTCAGCCGCCGAACGTGGTCAACAGGCGCTGCAGTGAATCCAGGCGTGCCCGGCCCGTCTCGCTGAGCGATCCGTCGGCAACCGCCTCATTGAGCGCGCAATCGATGGCATCGGCCAGGTGTGTGCATCCGCGGGGGCAGTGCTCGGCGATCTGCGCGAGATCGGTGTACGCCGCGAAGATGTTCGCCGGGTCGACATGTCCGAGTCCGAAGGAGCGCACGCCCGGGGTATCGATCACCCACCCGCTGCCCTCGGGGGCGCGGTAGCGCAGCGAGACTGTCGACGAAGAGGTGTGCCGACCGCGTCCGGTGACTTCGTTGACGTGGCCCGTCGCGCGGCGCGCCTCGGGCACGAGCGCGTTCACGAGCGTCGATTTACCCACCCCGGAATGACCGACGAAGACGGTGGAATGCCCGACCAGCTCGGCGCCGATCTCGTCGACGGGCATCTGACCGCGCGCGCTGGTGAACACCGTGAGATCGAGCCCGTCGAAGTGGGTGAGGAACTCCGCAGGATCGGCCAGGTCGGTCTTGGTCACCGCGAGAAGAGGGCGGATGCCGGCATCCAACGCTGCGACGAGGTAGCGGTCGACGAGTCGGGCGCGGGGCTCGGGGTCGGCTGCGGCGACCACGACCAGCATCTGGTCGGCATTCGCGACGATCACCCGCTCGACCTGGTCGGTGTCGTCGGCGCTGCGCCGCAGTAGCGACGTGCGATCGCGGAGCCCGACGATGCGCGCGAGGGTGCCGTCCGCGCCGGACGTGTCGCCGACGACACGGGCCCTGTCGCCGGTGACGATCGGGGTACGGCGCAGCTCGCGGGCGCGCGCCGCCGTCACCGTGCGCTCATCCGGGCCGTCCTCGTCGATCAGGACGCTGTAGCGGCCCCGGTCGACTCCGAGGACGCGTCCGATCCGGGCATCCTCATGCGCCGGACGGCGCTTGGTGCGGGGGCGATTGGCCTTCGGGTTCGGGCGCATGCGGATGCTGCTCTCGTCGAAGTCCTCGACATCGTCGAGCTCGTCGTCGCCCAGCCAGCTCACGCGATGGCGCCCTTCAGCATGCGCTCCCACAGCAGGGTGAACTCCGGCAGCGTCTTCGCGGTCGTGCCGATGTCGTCGATCTCGACGCCGGGAACCCGCAGTCCGATCAGCGCGCCCGTCGTGGCGATGCGGTGGTCGTGGTGCGCGCGCCACGTGCCGCCGTGCAGCGGCCGGGGAATGATGCGCAGACCATCCGGCAACTCCTCGGCCTCGCCGCCTAGTTCGCGCAGGTTGCCGATCAGTGCGGCGATCCGGTCGGTCTCATGGGTGCGGATGTGCCCGACGCCGCGGATGGTCGTCGGGGCATCGGCGAACGCCGCCAGGCCGACGATGGTCGGTGTCAGCTCGCTCGCGGCCGACAGATCGAGCTCGAGCCCGCGGATGCGGTCGCCGGCGCGGACGGTCAGGGCACCCGAATGCCGGCTGCTGTGCGCTCCCAGCGCATGCAGGATGTCGGGCAGCAACGCGCCGGGCTGCGTGGAGTGCAACGGCCAGTCGCTGACCGTGACGTCGCCGCCCGTGATCATCGCCGCGGCCAGGAACGGGGCCGCGTTCGACAGGTCGGGTTCAATCGCCACGTCCTTGCCGCGCGGGGTGCCGGCCTCGACGAGCCACTCGCCGACGGCGGGGCGCTCGATGCGGATGCCGCGGCGGCTGAGGCACTCGATCGTCATGTCGATGTGCGGCACGCTCGGCAGTGTGCTGCCGGTGTGCACCAGGTGCAGTCCGACGTCGAACTTGGGCGCGGCCAGCAGGAGGCCTGAGATGAACTGGCTCGACCCGGAGGCATCGATCTCGACCCGGCCGCCTCGGATGCGGCCGTGACCGCGTACCGTGAACGGCAACGACCACGTGCCGCTGTCGTCGACGTCGATGCCAAGGTCGCGCAGTGCCGAGATCATGGCGCCCATCGGACGGTGCAGGGCGTTCTCATCCGCGGTGAGATGCACGTCTTTGTCGGCGATGCCCGCGAGCGGCGCGATGAAGCGCATCACGGTACCGGCCTGTCCGCAATCGATGGTGATCCCGCCGGTCAGTGGCGCGGGCGTGACCAGCAGGTCAGGGCCGAACTCGCCGTCCGAGGGCACCTCTTCGATGCCCACGCCCAGCGAGCGCAATGCGTCGACCATGCGGCGCGAGTCGTCGGAGTGCAACGGCCGCAGCAGACGGCCGGGGCCATCCGCGATCGCAGCGATCATCAGCTCGCGATTGGTGAGGGACTTCGAGCCCGGGATGGTGACGGACGCGTGCACGGGCAGGGCGACGTCCGGCGCGAGGTACGCGCCGCGCGCCGGTGCGGGGGAATACCGTTGAGTGCTCATCGGTTCTTAGCCTAGTGAAGCCTGTGACATCGGGAGCGGAGGGTGACGAATGACGGCGATTCTCGCGCGTGAGCACGTCGGCACAGATCTGAGCGCCGATGGTCCGGACAACGCGCGCTCCGCGCGCCTAGACTTGCCCGTGATGGACGACACAGCATCCGATGACGCTCGGCGCGACTTCCAGGAGCAGGCGATCCCCTACATGGATCAGCTCTATGCGGCAGCGATGCGCATGACGCGCAATCCGGCCGACGCCGCCGACCTGGTGCAGGAGACGTTCGTGAAGGCGTACGGCGCATGGTCGTCGTTCTCGCAGGGCACGAACCTCAAGGCCTGGCTGTACCGCATCCTCACCAACACCTACATCAACATCTATCGCAAGAAGCAGCGCGAGCCGTTCCAGGGAACGATCGACGACCTCGAGGACTGGCAACTCGGCGGCGCGGAATCGACGACCGCCACTCGCAGCCGCTCGGCCGAGGCCGAGGCGATCGATCGGATGCCGGCATCCGCGGTCAAGGACGCGCTGCAGGAGGTTCCTGAGGACTTCCGCCTGGCCGTGTACCTGGCCGATGTCGAGGGCTTCGCCTACCAGGAGATCGCCGACATCATGAAGACCCCCATCGGCACCGTGATGAGCCGTCTGCATCGTGGCAGGCGGATGCTGCGCGAGCTGCTGGCCGACTACGCCGCCGAGCGAGGTATCGCGGCGGCTGAACCGAGGAGCACGAAATGAGCGATTGCGGCTGTGAGAAGGCGCGCAAGGATCTGGAGGAGTTCCTCCGCAACGAGATCTGTGCGACCCAGCACTCCGACATTCGAGAGCACCTGGACAACTGCCAGTCCTGCCAGGATGAGGCCCTGGTCGCCAAGACCCTGACAGAGGTCGTGGCCCGCGCGTGCAAGGAGACCGCACCCGAGGAGCTGCGTGAGCAGGTCTTCGCCCGCCTGCGGATCGTGCAGAGCACGTCGCACTGAGTTCGCGGGCCTGTCACCACCGCCCTCTAGGCTGGTCGGATGAGCGCACCGCAAGAGAACCTCATTCCCGTCGACCCCGAATCGCACCGCCGTCTCAGCGCAGGCGGTCTCGACTACCGCATCGCCGATATGTCGGTGGATGCGGATGCTGAAGGATTTCTTCGCGCCGACGCGCGCGGATTTCTCGATGAGGAGCCGACCGACGCCGTCATCGCGCAGATGCGCGAGACGATGCGCCTGCGCCGGAACATCGGTGTGTACGACTCCGCAGCCGGTGAGCTCCCGGTCGCGACCGTCAACTCCTGGGTCACACCGCTGACCGTGCCGGGCGGAGAGATCGACATGTGGGCGATCAGCTCGGTCACGGTGTCGGGCACCCACCGTCGCCGCGGTATCGCCCGGGCTCTGCTGGAGGGTGAGCTGCGCGCTGCGGCCGCTGCGGGTACCGCCATCGCGGGCCTGACGGTCTCAGAAGCGACGATCTACGGCCGGTACGGCTTCGCGTCGGCGATCCCGGTCGCGCGCATGACCGTCGACACCCGGCGCGCTGGTTGGGTGGGCACCGCAGCACCCGGTCGCATCGTCTACGCCGACAAGCAGACGCTGGCCGAAGACCTCGAGTCCCTCCACGAACAGGACCGACTGGCACGCGCAGGCCAGGTCGCCGGGTGGCGCGGGCGTTGGCAGCGCATGGCCGGACTCGCGGAGGGGGATAAGGACGCGGCGGCAGTCCGGGGCATCCGCTATCTCGACGCCGACGGCGTCGTACGCGGCGCGGTGGCCTACACCCTTGCGGAGCTGGCGGGTACGTTCCGCTTCGAGCTGCGCATCCGCCATATGCAGGCGACCACCGATGAGGCGCTGCGTGCTCTCTGGCAGTTCGTCGTGACGCACGATCTTGTCGACCGGGTGAGTGCCGGTCTGCGACCCACGGACGACCCACTGCCGTGGCTCGTCGCCGACCAGCGCGCCGTCACCACCGAAGTGCACGACCATGGCTGGCTGCGAGTGCTCGACGTCCCCGCCGCGCTGCAGGCGCGCACGTACCGTGCTGCGATCGATGTGGTGATGCAGGTGGAGGACGTTCTGGGCTTCGCCGAAGGCACATGGCGGCTGCGCATCGACGAGGACGGCCGTGCCGACGTGCAGTCCTCCGAAGCGCCCGCCGACGTACGTCTGGGCGTCGCCGAACTCTCGGCTCTGTACGCCGGGGGAGTCCACGCCACTCGTCTGGCCGCTGCCGGGCGCATCCAGGGGGACCCCACGCTGGTCGCTGCGCTCGATGACGCTTTCCGCACTGTCCACGCGCCGCTGCTCGGCATCTGGTACTGACCAGCGCGGGCAAAGCCGAAAGACGGATGCCGCCCATCCCCAGAAGGGGAGGGCGGCATCCGTCTTTTACGACATTCAACGTCAGCCGAGCGTCAGCGCCTCCTTGAGCAGGGCGACCTGCTCGACGGCGTGCACCTTCGACGAACCGGTCGCGGGGGATGCCGCAGCGGGACGCGTCACCGCGCGGAACTGGCGCGGGCCGGGCACCTCGGCGAACTCCAGCGCCAGGAACGGCCAGGCGCCCTGGTTCTCGGGCTCGTCCTGCACCCACACCAGCTCGGCGTTCGGGTACGAGTCGGTGATGGCCTTGAGCTCGTCGATCGGCGTCGGGTACAGCTGCTCGAGGCGGACCAGGGCGATCTCGGGGTTGGGGTTCTTGTCGAGCTCGCTGCGCAGATCCCAGTGGATCTTGCCCGAGTGCACCAGCACGCGCTTGACTGCGTTGCGGTCCAGCTCGCGGACATCGTCGATGACCGGCTCGAAGCGCCCCTGCGTGAAGTCCTCGACCGGGCTGGTAGCGCCGCGCAGACGAAGCATCGCCTTCGGCGTGAATACGATCAGCGGCCGGCGCGGGCGGGCGTAGGCCTGGCGACGCAGCAGGTGGAAGTACGACGCGGGCGTCGACGGACGCGCGACGGTCATGTTGTCCTGCGCGCACAGCTGCAGGAACCGCTCCATGCGGGCCGAGGAGTGGTCCGGGCCCTGGCCCTCGTAGCCGTGCGGCAGCAGCATGACGACGCCGGAGTGCTGGCTCCACTTCTGCTCGGCCGACGAGATGTACTCGTCGATGACCGACTGCGCGCCGTTGGCGAAGTCACCGAACTGCGCTTCCCACAGCACCAGCGCCTCGGCGTTCTCGACCGAGTAGCCGTACTCGAATCCGAGCGCGGCGTACTCGCTGAGCAGCGAGTCGTACACGAAGAAGCGGCCCTGGTTGTCGGAGAGGTTCGACAGCGGCAGCCATTCCTGACCGTTCGCGCGGTCGTGCAGCACCGCGTGCCGTTGCACGAAGGTTCCGCGGCGCGAGTCCTGGCCGGCCAGACGTACCGGCGTGCCCTCGACCAGCAACGACCCGAAGGCCAGCAGCTCGCCGAAGCCCCAGTCGATGTTGCCCTCACGGCTCATCGTCACGCGCTTGTCGAGCTGCTGCTGCAGCTTGGAGTGCACGGTGAAGCCATTGGGCTTGTTCGCGTGGGCGTCGCCGATCAGATGCACGACCTCGAGGGGCACACCGGTGACATCGGGTGCACCGACCTGATCCTCGACCTGGCTGAGCTCGGGAGCGATGGGCGTCGCGCCCGTCTCGGCGGCGTGCGTCTCGGCGAACGCGACCTCCAGACGGCTCTGGAAGTCGGCGTTGGCCTGCTCGTACTCTTCCGCGGTGATGTCGCCACGACCGACCAGGCCGTCGGTGTAGAGCTTGCGCACCGACCGCTTCGCCTGGATCAGGTCGGTCATCAGCGGCTGCGTCATCGAGGGGTCGTCGCCCTCGTTGTGCCCACGGCGGCGGTAGCAGATCAGGTCGATCACGACGTCGCGGTGGAAACGCTCGCGGTACTCGAACGCGAGGCGGGCCACATGGATGACGGCCTCGGGGTCATCACCGTTGACGTGGAAGATCGGCGCCTGGATCGTCTTGGCGACGTCGGTGGCGTACACCGACGTGCGAGAGTCGGTCGGCAGGGTCGTGAAACCGACCTGGTTGTTGACCACCACGTGCACGGTGCCGCCGGTGCGGTACCCCCGCAGCTGCGACATCTGCAGCGTCTCGACGACCACGCCCTGGCCGGCGAACGCTGCGTCGCCGTGCACCAGGATCGGCACCCAGGCGAACGTGCCGATGGGCTTGCGGTCCTGCTTGGCGCGAACGATGCCCTCGAGCACGCCGTCGACGGTCTCGAGGTGCGAGGGGTTCGCTGCCAGGTAGACGGGCAGTTCGCTGCCGTCCTCGGCGACGAAGGTGCCCTCGGTGCCGAGGTGGTACTTCACGTCTCCCGAACCGCGCTGGTTGCCGGGCGTGAGCGAGCCCTCGAACTCGCGGAAGACCTGACCGTAGGTCTTGCCGGCGATGTTGGTGAGCACGTTGAGTCGACCGCGGTGGGCCATACCGATCGCGGCACCCTCGAGGCCGGCGGTGGCCGCGCCCTGGAGGATCTCGTCGAGCAGCGGGATCAGCGACTCGCCGCCTTCGAGCGAGAAACGCTTCTGGCCGACGAACTTGGTCTGCAGGAAGGTCTCGAACGCCTCGGCCTCGTTGAGCTTGCGCAGGACGCGCAGCTGCTCGTCGTGGCCGGGCTTGACGTACTTGACCTCGACCTTGTCCTGGAACCACTGGCGCTGCTCGGGGTCCTGGATGTGCATGTACTCGATGCCGAGTGTGCGGCAGTACGAGTCGCGCAGCACGCCGAGCACATCGCGCAGCTTCATGACGCGCTTGCCGCCGAAGCCGCCGGTGACGAACTCGCGGTCCAGGTCCCAGAAGGTCAGGCCGTGGCTCTCGATCTCCAGGTCAGGGTGCGACCGCTGCACGTATTCCAGCGGGTCGATGTCGGCCATCAGGTGACCGCGGACGCGGTAGGAGTTGATCAGCTCCTGCACGCGGGACTGCTTGTCGACGCGTTCGGCGAGGTCGACGGCGATGTCGGAGTGCCAGCGGATCGGCTGGTAGGGGATGCGCAGGGCCGCGAACACATCGTCGTAGAAGCCGCGCTCACCGATCAGCAGCTCGTGCACCTTCTTCAGGAACTCGCCCGAGCCGGCGCCCTGGATGACGCGGTGATCGTAGGTGCTGGTGAGCGTGATCGTCTTGCCGATGCCGAGCTCGGCGAGCGTGCGCTCGCTGGAGCCCTGGAACTCGGCCGGGTAGTTCAGCGCACCGGCGCCGATGATGCACCCCTGGCCCTGCATCAGACGCGGCACCGAGTGCACGGTGCCGATGCCGCCGGGGTTGGTCAGCGAGACCGTGGTGCCGGCGAAGTCGGCGGCCGTGAGCTTGTTGGTGCGAGCCCGGGCGATGAGGTCCTCGTACGCGGCGAGGTACTCGCTGAAGGTCATCGTGTCGGCGCGCTTGATGCTCGGGACCAGTAGCGCGCGGGTGCCATCGGGCTTGGGGACATCGACGGCGATGCCGAGGTTCACGTGGGCCGGCGCGACGACCGACGGCTTGCCGTCGATCTCGGCGTAGAACACGTTCTGGCTCGGGAACTCCTTGAGCGTCTGGACCAGGGCCCAACCGATGAGGTGCGTGAAGCTCACCTTGCCGCCGCGGGTGCGCGACATGTGGTTGTTGATGACGATGCGGTTGTCGATCATCAGCTTGGCCGGGATGGTGCGGACGCTGGTCGCGGTGGGAACACGCAGCGACTGGTCCATGTTCGCCGCGAGGGTCTTCGGCATCCCGCGCAGCGGAGTCACCTTCTCCTCATCGGCGGGAGTCTCATCCTTCGCCTGCGGCTTGGGGGCCTGTGCGGGAATGGGCGCCTGCTTGGCGGGCTTGGCCGTCGTGCGCGCGACCGGCTGGGCGCCGATCACGGGAATGGGCGCGGTGACGGGGTGCGCGTTCTGCGCCGGCGCGGGCGGTGCAGCTGCATCGGGGGAGTAGTTCTCGAGGATCGGCCACCACTCCTTGTCGACGGAGTTGCGGTCCCGTTTGAACTGCTCGTACAACTCGTCCACGAGCCACGAGTTGGCTCCGAACCCCCCGTCGCCACCGACGCCGGTCACCTGGTTCGACACGCTTTATCGCCCTCTTTCGTCGCTGAAGCCCTGCGTGCGGCACGACGACGACTGAGCATCGACCGCACATGTGTAGTAACAGTCCTCAAGCCTAATGCCAATCGGGGTCGCCCGACGTGTGCGACCGGCACCGCGTCGAACAGGAAGAACCGGCATCCGCGCGTCGCGTCACATGTGCATTCGGTAATATCGAGCGCACTATGGACGACCCTCCTTCTTGTAGTACCACGCCCCATTCCCCGCTCCTCGTCGACATCGAGGACTTCAGCTGATGGAACTGCTGATGCTGGGTGTGGGGCTCCTGCTTATCGTCGGGACGGGACTCTTCGTCGCCAGCGAGTTCGCGCTTGTCAATCTGGACCGTGCCGAACTCGAAGCCCGTCAGGCCCGCGGCGAATCCCGTCTGGGGATGACGATCCGGGCGTTGAAGATCACGTCGACGCATTTGTCGTCGGCGCAGTTGGGGATCACGCTCACCACGCTGCTGACCGGCTACACCATGGAACCGGCGATCTCGACGCTCCTTGAGCCCGTCATGGAGGCGTGGGGCGTGCCGGATGCCGTCGCGGTGCCGCTGTCGGTGACGGTGGCCATGTTCATCGCCACGGTGCTGTCGATGATCATCGGCGAGCTGGTGCCGAAGAACTTCGCACTCGCGCTGCCGTTGGCAACCGCCAAGGCCGTCGTGCCGTTCCAGACGGCGTTCACCGCCGTGTTCAAACCCGCTGTGCTGCTGCTCAACGGCAGCGCCAACGCCGTACTGCGGTCGATGGGTGTCGAGCCGAAAGAAGAGCTGTCGGGCTCGCGCAGCGCCGAGGAACTCTCATCGCTCGTGCGCCGTTCGGCCAGCCAGGGTGTGCTCGAGAGCGACACCGCGACGTTGCTCGACCGCAGCCTCACCTTCGCGCGGTTGACGGCCGACGACATCATGACGCCGCGCCCGAGCATGCATGCGATCAGCGTCGGCGACTCCGCCGATGACGTCATTCAACTCGCCCGCCGCACCGGTCACAGCCGATTCCCGGTGTACGACGATGACCTCGACGACATCACCGGTGTGGTGCACGTCAAGGCCGCCGTGTCGGTGCCGCGCGAGAAGCGCGCCGATGTGCCGGTCGGTGCCCTGAGCACCGAACCCCTGCGTGTGCCCGAGACGGTGCACCTGGACGTGCTCGTGGCCGAACTGCGCTCCAAGGGGTACCAGATGGCCGTCGTGGTCGATGAGTACGGCGGTACCGCGGGCATCGTCACGCTGGAGGACCTCGTCGAGGAGATCGTCGGCGAGGTCTCCGATGAGCACGATCGCTCCCGCGCCGGCATCGTGCGGCGTGTCGACTCGATCACGTTCCCGGGTGAGCTTCGCCCCGACGAACTCCTCGCGCGCACCGGTATCGCGGTGCCGGAGGGGGAGATCTACGACACCGTCGGCGGGTACATGATGAGCGTGCTCGAAAGGGTTCCTGTGCTCGGCGATGAGGTTCGGGTCGAGCACGGGACGTTGACCGTGGCCCGCATGGACGGACGCCGCGTCGATCGGGTGCGGTACACCGCCGACCCGGTCGAGGACACGACGGAGGTCGAGCGATGAGCGACTGGATGGGCCTGGTCTGGCTGGTCGTGCTGCTGATCGGCAACGCCTTCTTCGTCGGTGGCGAGTTCGCCGTCATCTCGGCGAGACGATCGCAGATCGAGCCGCTCGCCGACAAGGGCTCGCGAGCAGCGAAGACGGCGCTGTACGCGATGGAGCACGCCACGCTCATGCTGGCGACGTCGCAGCTGGGGATCACGATCTGCTCGCTGCTGATCCTGAACGTCTCGGAGCCGGCGATCCACCACCTGCTCGAGATCCCGCTGCACGCCCTGGGCTGGGACGAGTCGATCGTCTCGGTGACATCATTCGTCATCACCCTCGCCTTGGTCTCGTTCCTGCATGTCGTGTTCGGCGAGATGGTGCCGAAGAACCTCGCGTTCTCGCTGCCGGATCGTGCCGTGCTGCTGCTGGCGCCGCCGCTGGTGTGGGTGTCGCGCGTGTTCGGTCCCGTCATCTGGGCACTGAACGGCATCGCGAACGCCGTGCTGCGCCTGTTCCGGGTCGAGCCGAAGAACGAGGCGGCGTCGACGTTCACGCTCGAGGAGGTCGCGACGATCGTCGACCGCTCGCGACGCGAGGGTGTGCTCTCGGACACCTCGGGGGCCGTCGCAGCGGCGGTGGAGTTCACCGACAAGAAGGCGCGCGACATCGCGGTGCCGTTCGCCGAGCTGATCACCCTGCCCGAGACGGCGACGCCTGCCGACGTCGAGCGGGCCGTGGCCCGCTACGGATTCTCCCGCTACGTGATCGTCGACGGTGCGGGCAAGCCGGTGGGCTATGTGCATCTGAAGGACATCCTGCGGGCATCCGAGGGGCCCGACGCGCACGTCGATGAGCCGCTGCCCGCCAAGCGCATCCACCACATGGTGCCGGTACACGAGGAGACCGATCTCGAGGACGTGCTCGCGGCGATGCGCCGCGCGGGGCGTCACCTGGCCAATGTGCGCGATCTCAGCGGCGCCACCACGGCGGTGCTGTTCCTCGAGGACATCCTCGAGGAGCTCATCGGCGAGGTGCAGGACGCCACGCGGCGCGGACATCACGGACGCTGATCGCATCCCGGCATCCGATGCGCAGAGCATCGGATGCCGGGACCCGGCCGTCACGCGACGGTGGCGGATGCCCGCGGTTCAGCGCCAGCGTGCGCGTTCGTACTGCGGGGCCCACTCCACTGCTGCGCCGAGCTCGTGTGCTGCGCGCAGACCGAAGTGCGGATCGCGCAGCCATTCGCGTCCCGCGAAGACGGCATCCGCAGCTCCCGAGGCGAGTACCTCCTCGGCCTGTGCGCCCGACGTGATCAGGCCGACGGCGCCAGTGCGCACGCGGCCTCCGGCGCGCACGGCGGCGGCGAGGGGCACCTGGTAGCCGGGGTGTACGTCGATGTGCTGGTGCGCGACGAGGCCGCCGCTGGAGACATCGACGAGGTCGGCTCCGGCCTCGATCGCCCACAGGCCGACCTGCGCGGCCTCATCGGGAGTGAACCCGCCCTCGGCGTGGTCGGTGGCCGAGATGCGCAGGAACACCGGAATGTCGTCTCCGGCCGCTTCGCGGACGGACCTGAGCACACGGAGCAGCAGTCGCGCGCGGTCCGCCAGCGCGCCGCCGTACTCGTCGGTGCGCAGGTTCGACAGCGGCGAGAGGAACTCGTGCAGCAGATATCCGTGCGCACCATGCACCTCGAGTACATCGAACCCGGCGTCGAGAGCGCGCTGCGCCGCTGCGGCGAACGCTGCGACGATCCGATCGATGTCGTCCGCATCAAGGGCCGTTGGTGTTGCGAGGCCCTCGAAGGCGACGGCGGAGGGCGCCTCCGTGGTCCAGCCGCCGTG
This sequence comes from Microbacterium esteraromaticum, assembly GCF_028747645.1. Lineage (NCBI taxonomy): Bacteria > Bacillati > Actinomycetota > Actinomycetes > Micrococcales > Microbacteriaceae > Microbacterium > Microbacterium esteraromaticum. Next base: position 1,194,529 of record NZ_CP118100.1, read on the forward strand.
CTCGTGCGGTACAGATCCACGCTGTGGCGCCCATGGCCACCAGGTGGAAGCCTTGCGTCCGGCGTGCGCGAGCTGCACGCCGATCAGGGCACCGCGCTGGTGCACATCATCGACGATCGGCGCCCATGCGTCGCGCTGCGCGTCGTTCCACAACCCCACATCACGCGGCGAGATGCGTCCTTCAGGGGTGACGGAGGTCGCCTCGGCGAGGATGAGCCCCGCACCGCCGGAGGCGAACTGCGGCAGGTGCACGCGGTGCCAGGGTTGCGGGATGCCATCGATAGCGCTGTACATGCACATCGGCGAGACCCACAGCCGGTTGCGGAAGGTGCGGGCGCGGATGGTCAACGGGGAGAAGAGCAGACTCACGGTACGACCGTATCGCCGCACGGACGGCTGTGGGCGCTAGCTTGGAAACATGTTGCGGGAGTGGACGCGGGCCGACACCATCGCCGTGCTGCCGGTACCCACCGCGCACGACGATAAGTACTCGCGGGGTGTCGTCGCGCTGCGCACAGGATCGGCGACGTACCCGGGCGCGGCCGTACTCGGGGTCGAGGCGGCCTGGCGTACCGGAGCCGGCTACGTGCGCTACGTCGGCGACGCCGCTCAGGCGGTACTTGCACGGCGGCCCGAGACCGTCGCCGGTGACGATCTCGGCAGCACCCGGGTGGGTGCCTGGGTGATCGGTTCGGGAACGGATGCTGCGCATCGCAGCGAGCACGAGCAGCGAGCTCTGCAGCGGATCCTCGACGGTGCCTCACCGGTCGTGGTCGATGCGGGCGCTCTCGATCTCGCGGACGGTGCAGCGGCACCGCTGGTGCTGACGCCACACGCCGGTGAGCTGAGGCGACTGCGCGACCAGTTGGGCTTGCCCGCGACCGACCTGACGACCGAGCACGATCGTGTGGCGGCCGTGACCGAGACTGCTGACCGGGTCGGTGCGACGGTGCTGTTGAAGGGCGCTCGAACCCTGATCGCCACCCCGGGGCAGATACCGATCGTCGTAGACAATGCGCCGCACTGGCTGGCGACGGCGGGTACCGGAGATGTGCTCGCCGGCATCCTGGCCGCGCTCCTCGCTGCGTGCGGCACCGCGCCGCCGCACGAGACTGCCGCGGCCGGGGTCTGGCTGCACGGGCACGCGGCCGCTCTGGCGTCGGGCAGCGTCGGGGGAGCCGCCGGGCATCCGATCGTCGCGCTCGACGTCGCCGAGGCGCTGCCGCGCGCGGTCGGGGAGCTGCTGTCGTGACCACCCGGCACCGCGCATGAGGTGGCCGGCCTTGGCGCTGTGGAGCGTCTTCGTGGCTACGCACGCCGTGGTGGCTTGGTTGGGGTGGATGCTGCCGAATCAGCCCATGGGTGACGTGGTGCTGGTGTACGAGCCCTGGGCTCGTGCGGCGCTCTCGGGCGGGGACGTGATGGGCATCACCGAGCCGTGGGTGTATCCGCAGCTCGCTCTCGTGCCCCTGCTGTTCACCCAGCTGCTTGCCGTGCCGCTGCTGCCGTCGCTCGGTGTCACAGCGGCGTATCTGATCGCGTGGGCGGTGCTGGTGACCGTCTGCGATCTGCTCGCCTTCGCCGTCCTCGTCGGCCGGGGCCGGCAGCGCGGCCGCCGTGCCGCGGGGTGGTTCTGGACTGGAGCGCTTCTGATGCTCGGACCGATCGCACTCTACCGACTGGACGCCATCACCGTTCCGCTGGCGGTGGTCGGCGGGCTGTGGCTCGCACGGCGGCCGGTCGTCGGGACCGTGCTGCTCACGCTCGGCGCGTGGATCAAGATCTGGCCCGGCGCCGTGGTGCTCGCCGCGATCGCCGCGGGTCGGCGCAGCCTGCGTGTGGCGGTGACGGCTGCGACCGTGTGCGCGGTACTGGTCGCGGGTCTACTGCTCATCGGCGCCGACGCGTTCGGGTTCCTGACGACGCAGAACGGGCGCGGACTGCAGATCGAGGCGGTCGCCGCGACACCGTTCCTGTGGCTGGCCCTGTTCGGTGAGGCCTCTATCGACTACAGTATCGAGATCCTGACGTTCCAGATCGGGGCTCCGGGAGCGGATGCCATCGCCGCACTGCTCACCCCGGTGATGATCGTCGTGGTAGCAGCCATCGTCGTGCTCGGCGCATGGCGAGCACAGCGCGGGGCTGACTGGCGGCGTCTGCTGCCGCCGCTGTCGCTGGCTCTCGTTGCCGCGCTGATCGTGACGAACAAGGTCGGGTCGCCGCAGTTCCAGACCTGGTTGCTCGTGCCGGTGATTCTGTGGATCGTGTTCGACCGATCCCGCTCCCAGACGCCGGCGGCCATCGTGCTCATGCTGTGCGCACTGACCTTCGCCGTGTACCCGCTCACCTACGACGGACTGCTGCGCGCCCATCTGCTGTCGATCGTGCTGATCACGGTGCGCAACGCGGCCCTGATCGTGCTGCTCGTGTTCGCCGTACGATCGATCATGCGTGTGCCAGCGCGCCGACCGCACCGTCCTGTCTGACGGGCGATCAACTCGACTGAAAGAGGAACCATGCTCGTCGCATTCTCCGTCGCCCCCTCCGGTACCGGACGAGAGGACGCCTCGGTGCACGATGCCGTCGCCGCCGCGGTCCGGGTCGTGCGCGACTCGGGCCTGCCGCACCGCACCACCAGCATGTTCACCGAGATCGAGGGGCCGGACTGGGACACGGTGATGGATGTCGTCAAGCGCGCCACCGAGGCGGTCGCGCCGTTCGGCTCACGCGTCTCGCTCGTGCTCAAGGCCGACATCCGGCCGGGGTACTCGGGTGAGCTCGATGCCAAGGTCGAGCGGCTCGAGGCGGCGATCGACTCCTCGGAAGATCGCTAGCATGGACGAGTGAATCCCTCGAAGACTTCGAGGGGTGCGGCGAAGATGGCGCTCCTCTCTCTCGCCATCGGCAGCTTTGGCATCGGCATGACCGAGTTCGTCGTCATGGGGCTGCTACCCGATATCGCCGCCGACTTGTTGCCCGCGCTGTGGGTGCAGAGTCCCGAAGAGGCACTCGGGCGCGCCGGCTGGCTGATCTCGCTGTACGCGCTGGGTGTCGTCATCGGCGCCCCGACCATCGCCGGCTTCGCCGCGCGCTTCCCGCGCCACCGGGTCATGATCGTGCTCGCGATCGCACTGACCGTGTTCAACGCCCTGACCGTGGTGCTGCCCACCTTCGAACTGGTCGCGCTCTCGCGTCTGCTGGCCGGCCTGCCGCACGGCGCGTACTTCGGCATCGGCGCGCTCGTCGCGGCCGATGTGATGGGCCCGGGCAACCGCGCCAAGGGGGTGGCGTTCATCCTCACCGGGCTCACGCTCGCCAATGTGATCGGCGTGCCGCTGGGAACCTTCCTCGGCCAGCAGTGGGGCTGGCGCACCGCTTTCGCCGTGGTGACGCTGGTCTTCGCCGTCGGAGCCCTGTGCATTGCTCGATTCGTCCCCGCGCACCCCGGCTCACCGGGGCGCACGATGCGAGAGGAACTCGGCGTGTTCCGCAGTACGCAGGTGTGGTTCGCGCTCGCGGTCGGCGCCATCGGCTTCGGCGGGTTCTTCGCCGTGTACAGCTACATCGCACCCGTCGTCACCGAGGTCGCGGGCGCTGCCGAGTGGACCGTGCCGATCGTGCTCGTGCTGATGGGTGTGGGAATGACCGTCGGCAACCTCATCGGCGGGCACCTGGCCGACATCGATCTGCGCCGCACTCTGCTGTGGGGACTCGCCGCGATGACGGTCGTCTTCGTCGTGCTCGCGCTGGTCTCGGCTTGGATCGTCACTCTGAGCGCGCTCGTGCTGGTGGTCGGCGTCGTCTCTTCGGTGCTCAGTCCGACCATCCAGACCCGCCTGATGGATGTCGCCGGTGACAACCAGTCCATCGCCGCCGCTCTGAACCACTCGGCGCTGAACGTGGGCAACAGCCTCGGCGCTTTCCTCGGCGGGGCGGTCATCGCCGCCGGCTGGGGGTTCACCGCGCCATCCTGGGTCGGCGCAGCGCTCGCTGCCGGAGGCCTGCTGATCGCGTTGCTGTCATACCGCGTCGAGCGCACCCGCGCCGAGGCCGTGCTCGCCGTCGCGTCGTAGAGTGACGGGGTGAGTACCCCCGAGAAGCCCGCTCCGCACGCGTCAGTCCCGGAGTCCAGCATCCGCATCGCCGGCACCGCTGTCGTGCTGCGCGACGGTGCCGACGGACTGGAGACGCTGCTGCTGCGGCGTCCGTCTTCGGGGTCGTTCGCCGACGCCTGGGTGTTCCCCGGAGGGCGCGTCGACTCCGCCGACCGCGCTCGCGCACATGATGAGGCGGATGCCGCCCGTCATGCAGCCACGCGCGAGACGCAGGAGGAAGCGGCGATCCGGGTGCACTCGCTGCGGCCGCTCTCGCGGTGGGTGCCGCCGGCCGAGACGCCGGTGCGCTATCGCACCTGGTTCTTCCTGGCGCGCGAACACGGGGACGAGGTGCGCGTCAACCCCGGCGAGATCGTCGATGCGGCCTGGATGACCCCGCAACGTGCCTTTGACGCCCACGCCGCGGGCAGCCTCGCCCTGTTCCCACCGACCTGGGTGACGCTGCGCGGGCTGCTTGCGCACGCCAGCGTCGATGCGGCCTTCGCCGCGGCCGGTGAGCTCGCCCGGTACGAGACACGCATGCTCAGCACCGCCACCGGACGACGCGCGATGTGGGCGGGCGACGAGGACTATCCGGATGCCCCGGGCGCAGTCGGAGCGCGGCACCGGCTCACGATGGACGCGCTGCCCTGGGTGTACGAGCGCAGCTGACGGCATCCGTGCCGCGCACACCGCTATGACGCGAGCAGCCGCTCGAGGTGCGCACCGACGGGGTCGGTCTCGATCAGGAAGCCGTCGTGCCCGAAGTCGCTGGTCAGCACGACCGCCTCGTCGTCGATCAGGTTCGGGATGCTTCGCGCGATGCGCTGTTGCCCGTCCACGGGGAACAACCGGTCGGTATCGACACCGAGCACCAGGGAACGGGCGGTGATGGTGTGCAACGCCTGCTCGACGCCGCCCCGGTCGCGTCCGATGTCGTGCGAGTTCATCGCCTCGACGACTGTGATGTAGCTGTTCGCGTCGAAGCGCCGTGTGAACTTGTTGCCGTGGAAATCGAGGTACGACTCGACCGCAAACCGGCCGCCGCGACCCAACGGCGACACCCCCGATTGCCATGAGCGCTGGAAGCGCTGGTTCAGCTCGATCGGGCTGCGGTAGTTCAGCAGCGCCATGCGGCGGGCAAGTGCGAGCCCGCGGTGCGGGCCGTCACCGAGACCGGCGTCGTAGTACTCGCCGCCGGCGAAACGCGGGTCCATCCGCACGGTCTCCAGCTGCACGAAGTTCAGCGCCAACTGATCGGCCGTCGTCACCGGGGGAGAGGACAGCACGGCGAGGCGTTCGACGCGCTTGGGCTGCATGACCGCCCACTCCAGGGCGTGCATGCCGCCCATCGAGCCACCGATCACGGCGGCCCAGCGGTCGATGCCCAGTTCGTCCGCGAGGCGGATCTGCGCGCTGACCTGATCGCGGATGGTCAGGTACGGAAAGCGGGACGCCCACTCGCGTCCGTCGGGGGCGATGCTCGCCGGGCCCGTCGAACCCTGGCATCCGCCCAGCATGTTCGGAGCGATCACGAACCACCGGTCGGTGTCGATCGCCGCTCCTGGGCCGACGATGTCCTGCCACCAACCCGCGGTCGGATGCCCGGGACCGGCGTTGCCGCGCACGTGGCTGTCACCGGTGAGGGCGTGCAGGATCAGGACCGCGTTGTCGCGGGCCGCGTTCAGCTGCCCCCAGGACTCCCAGGCGATGCGTGCGACCGGCAGATGGTCGCCGTTCTCGGTGCGCAGGTCGCTCAGCACGGTGAACCGGCGGTCGCCCGTCGGATCGCCGTCGCGCCAGGCGCCGGTGGCGGGCGGGCGCGCGCGCAGCAGACGCACGTCGGCTTCGGTCACGGGAGCCGACGGCACCGTGTCCTCGGAGGTCGTCTGCCAGTCCATGCTTCCATTCTCGCCTGCGCGTGCGGGTGGTGCCTGCACGTTACACAGCGCCGCCGTAAAAGACGACGGCGGGCCCCACCAGGAGAGGTGGGGCCCGCCGGAGGAGGTGCCGATGTCAGGCGCGAGCAGCCTCGGTTACGCGACGCGCAGCGGCGAGCGCGTGGTCCAGGTCGGCCTTGAGGTCGTCGATGTTCTCCAGACCCACCGACAGACGCACCAGGCCCGGCGTGACGCCGCTGGCGAGCTGCGCCTCGGGCGACAGCTGCGAGTGGGTGGTGGACGCCGGGTGGATGACCAGCGAACGCACGTCGCCGATGTTGGCGAGGTGGCTGAACAGCGACAGGCTGTTGACGAACTCGCGTCCGGCCTCGACGCCGCCCTTGAGCTCGAACGACAGCACTGCGCCGACACCCTTCGGAGCGTACTGGTTGGCCTTCGCGTACCAGGGCGACGAGGGCAGCCCCGAGTAGTTCACCGAGGCGACGTCGTCGTGGTCGTCGAGCCACTCGGCGATCAGCTGGGCGTTCTGCACGTGCCGCTCGATGCGCAGCGACAGCGTCTCGACGCCCTGCAGCAGGTTCCAAGCGCTCTGCGGTGCGATCGCCGAGCCGAGGTCGCGCAGCAGCTGCACGCGTGCCTTGATGATGTACGCCAGGCCGTCACCGACCGCGGTCGTGTAGCTGGCGCCGTGGTACGAGGGGTCGGGCTCGGTCAGGCCCGGGAACTTCTCGACGTTCTTCGACCACTCGAAGCTGCCGCCGTCGATGATCGCGCCGCCGATGGTGGTGCCGTGTCCGCCGAGGAACTTCGTGACGGAGTGGATGACGATGTCGGCACCGTGCTCGAACGGACGGATCAGGTAGGGTGTGGCGATCGTGTTGTCGACGATCAGCGGAACACCGTTGTCGTGGGCGACGTCGGCGACGGTACGGATGTCGAGCACGTTGATCTGCGGGTTGCCGATCGTCTCGGCGAAGAACAGCTTGGTGTTCGGGCGCACCGCCGCGCGCCACTCTTCCGCGTCGTCCTGGTTCTCGACGAACGTGACCTCGACGCCCAGCTTGGCGAGCGTGTACTTGAACAGGTTGTAGGTTCCGCCGTAGATCGACGACGACGAGACGATGTGGTCGCCGGCCTGAGCGATGTTGAGCACGGCGAAGGTCGCCGCAGCCTGGCCGCTCGCGAGGACGAGGGCGCCGGTGCCCCCCTCGAGTGCGGCGAGGCGCTGCTCGAGCACGTCCTGGGTCGGGTTCTGGATGCGGGTGTAGATGTTGCCGAACTCTGCCAGGGCGAACAGGTTCGCTGCGTGGTCGGCGGTGTCGAACACGTAGGAGGTGGTCTGGTAGATCGGCGTGGCGCGCGCCTTGGTGACCGGGTCGGGTGCGGCGCCGGCGTGGATCTGCTTGGTCTCGAAGCGCCAGTTCTCAGTTGCGGACATGAGGTTCTCCCGAGGTCAGGGTGCGGGTAGGGGTCGAGCGGCGGATGCCTTGTAGTGAGAGTACGGATGCGGCGCACGCGTCAACAAGCGCCCAGAAATGTTACGTAACACGCCGGAGTCGGATGCCCGCTGCAAAGGACGTACGGTGGAGGCATGGTGAACAGACGAGCCGTGGTGACCGGAGCGAGCACGGGTATCGGAGAGGCGACGGTGCGTGCGTTGCGCGCCCGCGGTTGGGACGTTGTCGGGGTAGCCCGGCGAGAGGAGCGGCTCGCGGTGCTCGCCGCCGAGACCGGTGCGACTGGAATCGCCTGCGATCTCACCGATCAGCGCGCGGTGGATGCCCTGATCGACGAGCTGGCGAAGACCGGTCCCGTGCACGCACTGGTGCAGGTGGCCGGTGGCGCCCGTGGCACCGACAGCGTTGAGGCGGGCTCCGTCGCCGACTGGCAGTGGATGTATGACGCCAACGTGCTTGCGACGCAGCGGCTGGTTTCGGGCATCCTGCCCCTGCTGCGACGCGCGGCGGCCGACGACGGCCACGCCGACACGGTCTTCGTGACATCGACGGCCGCTCAGACGGCGTACCCCGGTGGTGCGGGCTACAACGCGGCGAAGGCCGCGGAGGCGATGCTTGTGAAGGTGCTGCGCCAGGAGCTCAACGGTGAGCCGATCCGGGTCGTCGAGGTGGCACCCGGCATGGTGCACACCGAGGAATTCACGCTCAACAGGCTCGGCGGCGACAGCGTCGCGGCCGAGGCCGTCTACGCGGGCGTGGAGGAGCCGCTGCTGGCCGAGGACGTCGCCGACGTGATCGCGTACGCACTCAGCGCACCGCGCCGGGTCAATCTCGACCTGGTCACGATGCGTCCGGTGGCGCAGTCCGCGCAGCACCTGCTCGCCCGCGGCCCGCTGCACGTGCGCACCGACGTCGACTGATGGTGCGGTCCCTCGGCGAGCTGGCCGATGCGGGCCTGATCGACCCGGGCTGGGCGCGCGCGCTCGCGCCGGCGCAACCCCTGCTGAACGCACTCGGCGAGCGACTGCACGCCGAGCAGGCCGCGGGGATCGGACACCTGCCCGCCGACGAGCACGTCCTGCGCGCGTTCCAGCGTCCGCTCGACGACGTGCGCGTGCTGATCACCGGCCAGGACCCGTATCCGACACCGGGACACGCTATCGGGTTGTCGTTCGCCGTCGACCGCGAGGTGCGGCCGTTGCCGCGCAGTCTGGTGAACATCTACCGCGAACGCGAGAGCGATCTGGGCATCCCTCCTGCACCCCACGGTGACCTCACCGCGTGGAGCGACCAGGGCGTGCTGCTGCTGAACCGCGTGCTCACTGTGCGGCCCGGCGCCCCCGCATCCCACCGCGGGTGGGGATGGGAGAAGGTGACCGAGCTGGCGATCCGTGCGCTCGTCGCGCGCCGTGAACCACTCGTCGCGATCCTGTGGGGAAAGGACGCCGCAGGCCTGAAACCGCTGCTCGGCGATGTTCCGACGATCGAGTCCGCGCACCCCTCACCGCTGTCGGCGCGGCGCGGGTTCTTCGGGTCGCGACCCTTCTCGCGCACCAACGCCCTGCTCGAGCAGCACGGCGCCGCCGAGATCGACTGGCGGGTGGTGGGCGAGCACTGAGCACGCACCGGCCGCCTCAGGGACGGCGGATGGACGGGATCGCAGCGAGCAATTGGCGCGTGTAGTCCTCGCGCGGATGCTGCAGCACGGCGGCGGTGGTGCCCCGCTCGACGATGCGGCCGTCCTTCATCACCGCGACGGTGTCGCTGAGGTTCTGCACGAGACCGATATCATGCGACACGACGATCAGAGTCAGTCCCTGCTCGGCGCGCAACTGCTGGAAGAGCGCCAGCACCTGGGCGCGTACGGTCACATCGAGCGCCGACATCGGCTCATCACCGACGAGGATCCGCGGCCGGTGGGCGATCGCCCTCGCGATGGCGATGCGCTGTCGCTGGCCGCCCGAGAACTCGTGCGGATGACGATCGGCCATGTCGGCGTCCAGGCCGACCTGCACGAGCACATCGCGCACGCGCGCACGATGGTCGCCGGGGACATCGAGCGCCCACAATGGCTCCGCGATGATCTGCCCCGCGGTCATGCGCGGGTCCAGCGACGCGTACGGGTCCTGGAACACCAGCCCGGTCTGGCGCCGCAACCAGTGCAGCGAGCGTGCGCGCGCCGTGGCATCCACATCGCGTCCGTCGACGATCACTCGACCGCCGGACGGACGGTCAAGGCCCAGCAGCAGCCGCACCAATGTCGACTTACCCGAACCCGACTCTCCGATTAGGCCGAGTGATTCGCCCTCGGCGATCTCGAGGTCGGTGGGCTCGAGCGCGGTCGACTCGCGCTGCTTCTCGAACACGTGCCGCTTCGGCACGGGGAAGCGCCTGCTCAGGCCCTCGGCGCGGATGAGCGTCACGATGCGTCTCCCTCGGGACGCCACAGGGTGGCGGTGGCATCGCGCAGCAACGCTTGGGTGACCGGTGCCTGCGGTGCTGACAGCAGAGTGCCGATCGGTGCGGACTCGATAACCGTGCCCGCATCGAGAACGACGCCATGCGTGGCCACCTGCGAGAGGACGGCAAGGTCGTGGGTGATGAAGACCAGCGACATGCCCTCTTCCGCGACCAGCGAGAGCAGCAGCCGAAGGATCTCGGCCTGGATCGTGACATCCAGAGCGGTGGTCGGTTCATCGGCGATGAGCAGACGTGGCCGGCAGGCCAGCGCCATGGCGATCGCGACGCGCTGGCGCTGGCCACCCGACAGTTGGTGCGGGTAGCGGTCGACGACGGTCTCGGGGTCGGGAAGGTGCACGCGGGCGGCCTCGGCTACCGCCCGCTCGCGCGCTTGCCTCCGCGGCACGCGTTCGTGGATGCGGATGGCCTCAGCGATCTGACGGCCGACGGTGCGGATCGGATTGAGCGCGGTGCGCGGTTCCTGAAAGACCATCCCGATCTCGTCGCCGCGCAGCTCAGCCAGTTCGCGATCGCGCATGCCCAGCAACTCGATGCCGTTCCAGCGGACGCTGCCGCGCGCGACCGCGCCCTCCGGCAGCAACCCGAGCACAGCGAGCGCCGTCACCGACTTGCCGGAACCGGACTCGCCGATCAGGCCAAGACGCTGACCGTCGCTCACCTCGAAAGAGACACCGTCGAGCACGCGTCGCCCGCCGATCTCGACGACCAGGTCCTCCACCTGCAGACTCATGCCACCACCTCCGGCACGTGAACCTGCGCCGCGCGGCGTGACAGCGTCGGATCGGTGGCCTCGCGCAGCGCGTCGCCGAGCAGGTTCAGGCCGAGAACGGTGATCGTGATCGCCAGGCCCGGCCACACCACCGAAAGCGGATGCACGCCGATGTAGCGCTGCAGCTCGGCCAGCAGCGTGCCCCACGACGCATCGGCCAGTGAGGCGCCGAAGCCGAGGTACGACAGACCGGCCTCGGCGAGAACGGCCACCGCCATCGACCACGACAGCTGCACGATGAACACGGGGGCCACGTTCGGCAGCAGGTGACGCGCGAGGTTCTGCCCGGCCGTCAATCCGCTGGCGCGTCCGGCGAGCACGAAGTCGCTCTTCTGCACACGGCGCAGCTCGGGGCGGGTGACGCGCGCGATGCTCACACCGAACCCGATGCCGACCGAGATCACGACCACCCACAGTGAACCGCCCCAGACCGCCGAGATCATCATCGCGATCATCAGCACCGGGAAGGCGATCAGGATATCGACCAGTACCGCGACGGTCTCGCGCATCCAGCGTGCCGTGAGTGCGCCCAGGGCTGCCAGCAGCATGCCGACCACGGTGGCCACGATGCCGGCGCCCACGGCGACGAACACAGTGGTGCGTGCTCCGGCCATCAGCAGACTGAGGATGTCGCGGCCCGTCGCATCGGTGCCGAGCAGATGGGGCCACCCCGGGGGTGCCCATCGCCCCTTGACATCCGTGAGCATCGGATCGAAGGGCGTCCACACCAGCGACACCAGGGCAGTCAGCGCGACGGTCAGCACCACGACCACGCCGAACCAGCCGGTCGCCGACGACAGTAGCACGCGCATCCAGCGGGGCATCATGCGGCCTCTCTCTGTCGCGGGTCGATGGCGTGATGCACCAGGTCGACGATGAACCCGATGATCAGCACGAACCCGGTGAGTACCAGCAACTCGCTCTGCACCTTGACGAGATCACGGGTGCCGACGTCGGCCACCAGCATCCGACCGATGCCCGGCAGGGTGAACAGTTGCTCGATCACGACCGAGCCGACGATGATCCCCGCGATCTGCAGGCCGAGCACCGTCACGATCGACAGGCCGACAGCGGGGATGCCGTGCAGCACCAGGGCGCGGCGGCGGGTGAGTCCCTTGGCTGCTGCGGTGCGCACGAAGTCCTGGCCCGCCGCCTGCAGGGTGGCGCTGCGCACGAAGCGCATCAGCATGGCGCCCTCGACGAGGCCGATCGTCAACGCCGGCAACAGCAGCGCCTCGAGGGCCTTGCCGGGCGTCGCCCAGCCGGTGCGGGGAAAGCCCTGCGCGGGCAGCCACCCGAGCCAGTGGGCGAAGACGACGACGAGCATCATGCCGGCCCAGATCACCGGGACGGCCGCGACGGCCTGCGCGCTGACGCTCATCGCCGTGCCACCGGCGTGGCCGCGCAGCATGGCCGAGACGATGCCGAACGGTACAGCGATGAGCAGGGCGATCGTCAGCGCCATCAGCCCGAGCGGCGCCGTGACCTGTGCCTTCTCGAGCAGTTCCGCTGAGACCGAGGCGCCGCTGAGCTGCGAGGTGCCGAGGTCGCCGCGCAGAACGCCGCCGATCCATTCCAGGTATTGCACGATGAGTGGCCGGTCCAGGCCGAGCGACTGCCGCAACGCCTCGACCGTCTCTGCGGATGCCTGTGTGCCGGCGATGAGCTGGGCGACGTCGCCGGGGAGGACACGCAGCGTCAGGAAGATGATCACGCTCGACACGAGGAGCCCTGCGACAAGCAGGGCTCCTCGTGTGAGCGTGTAACGGAGCACAGGTCAGTCTGCGGTCTTCGTGACGCCGGCGAGGTCGATACGCGAGTTGATCGAGTCCTCGGGGAAGCCCGAGACGCCGGGCAGCAGCGCCGTCAGGGTGGCGCCGTTGTACAGCCAGTCGGCGGCGTGATCTTCGGAGACGAGTCGCGCGGCCTCGGCCAGGAGCTCGGCGGAACGCTCGGCGTCGGTCTCGGTCAGTGCCTGCGTGTACAGGTCCTGCACCTCGGCGTTGTCGTAGCCGAAGTAGTAGTCAGGGTTCGCCCAGTTGCCGAAGTCGCGGGGTTCGACGTGCAGCACGAAGCTCAGCTCGTAGTCGTGGTTGGTGTAGACGTCCTCGAGCCAGGTGGCGAACTCGACGCGCTTGACCTCGAGCGACACACCGACCTTCGCGAAGTCCGAGATCAGCACCTGAGCGGCGGTCGTGCCGTAGAACGACGGGATCGTCAGGGTGAGGTCGAGCTCTTCGTGTCCGGCCTCAGCCAGCAGCTCGCGCGCACGCGACGGGTTGTAGGTAGCGACGTCGGACAGGTCCTCGTAGCCGGGATCGAGTTCGGGGATCGGCCCGAACAGCGTCTGCCCTGCCCCGACGGCGTCGATGAGCGCGTCGTGGTCGATCGCCAGGCGGAGCGCTTCGCGCACCTTCACATCGTCCAGTGGCGCCTGGGCGTTGTTGAAGGCGAGAGTGGCCTTGTCGGTGGTGCGTCCGGTGGTGATGACGAACTCACCGGTCTCTTCGAGCTGCGGTGCCAGGTTCGGGTCGACTGCCGTGAGCACGTCGAGCGTGCCGTCCAGCGCCGCGTTCACGCCGGCGGTGAAGTCGGGGATGTAGTGGAAGACCACCTCAGCGACGGTGGCCTGCTCTCCCCAGTACTCGTCGAAGCGGTCGAAGCTGATTGAGCTGCCCTTGGTCCAGCGGTCGAGCACGAAGGGGCCCGTGCCGTTCTCAGCGGTCTTCAGGTCAGTCTTGTCGCCCTTCGCGAACACCAGGCCTGCGGGGCCGGTGAGAGTGAACAGGAAGTTCTGGTCGGGCTCGGTGAGAGTGATGACCACCGTCGTCGCGTCCGGGGCATCGATCGAGTCGACACCGGCGAACTGCGCATTGCCCTGCACTGCCGCGTCGGACTGGACGGCCTTGTACGAGGCGACCACGTCGGCTGAGGTGAGCTCGCTGCCGTCGTGGAACGTGATGTCGTCGTTCAGCGTGAAGGTGTAGGTGAGGCCATCGGGCGAGATCTCGTATGCGCTGGCAAGGCGCTCGACGATCTCGTTGTCCTGAGTGCGGGTCACGAGGCCCTCGTAGATGTTGTCGACCAGGATCTGCTCGAGGGCGGCGCCGCTGGTGTGCCGGATGTCGAGGTTGGTGGGTTCGAGCACGAGGCCGACGCTGAGGGTCGCATCCGGGTCGGGCGCGCCGGTGGCCGTCGGCGTCGCTTCGGGGGCGTTGCTGCTGCAGGCGCTGAGCACGAGCGCGCCGGTGGCGATCAGGGCGATCGCGGCGACGCGTCCGGATTGACGTGCGCGGGTGAAGGAAAACAAGGGTAGGTCCTCTCGGAGGGGTGCTGTGTCGCGTCGCTCGGGTCAGCGGTGCGTTCGGGTGAGGGCGGCGGAGGCGAGATCGGCGAGGGATGCCGGTGACGTCTCCTGAACGTTGTGGCCGGCGTCGACGGTGACGACGGTTGCCGCAGGGAGTCTGCGGGAGAACTCGGTGACGTCGGCGTCGCGCAGGAATCCCCGGGTACCGCGAACGAGCGACACCGGTGCCGGGACGGCGACGAGATCTTGCCAGGGATCGTCGGATGCCCGTCGCTCGGCGTTGAGTGCGTCGAAGGCGTGGCCGATGATCTGGGCGAAGTGGTGCTTCCACTCGACGCGGCCATCGGCGCGCACGCGGGTGTTGAAGAAGACGCCGCGCTCGGTGTCCTGGATCGTTCCGCCGAAACCGAACGACCGGGCCCGGGCGACCGCGTCGTCGCGGGAATCGAACTCGGTCACGGTGTAGAAGTCGCGCAGCACAGCGGGAGCGGCATCGGTGTCGAGGCCGGGAACCACGTCGACGAGAATGAGTTCACGGACCAACTCGGGGTGCCGGGCGGCGACCACCGCGGCCGCGAGTCCGCCGAGCGAGTGCCCGATGAGCACCTGGGGGACGGTGGCGCGGGCGCGCAAGGCATGTGCGACGTCGTCGGCGAGCAAGCCGGGGGAGTAATCCAGATCCTCGCGCCACGAGGAGTCGCCGTGTCCGGCGAGGTCGATCGCCAGGGCGGGGCGCCCGAGCAGCAGGTTGACGGTGTCCCACGTGTGGGCGTTCAGGCCGGCGCCGTGCAACAGGGTTACGTCGGCGGGGCCGTCGCCGTAGGCGAGCGCGCTCAGGGTGCGTCCGTCCGGTAGCGTGTGCGCGATGCGTTGGGCTGCGGGCACGGCGACGCCGAGCATCTCGGCCTGGCCGGGCAGGTAGCGGAACTCGTCGGCGTGTGTTGTCACGACGATATTGTCCTATCCGTCGGGGGTCAGCAGGAAATGCGGGATCAATTCGTAACGTCACATCGCGAAACAACTATCGTAATGCTAATAATTGACTCTGCCTGCTTGGCTATCTGCATTTCCGCCGTGGGGAACTGCTCGGATCTGCTGGCCTAGGCTGGGGCCATGAGTCAGTCGCGACGCCCCGGAACGTGCCGATGACGATCATCCGGGTTCCCGGGGTCAGCAACCTCCGCGACGTCGGCGGTATTCCCGTCGGTGCCGGTCGGGTGCGCGCCGGCCGCCTATTGCGCTCGGGGCAGTTGGCCGGCCTCACCCCAGCGGGCAGCGCCTTGCTTGCCGGGCGCGTGCAGCGCGTCGTCGATCTGCGTGCGGATGACGAGGTCCGGGCCGAACCCTCGGCGCTGGCGTCGGTGCCGACGACCAGGATTCCGCTCTTTCTGGGATCGACCGCTTCCTTCTTCACCGAGGACATCGACTTGTCCGGCATGTACCGCCACCTGGTCGATGAGTCTGCTGATCGGCTCGCGCAAGCGGTGCGTCTGATCGCGCAGGGTCTGCCGACGCTGGTGCACTGCACGGTGGGCAAAGACCGCACCGGTGTGACCGTGGCACTGGCCTTGAGCGCCGTGGGAGCGGATCGGGCTGCCGTCGTCGCCGACTATGCGCTCACTGCCTCGCAACTGCCCGAGGCGCGCACACGTGCGGTGGTGGAGTACTTTCGCACGCACCTGCCCGATTCGCGGAATGCGATCCAACTCGCCACCGAGTCTCCGGCGCCGGTGATGGCGGCGCTGCTTGCCGATATCGATGAGCGCTACGGATCAGCGGCGGAGTACCTGCGCGCGGTGGGGATGTCGGGCGCCGAGCTCGACGCGCTGCGGGCCTTCCTCGTCGAGTGACGCGCTATGTAGGTAAGGCATGCCTACATCGGGTGTAGACTGAGTGCATCATGAGCACTGTCGAGACCGCCGCCGGCACCCGCGCTGCGCGCCGGGCGTCCCGTCGCCCGCAGGTGCAGCACCTCATCACGGCCGACGAGAACGCGCTCGCCGAACTCGAGGCGGTCCTGGCCACTCTTCCGCTGTGTGCGGTCGGCCGCGTGTTCATCGAGGTGCCTGAAGCGGGCGACGTCAGCATCGTCACGGCGCCGCCGCGCATGACTGTCACCTGGTTGCCGCGGGCACGCCCCGTTGGAGCGATCGGCTCCGCTCGCCGATGCGCCACCGGCGAGGCGCTCACCAGGGCAGCCATCGCGTGGGCCGATGAGATGCTCCGCGATGCCGGCCCCGAGGCGCTGCGCACCGAGGTGACCCTGCTCGGCGGGTTCTTGAGCACGGCCGACATCATCGAACACCTCACAGAGACACTCACTGTGGATGCTACGGCGATCACCGCTCCGGAGCGCTACGGCCTGAGCGTGCGCTGATTGCGTCGGCGGCGCACATAGCCGCCGTCTTCCAGACCGGCCTCGATCTCGAAGCGGTTGCGTAGCGGATCCCTCCCGGCGAACAGGTACATCACCGGGGTGAGGAAGCCGTAGCGCAGCCACTGCTGCTTGTGAACGGCCTCGTGTCGCAACACCGCATCGGACGGCGAGGCATCGCCGGTCAGGAAGCATCCGCCGACGCAGACGCCACCGCGCATGAATGTCCACTTCGGCATCCCGCGCAACACCCAGAGGCCCTCTCGTCGCTCGACACGGCCGGTGCTCCAGAGGGTGCCCCAGGTCCAGCCGACGGCGGTGCCCCACCAATAGCCGATGCGACTGATCGGGGAACGCAAGAGGAACGAGGGGATGCGGCGATCGAGACGTCGCCCGCGCTGCAGAATGCGTTCGGCTTCTGAACGCCAGTCGTCGCTCACGCCACGGCGCCGATCAGCCGCAGGATCGACCCCATGTCCTGCACAGCGTCCTCGGGCCCGCGCGGAGCGAAGCCGGCGATCGTGGCACCCGCCAGCGGCACGTGCTCGCGTACCTGGCGGATCGCCGTGACCAGTGCGGCGGTCGTGGTGCCGAACGGAGCGGCATCCGACACACCGGAGATCGTCGAGGGGTCGAGCACGTCGACGTCGATGTGCACCCAGACGCGCGACGCCCCCGTCGAGCGCACCGCCTCGGCGACAGCATCCGCGTCGAAGTCGGTGGGGGAGAACCGCGTCAGCCGATCGAGCTCGGGCTGCTCCGCGGCGTCGATGTTGCGCGTGCCGAGCATCACGACGCGTTCGCGCGGAATGCCGGGCGATAGCGCCAACTGGCCTTCTCCGTCGCCGAGGACGGCGCGCAGCGCCATGCCTGAGAACGCCCCGGAGGGTGAGGAGCCGGGGTCGTGCAGGTCCGGGTGGGCATCGCACCAGAGCACCGCCAGATCGGAGGTGTCGATCGCTGACAGCGCGAAGGCGCTGACGCTGCAGTCGCCGCCGATGACGATGGTCGTCTCGTCGGAGTGCGACATCGTCTCGCGCAGCAGTTCGCGCACGCGCAACAGTGAGCTGAGGCGATGAACACCGGTACCGAGCGCCTCACCGGCCTCCATCGGCACGTCGAGGGTGATGGTGTCCTTGCGTGGCAGGTCACCCGAGATCGCTGTTGCGCCATCGATCAGCATCATGGCGCGGGCCGACGGCGATCCCTGCCACTGCGGGGTGATGAGAAATCGGGTCATGACGTTCTCCGGGGGAGAGATGGGGCGGATGCCACCGGCATCCGCCCCGGGGAATCACTCGGATTCGAGGGCGGCCTGCGGTTTGCCGCCGACCTTCAGCGCGGCGAGCCGCGCCTCGACCTCGGTCAGCTCACCGAGGTCTTCCAGGCTCTCGAACTGTGCATCCAGCGACGAGGCCGCGAGCTCGGCCTTGCCCTGTGCCAGGGCCTCCTGGCGGCGGATCTTGTCTTCGAAACGGCCCAGTTCGCTGGTGGGGTCGAGCACATTGATCGAGCCGATGGCGTCCTGCACCTTGGTCTGTGCCTCGGCGACCTTGGCGCGGGCGAGCAGCTCGCTGCGCTTGGTCTTCAGCTCGCCCAGCTTGGTCTTCATGCCGTTGAGACCGTCCTTGAGCTTGTCGACGATCTCGGTCTGGGTCGCGATCTGCGGCTCGGCGGCACGGGCTTCGCGCTCGGCGCCGATCTGACGCTGCAGGGCGATCTTGGCGAGGTTGTCGAACTTGTCGGCGTCGGCGGTGTGGCCGCCGCCGCGCAGCTCATCGGCCTTGCGGCTGGCTGCGATGGCCTTGTTGCCCCAGTCCTTGGCGGACTGCACGTCCTCCTGGTGGTCGCGCTCGAGCAGGCGCAGGTTGCCGATGGTCTCGGCGATGGCCGACTCTGCCTCGGCGATGTTGTTCGTGTAGTCGCGCACGAGCTGGTCGATCATCTTCTGCGGGTCCTCGGCGGAGTCGAGGAGCGAGTTGATGTTTGCGCGGACGAGGGTCGAGATGCGCCCGAAGATGGACTGCTTGGTCATGGGTTGTTCCTTTCAGGGGACGGGATCATGAAGTCGAGTCGGAATGAGCGGGGGTCAGAATCGGCCTCCTCCGGAGCGGCCACTGCGGCCTCCTGACCGCCCGCCGCCGAAGCCTGAGCTGCGGAAACCGCCGCCGCCCGAGCGGAAGCCGCGGGAGCGCGAACCACCGGAGGAACGTCGTGAGGAGCTTGCGCCGGCGATCAGCCCGCCGATGATGCCGCCGACGATGTCTCCTGCAATTCCGGAGCCCGAGCTGCGACCGGAGCCGCCGCCGAAGGGGTCGCCGCCCCAGCTCGCCCAGCCGTCCTGAGCGCCGCGGCGGGCGTACGCGTCGACGTCGCTGCGAGCGTGCTGTGAAGCCTGGCGGGCGAGCGAAAGGGCGCGTTCAGCTTCGGAGAGCGCGGTGCGTTCGTCGGAGGGCTGAACCGCGATCGCCTGGTCCAGCGCCGCCTCGGCCTGCGACAGGCGCGTGCGGGCCGTGGAGCCGATGCCGCCGCGACGGGTGTCGATGAAGGTGCGCGCGGCGCGCACCTCGGAGCTTGCCTGAGCCAGAGTCTGCGACAGCAGCGCCTTCTGGCGCTGGGCTTGTGCGAGTGTCTCGTGCCCCCGGGCGATCGCGGCGTCGATCTGCGTGTTGGCGGCGGTCAGCGCACTCAGCATCCGTTGCGGGCTGCGCGACTGTCCGCTGAGATTCGCGGCGGCCTCGGCGAGCCGGGAGCGCACGGAGTTCACGGCGGCGGCGATCTGCCCGTCCGGGTCGGGCAGGGCCTGTGCGGCGGTCACATCGGCCTGCAGCTCAGAGACGAGCGCCTGGGCCTGCGTCTCGAGAGCGTGCAGCTCGTCACCGAGCGTCGAGACGGCCGTGACGAGCTGAGTCGCCTGCGCGACGGCCTGCTCGGCGGTGCGGATGCCGAATGCTGCCGGGCCGGTCTGTCCGGCGGCGATCGACGCCGCGGCGGATTCGATGGCGTGGTCGGCGAGCATCGCCCGCTCGTGCGCTTGTTCGGGGTTGTCCGCGACGGTCGAGAGGGCATCCGCGTCATACTCGCCGTGCAGTGCCGTCAGCGCCGGGCCGACGTGTGCCAGCAACGGCGTGAGCGCGGCGCGCTCGGCACGTACGCGTTCGAGCTCGGCCGGTGCGTTCTGCTGCAGCGCGCGCAGCGCCTCGAACGCCTCGGTGTTGTCATCGAGCAGGTCTTCGATCTCATCACACAGCTGGATGATCCGGATGTTCCACGCGCGCCGGTCGTGGATGGAGTCCTCGATCTCGTCGTCGAGTTTCTGGCGAAGGCCGAAGGCCTCGGAGAGCTTCTCGCGTGCCGTCTGGACGACCTGTGCGAATCCCTCGGTCGCCTGGTCGCCGAACTGAGCGATCGCGAATCCCAACTCCTCGCGACTCGAGGTGATCGCGTCGTCCGCCTGCACCAGTGCCGAGCCCGCCTGAGTCTGCACGTGCTCGTCGGTGAGCGTCGAGAACGGATCGTTCGGGTCTGGGGTGGCGGGCATGGCCCCGCGGGCACGGATCGCGGCCGCACGTCGGCGTCGCCGGATGGCGCGCACGATCAGCCAGACGACGATGATGACGGCCGCAATGGCGACCAGCACCAGCACGACGCGCAGCAGTCCCGCGCCGCCGTCGCCCTGGATCTCGTCGGCGGCGAGGATGATCGCGCCGCTCCAGTCGTTCTGAGCGAGGAGGGGCTGGATGCTGTCCTCGATGGCGCTCAATCTGCTGTCGCTGAGCGGGCCGCCGCTGGCTGCCGAGATGTAGTACGCCCGCTGCTCGACGGCCACGGCGAGCAGATACTGCTCGGGGCCGAGGTTGTTCTGCTCGGCGACCGTGTCGGCCCAGGCGACGCGATCGGCGGGCGACGAGAACTCGTCGACGAACACCACGAACAGATCGGCCGAGGAGTTCTCGGTCAGCTCCTGCAGGCGTTGTTCGGCGGCTTCCTCCTGCGCGGGCGAGAGCACCCCGGCGGTATCGGTGACGTAGCCCGCATCGAGCGTCACCGGAGCGGTTGCCGAGGCCGCTGAACCGGTGATGGCAGTCAGCGCCGCGCTGAGCAGCAGGGCGGCAGAGAGCAGCCACCGTGTTCGCATAGTGTTCCCTCCACTCGGCTGCCGAGCCCCCATGCGTCGAGTCTATGCACTGCGACCGACGCGCGACAGCATCCGCGCGTGCGGCGTTCGCTGTCGGCGCAGACGCATACGCTGGAAGGCATGGACGACAGATACGGCACCGACGTCCTCGCCGACGGATGGCGCAAGCGGGGTGTACCCACGACGACCGACGTCGCAGCGCAGAGGGATCTCGTCGTCGAGGTCGCCGACGACGGATACTGCGGGGCGATCACCCGCGTCGAGGCGGGGCTGGTCGAACTCGAGGACTGGAAGGGGCGCCGGCGCAGCTTCCCGCTCGGTGGCGGCTTTCTCATTGAGGGGCGTCCGGTGCGCCTGGTCATGCCCGCCCGCGCCCCGTCGGGCCCGCGGCGCACCGCGTCGGGGTCGTACGCACCCGCTGACGACCGGGCACGCACGGCGCTGCCGAGCCGCATCCTGGTCGAGGGCCGCCACGACGCGGAACTGGTCGAGAAGGTCTGGGGTGCCGATCTGCGCGTCGAGGGCGTGGTCGTGGAGTACCTGCAGGGGCTCGATCGTCTCGACGAGTTGCTGGCCGAGGCGCCGCCGACGGCGACGCGCCGATATGGGGTGCTGGTCGACCATCTCGTCGCCGGCTCGAAGGAGACCCGGATCGTCGATCAGATCATGCGGGGCCCGCACGGGGCCCACCTGAAGATCGTCGGTCATCCGTTCATCGACGTCTGGCAGTGCGTGACACCGACGGCGATGGGCATCCGTGCGTGGCCGCAGATCCCGCGCGGAACCGACTGGAAGACCGGCATCTGCCGGGCATTCGGCTGGCCCGCCGACGACCAGACGGACATCGCGCACGCCTGGAAGCGCATCCTGTCGCGGGTGACCACCTTCCGAGACCTGGAGCCCGCCCTGTTGGGGCGGGTCGAAGAGCTCATCGACTTCGTCACCGAGCCGCACGCCCGCGGCTGAACACCCGCGCCGGTACCCTGGAGGGATGCCAGAACCACGCACCTTCCGCGACGAACCGGTCTCGTTCGTGCGCCGCAGCGGCCGGATGTCGGAGGGGCAGGAGCGGGCATTCGCCGAGCTCGCCCCGTTCTACCTGCTCGATGTGCCGCGCGACGTCGCCTTCACATCCGTGCACCCGCAGGCGCGGCTGGACGTGGCATCCGCATACGGACGCACCGCACCGCTGATCGTCGAGATCGGTTCGGGACAGGGCCACGCGATCGTCTCGGCGGCATCCTCACGACCCGACGATGACTTCCTCGCCGTCGAGGTGTTCCGCGCCGGACTCGCCCGCACCATGCTCGATGCCGACAAGGCCGGTGCGCGCAACCTGCGCCTGGCCGAGGCGAACGCCCCTGAGGTGCTGTCGACGTACCTGCCCGAGGCGGCAGCATCCGAGGTCTGGATCTTCTTCTCGGACCCCTGGCACAAGAAGCGCCACACCAAGCGGCGGATGATCCGGCCTGGCTTCCCCGAGATCGCCGCGCGGGCGATCGCTGACGACGGGTTGCTGCGCCTGGCCACCGACTGGGAGGACTACGCCCTGCAGATGCGCGAGGTGCTCGATGAGGCACCGCAGTTCGAGCGCGCGTTCGAGGGGGAGTGGGCCGACCGCTTCGACGGACGCGTGATGACCGCGTTCGAACGCAAGGGCATCGCGAAGGGGCGCGACATCCGCGACCTCACGTACCGTCGGGTACCGCGCGCGTGACGGTCACCGCCTGGCGCAGCGTCCTCGCCGCCGCGCTGGTGTGCGCGGCGGCACCGGCGTTCTTCGTGCTGGGCTGGACGTGGCAGGGATGGGTGCTGCTCATCACCGGAATCGGGACGGCCGCGGTCGCCGAGAGACGTCGGATGCTGGCATCCGACCCCTCGCTGACACGCGACCTGTCGCTCATCGCCGTGGGCATGGTGATCGTGCACGCCATCTCGCTCGAGGCGAAGCTCGACGACCTCGCGATGCTGCGCTTCACGCTGGCGCTGGGCGGTGCCGTGCTGGTGCCGTACCTGATCTCGCGATTCGTGTACCGCGACCGGGCGATCTCGTTCCCGTGGCGCACGGGGCAGCGGTGGGCGCGCTGGCAATGGATCTGGCTCTTCGGGGTGCTGGCGCTGGGCTGGCTGATCCTGCCGTTCTACTTCATCACCAGCGGGGTCTACCAGAACTGGCCGGTCGTCGACACTCCCGACCTCATCGCGCGTCTCTTCGTCGGCGTCGGAGCGGTAGGGATCTGGGATGAGCTGTTCTTCATCTGCACGGTCTTCGCGTTGCTGCGCCGGCACATGCCCGTTGTGCCTGCGAACATCCTGCAGGCCGTCGTGTTCGTGTCGTTCCTGTGGGAACTGGGGTACCGGGAGTGGGGACCGCTGCTGACGATCCCGTTCGCGCTTCTGCAGGGGTGGATCTTCCTGCGCACGCATTCCCTGGCGTACGTGGTCACGGTGCATCTGCTGTTCGACGCGGTCGTCTTCGCCGTGCTGGTGCACGCGCACAACCCCGGCATGCTGCCGATGTTTCTGGTCTGAGCCGATCCGCGCACCAGGGCGTTCATAGACGTCGTGACTACCGTGGCGCCATGCGTACCCGTCTCACGGCGCTCGCCGCCGGCGTCTTCGCCCTCACCCTGTTGATCACCGGATGCTCGCCCGCTGCTGAACCAGCCGGCTCCGTCGCCTCGCAGAGCGATGTGTTGAGCGCGCACGGTCTCGACGGACTCGACGCCAAGCAGGTCATCGAGAAGCTCGACACCACCGCGCTGACCGATCGGCCGCAGACACTGCAGGCGTCGATCCGCCCCGACGAGCTGGTTCTTGTGGACGAGTCCGGCCAGGACGTGCTGCTGCCGATGCCCGACGACGAGGTCTACATCGCCTTCGCCCCTTTCGCCACCCAAACCCACGACTGCACGTTCCACGCACCCAACTCCTGCGTGGGCGAGATGCAGCAGACCGATATTCAGATCACCATCACCGACGCCGACACCGGTGAGGTCTACGTCGACGAGCAGGCCGAGACCTACGACAACGGATTCATCGGCTACTGGCTGCCCCGCGACGTCGACGCGACCGTGGCGGTTACCACCGAGGGCAAAGCCGGTAGCGTCGAGATCACCACACGGGGGGCCGAGGCGCCCACGTGCATCACCACTCTGCAGGTCAGCTGACCGAGCCAGGTCAGTTGATCGGAGCCGATCCGGGCGCGCCGAGGGTGCGCAGAGGCGGCCCCGGCAACTGATAAGCTCGTTGAGTTCGCCTCCGTAGCTCAGTGGATAGAGCGCCGGTTTCCGGTACCGTAGGTCGCAGGTTCGACTCCTGTCGGGGGCACACACAGAGAGACCGTCCGGGTTCCCGGGCGGTCTTCTTCGTCTCCGGCCTCGACCGATGGTCGCTACTCGACAGGCGATTCCTCGGGGCCGTCCGCGGCCGTCACAGGCGCATCCGCGAACTCTGCCAGAGCCTCGGCGACCTTTTCGGCGAGGTACTCGTGGCCGGCGTTCGAGGGGTGCTTGCGCCCGGGGCCGACATCGATCACGTCCAGGTAGTTCCGGTCGGTGATCCACTCGTGCTGCACCGGCGAGATGTACCACCAGTTGCGCGCGGCGGCGAGGTCCGCGAGGTCCCGGTCGATCCGCGCCGTCGATGCGCCGACGGGAAGCTCATGCGGTGCGGGGCCGAGCACGACAACGGGTACGTCTGGGAACACGGCGACCAGCTGGTCCCACACGGCGGTGACAGCGGCGCGGTAGCCGGCGGCATCCTCGCGGCGATCGTTGATCGATCCCTGCATGATCACGAGGTCGGGCGCGATCGTGGCATCCAGGGCCGCCACGCGCTCACCGTACGCCGGGCCGTTGCGGCCGGGGCGCTGATAGCCGCTTCCCGGAACCCCCGCGACCACGGTCTCGCCGCCGATCAGGTCGGCGAGCAGATACGCATAGCCGAGCGTCGGCTCGGTCGCCGCCGAGCCATACGTCCACGAGTCGCCGAACACGAGCACCCGGGGCCGTTCGGCAAGGTGCAGCGGAGCGGGCACGGCACCGTCCTGCCCCGCGGCGATCGGCGTGGTCTCCGCCGGTGTGTTCCAGGGGCGTGTGATGCCGATGACCACCGCGAGGACGACGGCGAATGCGCCGACGAGCGCGATGACCATGCGGCGCCGTCGGGTCGGCGGGTGCAGGGTCATGGGGCGAGTGTAGGCGAGTCGGCGCGTCGAGCGAACTCGGGCGCGGTGGACGAAGAGACACGGATCGCCCCCGCGCCGCTGAAGCGGGCAGGGGCGATCCGGGCGAACACGGATGCTACTTCGACGTGCCCTGCGAGACGGACCCCTGCAGCTGACGCTGGAAGAGCACGTACACCACGAGCACGGGGACGATCGTGATGATCACCGCGGCGAACATCGCACCGAAGTCGACCTGGTAGCCGGCGGCCGAGGCGAAGTTGGCCATACCCTGCGAGAGCACGTAGTTGTCCTGGTTCGTGTTCAGCGAGATCGGCAGCAGGAACTGGTTCCACAGGCCCAGGAAGTTCATGATCGCGATGGCGGCCATCCCGGGCTTGGCCATCGGGAGCATCACCTGGAAGAACGTCCGCCACTCGCCGGCGCCATCGACGTAGGCAGCTTCCTGGATCTCGTACGGCAGCGACTTGAAGAACGAGAACAGGAAGAACACGGTGAACGGCAGGGCGAACGCCACGTACGTGATGATCAGACCCGGCAGAGTGTTCAGCAGCCCCATACCCTGCAGGATGAAGAACAACGGCACGATCGCGAGGAAGACCGGGAAGGTCAGGCCCGCGAGCATGAGGTAGTAGATCACTCGGCTGCCGGGGAGCGCGAAGCGCGCCAGCACATAGGCGCACATGGCACCGAGCACCATCACCAGGACGAGGGCGACGCCCACGACGATGACGGTGTTCAGGAACATGCCGCCGAAGTTGTTCTTCACCCACGCGTTGACGTAGTTGTCGAAGTTCCAGTCGGCGGGTAGTCCGAACGGCGAGGCGAAGATCTCTTTGGTCGTCTTGAACGAGCCGACCAGGGTCCACAGCATCGGCAGGATGACCACGATCGACCAGACCGCTAGGACGCCATGCGAGAGACCGCCGACCACCTTGTCGCTCGTCGTGTCCTTCGGTGTGCGCAGGCCCTTGCGCGAGGTTGATTTCGGGTCGATCGTGATCGCGGCGCGCGTGTCGGTGCTCATGCGCGACCTCCTTCATCCTTGCCGCCGATCAGGCGGAACACGCCGATCACGAGCGCGGCGAACAGCAGGGTAAGCACGGCGAGGACGACACCCATCGCGCTGGCCAGTCCGAACTGGCCCTTCTCGAACGCGGTGCGGAACAGGTACTGGCTCATCACCAGCGTGCTGTTGCCAGGTCCGCCGGTCGCGTTCAGACCGGCCATGTAGACGAAGGCGTCGAGGGCGAGGATGCCCAAGTAGATGTACGCGGTCTGCACGTTGTCGCGGATCTGCGGCAGCAGGATCGAGATCACTGTACGGAATCGACCTGCGCCGTCGATGCGAGCCGCCTCGAGCGTCTCTGAGGGGATGCCCTTGATCGCGGCGACGAACAGCACCATGTAGAACCCGACCATGCTCCACACGATCACGAAGATCGTCGCGCCCATGGCCGTGCGCTCGTCGCCGAGCCAGGCGTACTCGTTCATATCGATGCCGAGCAGCCCGATCAGGCCGTTGAGCAGACCGCTGGGGGTGTAGATCATGTTCCACAGGATCGCGATGACGATCGCGGGGATGACGTACGGGAAGAACGACACCACCCGGTAGAAGCTCGAGGCCTTCAGCCCGCGCACCTGTCCGTGGCTCGGACCACCGACGGTGATCATGCTCGCGAAGATCAGGGCGATCGCGATCGTGATCAGCGGCACGACGATCGCGAGCAGCGCGTTGTTGCCCATCGCCTGCAGGAACGTCGGATCCTGAAACAGCCGCACGAAGTTCTGAACGCCGATGAAGTCCATGGTCGCCGAGAACCCGGTCCAGTTGGTCATCGAGTAGTAGACGGCCTGGACGAACGGCGAGATCACGAAGATCAGGAAGATCGCGACCGGGAGACCCAGGAACACGATCAGGAACGACACGTAGTCGAGCGTGAGTTTGCGCGGGACCCCCGCACGGGGCGGCTTGCGCCGCCCCGTGCGTGCTGCAGTCGCCGCAGCGGTCTGCAGCTGGGGACCACCAGAGGCGGTCTGCGAGGTCACTTGATCTCGATCTTCTCGATGGAGCTGTCGTTGCGGATCCGGTCGGTCAGATCCTGCAGCTGCTTGGTGATCTCGGCGACGCTCATCTTGCCGTCGAGGAACGAGTTCCAGATCGGCAGCTGGTCGGAGTTCATGCCGTACAGGTTGAACGACTTGATGGTGAACATGCCCGAACCGGCGGCGTCGATCATCTCGACCTGCGACACCAGCGCCGTCGACCCGAAACCGTCATCGGGCACGGTGCCCTTGACGACCGTGGGGGCGAGCTTGTTCTTCGAGAAGTCGGATGCCGCCTGCTTCGACAGCATCGTGCGCAGCAGCTCCTTGCCACCGGCAGGGTTCTTCGCGTTGGTGGGCACGATGAACGGCTCACCGGCCTCGGCACGCATGTAGCCCGCCGGGGTCGTCGCGCTGTCGTCGAGCGGCATCTCGCGCACGCCCATCATCTGGAAGTTCTCGGCCGTGGTGTCCTTCATCTCGTTCTCGATCCACGAGCCGGACGGGTACAGCAGCGCCTCCTGGTCGAGGCTCCACTGCGCCTGAGCCTGCGTGAACTGCGTGCCGGCACCGCCGGGCTTGACGTAGCCCGCCTCGATGAGGCTGTGCAGCTCGGTGAGGATGCCCTGCAGCGCCGGGTGCGACCAGCAGCCCTCTTCGAGGTTCTCCAGCGGCAGACGCACATCGTCGCCCGCCTGGATGACCGCCGAGTCGACGACGAACGTCTGGTAGTAGGTCGCGGCCTCCTTGCCCCACAGGAAGAGGTACTTGTCCTTCTCCTTCGCGGCGGCACCGAGAGCCTTGAGGTCCTTCCACGTCTTCGGCGGCTCCCAGCCGTTCTCCTCGAACAGGCTGCCCGAGTACCACACCGCGTACGTCGTGAAGACGTAGTTGAGTGCGGCGAACTTGTCGCCGAACGTCCCCGGGGCCTTGACACCGTCGAACAGTGTGTCGGCGATCTTCTCGCCTTCGAGGTTGTTCGATTCGAGCACCTCGGACAGGTCCTCGAGCTGGTCGAGGATGGTGTTGAAGCCGATCGAGTTCGCACCGGAGTTGTCGATGAGGTCCGGCGGGTTGCCGCCGACGAACCGAGGCTGCAGCTCCTGGGCGATCTTGGTCGAGGCGGAGACCTTGACGGTGACACCGTCAAGACCGGCGTTGCCCTCCATGATGCTCGCTGCGTTCTGGACGTAGTCGATGCCGTAGCCGCCGTCGAAGATCACGGCGTCGACGGTCGAATTGGCGGCGACGCCGAACGGGTTGTCGGAGGTGACCTCGCCAGCCGGTTCGTCTCCGCCTCCGCCGCCACCGCCGGGGGCTGCGCAGGACGCGAGGGTCGCGCCGAACGGCAGCAGCACCGCTGCGGCGGCCGCGCCGCGCAGCAGGTTGCGACGGCTGATGGATGCTTCGTTGAGTTCCATCTCTATACCTTCCGTTTATGTGTTGATCGGTGTGTGGGTTTCGGGCCGACCGGGATCCCGATCAGGCTCCCCGCCGAATGCGGTCGCGATAGCGATCCACGAGGGCGGAGTTGTGCTCATCGCCGCCGGGAATGTTGGCGGAGATGTACATCGGGGGTGTCTCACCGCGCGCGGCGATCGTGCGGGCCACGCCCAGCGTGAGCAACTGCGCGATGAACGCGGCGGTGATCGACGAGATCGCGCCGGCGCTGACGCCGTCGGAGACGTCGAGGGTGGCGTCGCCGAAGGGGGCGAGGTTGTCGATCACGACGTCAGCGATCTCGCTGAGTCGCTTGCCGCTCGGATGCTTGGGCTCGACCCGCGCAGTGTGTTCGAGGCTGGTCACGGCGATCACCGGGTGGCCGTGCTCCTTGGCCCACAGGGCTGTGCCGACGATCGAGCCGTTCACGCCGGAGTTCGAAGCGATGAGGAACACATCGTGCTGCTGCACCGTCACGGTCGCCATCAACTCGTCGACCACCCAGGGTTCGCGCTCCAGCGGTGGTTCACCGTCGAGTACGGCGACGTCCCGGTCGCCGAACATGACGATGTCGCGCAGGCTGAACTTGTTCGTGGGGATCAATCCACCGGCGCGCCCGGCGATCTCCATCGCGAACGCCTCGGAGTGCCCCGTGCCGAACGCGTGCAGGATGCCGCCGGCATCGAGCGCGCCGACCATCAGGGCGATGGCGTCGTCGAGAGCGCCCGCTTCGGCATCCGCCGCGAGGCGTTCCAGACGGGTCGTCGCCTCACGTAGCAGGTCGGTCGGGGTGGCGGTCATCGGGTCTCCTCCTGGAACACGGGTGTCTTAGCGGTACGGGTGGCGCGGCGGTGGCCGGATACGGCCATCGCGCTCGCCGCGAGGTGTGTGGTGGCGACGCCGAACGTCTGCTGCGCGACCAGCAGGTAGAGCAGATCGAGCACGAGCAGCTGCGAGTGCTTGACCGACAGGTCATCCGGTCGCAGATACGGGGTCGGCGCGGTAGTGGACAGTGAGACATCGGCGAGGCCGGCCAACCACGATTCGGCGTCGTGCGTGATGGCGACGGTGAACGCGCCGGCCGCTCGTGCCTGCGACAGCATCTGCACGGTCTCTTCCGTGCGTCCCGTGCTGGAGATACCGATGGCGACCGAGTCCTGGTTCTGCATGACGGCACTGGTGAGCCCCTCGTGCACATCCGACCAGCTGTGCGCCCTGACGCCGATGCGGTACAGCCGCGCCTGGAATTCCCGGGCGATCACTCCGCTGCCGCCGACGCCGTAGATATCGACATGGTCGCTCGCGGCGATCGCATCGCCGACGCGCAGGACGGCATCGAGATCGAGGTGCTCGGCGGTGGTCTCGAGGCTCTGCACATGCAACACGACCAGTGTCTGCAGCATCTTGCCGACCTCGTCGTGTGCACCGAACTCCCGGCCGATATCGGCCTGCCAGCTCTGATCGGCTCCGCCGCGGCCGATCTCGCTCGCCACGCCGACGCGGAACTGCGTGTAGCCGTCGAACCCGAGCGCGCGGCAGAATCGGGTCACCGTCGCAGCGGAGGTACCCGCGCGCTCGGCCAGTTCGGTGATCGTCAGCTCGACCGGCGCCGTCGGATGCTCGGTGACGACGTCGGCGATCTTGCTCATCGCGGCGGGCATCGTGCGTCGCCGTGCCGCGATGCGGCGGGCGATCGTCATCCCGCGGCCGTTGCCGTCGCCGTTGGTCCGTGGCACCATTGCCTCCAACTTCTTCCGAAGTGGCCCGGCTCGTCGTCGATCCGGATCCCTGTAGGAATGAAAACTATTCTCAGGCGACGAAAACGTCAAACAGGACAAGATCACAAATGAATCACGAACCGCTCCTCATCGGCCTCGACGCCGGGGGGACTTCCACCCGTGCGCTGCTTACAGACGCCTCCGGCAACTGCCTCGGATACGGCGTCGGCGGGCGGGGCAACCCCATTTCAGCCGGACCCGCGCTCGCCGCCGACGGCGTGCTGGCGGCCATCGATGCCGCGCTCGCGCCTACGGGACGCACACTCGCCGACGTGACGGTCGTGGTGGCGGCGATGGCGGGTATGCGTGCCGCCGGAGGTGACGCGTGGCTGAAGGACCGGCTCATCGAACGGGGATTCAGCGGCGTGCTCTCGTTCGAAGCCGATCTGCTCGCGGCGTACTTCAGCGGAACAGCATCGACGTTCGGCTACGCCCTCGTCTCGGGCACAGGAGCCTGCGTAATCCGCGTGCAGGACGGGCGGATAGACGGAGCAGCCGACGGTCTGGGCTGGCTGCTGGGTGATCGTGGCAGCGGCTTCTGGATCGGCCAGGCCATCGCCAGGGCCGTCGTGCAGGACCTGGACGGCACGGGGCCCCGCACCCGCCTGACCGAGCACCTGCTCGCCCGTCACGGGCTTGCGCGCACAACCATCCGCCACAATGGCCGGTCGCCGGAGCTGGAGCAGATCATCGGCGTGCTGTACTCGCATCCGCCGATCGATCTCGCCGGCCTCGCACCGCTCGCGTTCGATGACCCCGACGACGTCGCGCTCGGCATCCTGACCGCCGCGGGCGAGAGCCTCGCCGACACACTCGCCGCCGTGCTCACCGACCCCGGCCCCCTCGTGATCGGCGGGAGCGTCCTGGCACAGCCCGGACCGTTGCGAAACGCATTCCTCGCGCGGCTGGGAGACCGCGCTGAGCAGGTGCAGATGCGCTCGGTGAGCGACGGTGCCGTGGGCGCGGCCATGCTCGCGGTGCGAGCCGGTGGCGGTCGGCCGGATGAGGACATGCTCACGCGTCTGACCGACACCCTCACCGCATTCCGCTGATCCTCGCGGGCTGCCGCGAGCCATAGAATGGAGCGGATATGAGTCCAGAATCCCTCTCCGCCGCAGTCCTCGCCGTCCTCGTCCCGATCGCGGCCGCGCGACGACCCGACGAAGAGCTGGAGCTCACGGCATCCGACATCGTCCTTGACCGCCCGCGCAACCGCGACCACGGCGACTGGGCGACCAACATCGCCATGCGGCTGGCGAAGGGACTCGGCGCGAACCCCCGCGAACTCGCGCAGCAGATCGCCGACCGGCTGGTCGAGACCGATGGCATCGCCTCGGTCGACGTGGCCGGTCCGGGATTCATCAACATCCGGCTCGAGGCCGGTGCCGCCGGCGCACTCGCCAAGACCATCGTCGACGCGGGCGCGGCATACGGAACCAATGATTCCCAAGCGGGCGTCTCGGTGAACGTCGAGTTCGTGTCGGCCAATCCGACCGGGCCGCTGCACATCGCGCACACACGGTGGGCCGCGCTGGGTGACTCGATCGTGCGACTGCTGCTCGCCAGTGGTGCGCGCGCCGTGCGGGAGTACTACATCAACGACGCCGGCGCCCAGATGGAGCGCTTCGGCCAGTCGGTGCTGGCCGCAGCCAAGGGCGAGCCGACCCCCGAGGGCGGATACCCGGGGGAGTACATCGCAGACCTGGCCCGTCGAGTGCTCGACGCGCATCCGGGGCTGCTGGACCTGCCCGCCGACGAACAGCTCGTCGTCGCGCGCGACCAGGCGTACACCTACCAGTTGGCCGAGATCCAGCACTCGCTCGAGCGCTTCAACGTGCCCTTCGACGTCTGGTTCTCGGAGCGCACACTGCACGCGGCTGCCGAGGACGGCGGCCCCAGCCTGATCGAGCGCGCGATCGACCGCCTGCGCGAGCAGGGGCATGTCTTCGACGAGGACGGCGCGGTGTGGGTGCGCACCACCGACTTCACGGATGACAAGGATCGCGTCATCCGGCGCTCGAACGGCGAGTACACCTACTTCGCCGCCGACGCCGCGTACTACCTGAACAAGGGCGACCGAGACTTC
This sequence comes from Microbacterium esteraromaticum, assembly GCF_028747645.1. Taxonomy (NCBI): domain Bacteria; kingdom Bacillati; phylum Actinomycetota; class Actinomycetes; order Micrococcales; family Microbacteriaceae; genus Microbacterium; species Microbacterium esteraromaticum. The sequence goes on from NZ_CP118100.1 coordinate 1,226,586, forward strand.
GAGAACAAGATCTACCTGCTCGGCGCCGACCACCACGGCTACGTCAACCGCCTCAAGGCCGTTGCGGGCGCCGCGGGCGAGGACCCCGACAAGAACATCGAGGTGCTCATCGGTCAGATGGTGTCGATCGGGGGAGCGCGGCTCAGCAAGCGTGCCGGCAACATCATCGAGATGGACGACCTGCTCGATTGGCTCGGGGCGGATGCCCTGCGCTACTCACTGGAGCGCTCGCCGGCCGACTCGCCGCTCGACCTCGACCCCGAGCTGCTGCAGAAGCGCACCAATGACAACCCGGTCTTCTACGTGCAGTACGCGCATGCGCGCACGCACAACGTCGCCCGCAACGCCGCCGACTCCGGCGTCGACAGGTCCGAGTTCGCGCCCGAGCTGCTGACGCATGAGACCGAGAGCGCGCTGCTGGGCGCCCTCCAGGAGTTCCCGCGCATCGTGGCGTTCGCCGCTGAGGTGCGCGAACCGCACCGTGTGGCCCGCTACCTCGAAGAACTCGCCGGTCTGTACCACCGCTGGTACGACAACTGCCGTGTGATCCCGAAGGGCGACGACCCGCTCGAGACGGTGCACCGCACGCGGCTGTGGTTGAACGATGCCACCGGCCAGGTGCTGCGCAACGGACTGGAGCTGCTCGGCGTCTCGGCGCCCGAGCGGATGTGACATGACCGACACGGCCGCGGTCGGACGGGCGCGACGGCGTGCCCGGTGGCCGTGGGTCGTGCTCGTCGTCGTGACGCTGCTCGCCGTGTTCGTGGTCGCCGCAGAGGTGATCGCCCGCGCGGTCGTCCCGGCGACCGTGCGGGGACTGGTGATCGACGCGCTCGACCTGCCGGCCGACCAGCAACTCGATGTCGAGACGCAGGGCGTGCTGCTGCCGCAGCTGCTCGGCGGCACGCTCGATGAACTGCGCCTGTCATCCGATCAGGTCACGATCGGCGTTGTCACCGGCGCGGCCCAGGTGATAGCGACGCAGGTTCCGCTACGTGGTGGTGCGCTTGCCGGCGCCGAGGGCACGGTCAGTATCGACCAGTCGCAGTTCGCCGGCCTGCTCGAACGCGTCGAGTTGCCGATCACCGAGATCACCCTCGACGAGCCCGACGTGACCGTTCACGGTGGCATTTCCGTACTCGGCGCCGAGATCCCGCTGTCGCTGACCATGACGCCGGGCGCCGATGATGGCGATCTGATGCTCACGCCGATCGCCGTTGAGGTTGCCGGTGCCGACGTCGACCTGCAGCGGCTGGCCGGCATGTTCGGCGACATCGGTGCGGCCCTGGCGGGGCCGCAACGAGTGTGCATCGCGGATCAGCTGCCGACCGGGATCACGCTGACCGGTCTGCGCATCGACGGCACGAGCGTCGTGGCCGAGATCTCGGCGGACGGTCGGATCGCCGTCGACGAGGCGCTTCTCGAACCAGGCGTCTGCCCGTAGCCACGCAGCGCCGTCGAGGCTCAGTCCTTGTCGCGTTCCTCGGCGACCGCGCGTTGTGCCGCGCGCAGCGCGACCGTGGCAGTCCGCACGTTCTGCTCGGCGCCGTACAACGCTGCCTCGGCGAAGGTCTCGGCACCGAACCTGCTGGCGACGCGGTCGTGCTCCTCGCGCACCGATACGGTGATGAACGCGCTCGCCAACAGAATCACCTGCGTCGACAGGTTCAGCCACAGCAAGAGCGCCAGTAGCGACGCGAACGAGGCCAGCAGTGGGTTCGCACGAGCTCCGCCGACGAACAGCCCCGAAAGCTCCTGAAGCACGAGCAGCGCGATGGCGCCGAGCAACGCGCCGCTCCACAGCGCCCGCGCTGATGCGCGCACCCCGGAGAGGATGCGGAACGCCGCTGCGACGAGCACCGCATTCAGCGAGAGCACGACCAGCAGGGACAGCACCCGGGTCGTCCAGAATGCGACCGCCGAGCCGTCCGGCACGCCCAGCACATCCGACGCCGTACCGACCAGCACACCGCTGGAGAAGGTCAGCGCCGCAGCGCCGGCGAACGAGAGGCCGATCAACGCGGCCAGCAGCAGGTTGCGCAGCACCACCAGGTACCAGGCGACATCCGCCGACACGGTACCGGTCACGGTGCGGATGGCGGTGCGCAACGAGCTGATCGCGCCCAGTGCCGAGCCGATCAGGCCGGCCAGCGAGATGGCGCCGGCGACCGAGAGCCCTGTCGGGGCGCGAATCGTGTCGGGGTCGACGATGCCCGCGCCGCCGGCGGTCGTGAGCAGGCCGGGGATCGCCGCATCCACGGCACCGACGACGGCCTCCCACGCCCCGTCGTCCTGGGTGAGCCAGAGCGCGGCGAGCGAGAAGCCCAGCAGCACCCCGGCGAACACGCTGAACAGGGCGCGGTAGGTCACCGCGTCGGCGAGAACCGGGCCTCTGCTGCCGGTGTAGAGCAGCGCTGCGCGGACGAGACGCTGACGCAGCAACCATCGCACCAGCAGATACCGCGCCCGCGCCACCTTGTTGATGCCTGCGGGGCGGGAATCGGTGCCCGTCGAGCTGTCCATCGTCTTCACACTAGACGCCGTGGTCGCGGAACAGGTGCGTCACCCGCCGTGATCTGCGCGGGACGAGCACGTGGGGTGCTTTAGAATCGGGGGCATCCTCGCCGTACGAACCGCGCGAGGAGCCCACGACTCCCTCGCGATAGATCGGTGCTCTGTGCAATCCACCTCCGCCTCACCCGCCCCCGAGTGGCTCGTCACCCCCGATGACGCCAACGACCTCGCCAGGGCGGTGTGGCCGGCATCGGCGCACCGCACCGAGGACGGCGAGTTCGTGATCGGCGGCGTCCCCGCGAGCGATCTGGTGCGTGAGCACGGCACGCCCCTGCAGGTGCTCGACGAGGGTGAGGTGCGGCGTCGCGCCGCCGCCCTGCGCGACGCATTCGACGCGGCTACTGCCGCGCACGGCACCTCCGCGCGCATCTACTACGCGGGCAAGGCGCTGCTGAACACGACGATCGTGCGGTGGATGCTCGATGAGGGCCTGAACGTCGACGTGTGCACGGGGGGCGAGCTCGAGGTCGCGCTCCGCGCGGGGGCGGATGCTGCGCGTCTGGGCTTCCACGGGAACAACAAATCCGTCGCCGAACTGGAACGGGCCGTCGAGGCCGGCGTCGGCACGATCATCATCGACAGCACGGTCGAGATCGAGCGGCTCGGCCGCGTCGTCGCCGACCGCGGTGCCGAGCAGCGCGTGATGCTGCGCGTCAACAGCGGCGTGCACGCCGAGACGCACGACTTCCTCGCCACGGCGCACGAGGATCAGAAGTTCGGCTTCCCGCTCGTCGACGCCCCCGAGGCCGTCGCCCTCATCCGGCGAACACCGGGCCTGATCTTCGTGGGTCTGCACTGCCACATCGGTTCGCAGATCTTCGGCGTCGCCGGGTTCCGCGAGTCGGCCGAGCGCGTTCTTGCGCTGCACGAACAGCTCCTGACCGGCGGGGACGTGCCGCAGCTGAATCTCGGCGGAGGTTTCGGCATCGCCTACACGCGCGTCGACGACCCGGTGCCGATCACCGAACTCGCCGAGGGGATCGTCGCGGCGGTCGCCGAGACGTGCGCACGCCGCGGCATCGCGGTGCCCGCGCTGTCGTTCGAGCCGGGGCGAGCGATCGTCGGAAACGCGGGAGTCACGCTCTACGAGGTCGGCACGATCAAGGACGTCACACTCGATCAGGGCATCCGACGCTACGTCAGCGTGGACGGCGGCATGAGCGACAACGCCCGACCAGCGCTGTACGGCGCGCAGTACTCCGCGAGGCTCGCCTCTCGCGTGAGTGAAGCGGCGCCCGCGCTGGTACGGGTGGTCGGCAAGCACTGCGAATCCGGAGACATCGTCGTCGACCACGAGTATCTGCCCGGCGACGTCGCACCGGGCGATTTGCTCGCCGTCGCGGCCACCGGCGCCTACTGCGCGCCGCTGTCGAGCAACTACAACCACGTCACCCGGCCGCCGATCGTGGCCGTGCGCGACGGCGCCGCGCATGTGATCGTGCGTGGCGAGAGCATGGCAGACCTGCTGGCGCGCGACGCCGGCATCACCCCGTGAGCGGACGTCCGCGGCGACCGCGCCCGACGACCAACACATCCGATGTGCTGAGGAGCCCAGATGACTGACTATCGCCGACTTCGCGTTGCCCTGCTGGGTGCCGGTGCCGTGGGATCGCAGGTGGCGTCCCTGTTGCTGCGTCACGGCGACGAGCTCGCCGACCGCGCCGAGGCGCGGCTTGAGCTGGTCGGCATCGCCGTGCGCGATGTCGACGCGCCGCGCGACGTCGACCTGCCGCGTGAACTGTTCACGACAGATGCCGAGGCGCTGATCACCGGTGCTGACATCGTCATCGAGCTGATGGGCGGCATCGAGCCGGCGCGTTCGAACATTCTGCTGGGGCTGGGCTCCGGCGCCGACGTGGTCACCGCCAACAAGGCGCTGCTGGCCACACACGGGCCCGAGATCTACGAGGCGGCGGATCGGGTCGGGGCTTCGGTGTACTACGAGGCCGCCGCCGCCGGGGCGATCCCGATCATCCGTCCGCTGCGCGATTCGCTGGCGGGGGACCGCGTCGTGCGCATCATGGGCATCGTCAACGGCACCACCAACTACATCCTCGACCGGATGGACTCCGAGGGCGCCGACTTCGCCGACGTGCTCGCGGACGCACAGCGCCTGGGGTACGCCGAGGCCGACCCGACCGCCGATGTCGAGGGGCATGATGCCGCGCAGAAGGCAGCGATCCTGGCATCCCTCGCCTTCCACACTGCTGTGCCGCTCGACGCCGTGCACTGTGAGGGCATCACCGGCGTCACGGCGGCCATGATCGAAGAGGCGCGCGCCGCCGGCTTCGTCATCAAGCTGCTCGCCGTCTGCGAACGACTCAGCGGCGAGGACACCGAGTCGATCTCGGTGCGCGTCTACCCGGCACTCGTTCCGCGCACGCACCCGCTTGCTTCGGTGCACGGTGCGAACAATGCCGTGTTCGTCGAGGCCGAGGCTGCCGGATCGCTGATGTTCTATGGCGCCGGCGCCGGTGGCGTGCAGACCGCCTCCGCCGTGCTCGGCGATGTCGTCTCGGCCGCGCGTCGGCACATCGCCGGTGGCACGGGTGTGGGCGAGTCGACCAGGGCGAACCTGCCGGTCGTTCCGATCGGCCACGTCTGGACTCGCTACCAGATCACTCTCGAGGTCGCCGATGAGCCCGGTGTGCTCGCCACGATCGCCGGCCTGCTCAGCGAAGGCGGCGTCTCGGTCGCGACCCTGGTGCAGACCGTTGTCGCCGGTGAGGACGGCGCTGAGGGCACCACTGCCCGCCTCATCATCGGCACGCACCGTGCCGCCGACAGCGCCCTGAGCGCCGCGGTCGAGCGCCTCACCGCGAGCGACGTCGTCGAGCGCGTCGTCTCGGTGCTGCGCGTCGAGGGGGAGTGAGAGTGGGCGTCTCGGTCGTCCCCGCCGACCTCGAGCCCGTGGTCTCGATCGCCCCGGCGGTCGACGGCGCGGTGCGCACGGTGACGGTGACCGTACCGGCGACGAGCGCGAACCTCGGACCCGGGTTCGACACGCTTGGACTGGCACTGAGCATTTACGACACGCTCACCGTGTCGGCTTTCGACGATGCTCGGCTCGAGATCGACGTGCATGGTTCAGGCGCCGAGGAGATCCCGCGGGATGCGAGCAACCTCGTAGTGCGCGCGATCGCGCACGTGTACGCGGATGCTGGCCGCACGATGCCGGGCCTGCGTATCCACGCCGAGAACGGTGTGCCGCACGGCCGGGGGCTCGGCTCGTCCGGTGCCGCGGTGGCGGCGGGCGTGCTGATCGCCAAGGGCCTGCTGGCCGGCGACGTCGATCTCGATGACGACGCGCTGTTGCGATTGGCCACGGAACTCGAAGGGCACCCCGACAATGTCGCGCCCGCGCTGTTCGGCGGCCTCACGATCGCCTGGACGGGCGACAGCGGGCCGCAGCACAAGAAGCTGCTGGTGCACCGCGGTGTGGCGCCGGTCGTCTTCGTGCCCGGGTTCACGATGTCGACCTCGCTCGCCCGATCGCTGCAACCGCCGCAGGTATCGCGTGAGGACGCGGTGTTCAACGTGTCGCGCTCGGCCCTGCTCGTGGCGGCTCTCATGCAGAGTCCGGAGCTTCTGCTCGACGCCACGGCCGACCGTCTGCATCAGGACTATCGCGGTCCCGCCATGCCCGAGACCTTGCGCCTGGTGCAGGCGCTGCGTGCGGCGGGTTTCGCCGCGGTCGTCTCGGGCGCCGGCCCCAGCGTGCTGGTGCTCGCCGACGGCCCGGGCGCGCGCGCCAGAGCTGTCGAGGTTGCCGATGAGATGACCGACACTCCCTGGGATGCGCACATGCTGGCCGTCGACGTGCGTGGTGGTACAGTTAGGGATCGAGCGGAGGGCTCCACGTAACTTCGTGAATCTCGCCCCATCGCGCATCTGCGAAATCCGCACGCAAACCCTGGAATCATCCTGATACCGGCTGGCAGACGCTCTGCGTCGGCGCGTGTGATGCGCGCGGCTGTTGCCGTGCGCTGATCGGATTGCTCATTTCCCACGACATATGAGGGAGTACTCGTGGAGAACTTCTCCGAGACCCAGAACGACACTCCGGCCGCTGAGACGGCCGCCCCCGCCTCTGAGGCGGCACCGGCACGCAAGCGCACCCCGCGCCGTGCGACCACCGCCTCAGCCGCCGCCGCTGCTGCAACGGCCGAGCCGGCGAACGAGGCGAAGCCCGCCGAGGCGCCCGCCGCTGAGCAGACGGCGTCCGACGTGCCCGCCGAGCCCAAGGCCAAGGCACCGCGGCGCACGCGGGCGAAGAAGGCCGATGCCGAGACGCTCGACCTTCCGGCCGCCGACGCACCCGCGGTGGAAGCGACGGCTACCGAGGCACCCGCCGACGCTGCTCCGGCCAAGCCGGCGCGCAAGCGCCCGTCGAGGGCCAAGACTGCGACGGCGACGGCCGACGAATCCGCAGCATCCGATTCCGTGGCATCCGACGCGCCCAAGGCAGAGCAGGCGGGCGACGCGGCAGCGACCGACGCCGCCGCGGAGGCACCCGCCAAGCGCCCCGCACGCGGTCGTCGCAACGCGAAGACCGCAGATAAGCCGGCCGACGAGACGGCGCCGGATGCCGCTGCCGAGAGCACTGCCGCGCAGACCGCCGAGCGCGCCTCGGACGGCGCCGAGCAGGAGAGCGGCGCCAAGGAGACGGAAGCAGACTCCCCGCGCGGCAACCAGCGTTCCAAGGGCGGCGCGAGCAAGAACACGTCCAAGGGCGACGCCAAGAACAACGAGCCCAAGAACGACGCCAAGGGCAATGAGGCGGACAGCTCCGAGTCCTCGGACGCCGACTCGTCGGACGGCGAGGGCAGTGGCCGCAGCCGTAGCCGTAGCCGCAGCCGCAGCCGCGGACGCGGAGGCGCCACGCAGAACGGCAACGGACAGGGCGGCGCGAACGCCGACAACTCCGACGACGAGCAGTCCTCGGGACGCACCCGCCAGCGCAACAAGCGCCGCGGCGGCGGCAACGCGGCAGGCGACGAGTTCGAGACCGAGATCGGCGAGGACGACGTTCTCATCCCGATCGCGGGCATTCTCGACGTGCTCGACAACTATGCGTTCGTGCGCACCACCGGCTACCTCGCCGGCCCCAGCGACGTCTACGTGTCGCTCGGCCAGGTCAAGAAGTACAACCTGCGCAAGGGCGACGCCATCGTCGGCGCCATCAAGCAGCCGCGTGAGGGCGAGCAGCAGGGGCGCCAGAAGTACAACGCGCTGGTCAAGGTCGACTCGGTCAACGGTCTGTCGACCGACGATGCCGAAACCCGCGTGGAGTTCGGCGACCTGACCCCGCTCTACCCGCAGGAGCGCCTGCGACTGGAGACGGCGCCCGAGAAGCTCACCCAGCGCATCATCGACCTGGTGGCGCCGATCGGCAAGGGGCAGCGCGGTCTGATCGTCGCGCCGCCGAAGGCCGGCAAGACCATCGTGCTGCAGCAGATCGCGAATGCGATCGCGCAGAACAACCCCGAGGTGCACCTGATGGTCGTGCTCGTCGACGAGCGCCCCGAAGAGGTCACCGACATGCAGCGCACCGTGAAGGGCGAGGTCATCGCCTCGACCTTCGATCGCCCTGCCGAGGACCACACCACGGTCGCCGAGCTGGCCATCGAGCGCGCAAAGCGCCTGGTCGAGCTCGGCCGCGACGTGGTCGTGCTGCTCGACTCGATCACACGCCTCGGTCGTGCCTACAACATCGCGGCACCCGCCTCGGGCCGTGTGCTCACCGGTGGTGTCGACGCCTCGGCGCTCTACCCGCCCAAGCGCTTCTTCGGCGCCGCGCGCAACATCGAGAACGGTGGATCGCTGACCATCCTCGCCACCGCTCTGGTCGAGACCGGCTCGAAGATGGACGAGGTGATCTTCGAGGAGTTCAAGGGCACCGGCAACAGCGAGCTGCGTCTGTCTCGTGCGCTGGCCGACAAGCGGATCTTCCCCGCCGTCGACGTCAACGCCTCGAGCACGCGCCGCGAAGAGATGCTGCTCTCGCCCGACGAGGTCAAGATCACGTGGAAGCTGCGTCGCGCCCTGGCGGGCCTCGACCCGCAGCAGGCACTGGAGGTCGTCCTCGGCAAGCTGAAGGAAACCGGCTCGAACGTCGAGTTCCTGTTCCAGATGCAGAAGTCGATCCCGGCACCGACGTCGACCGGTTCGTCGCACGCGCACGAGAACAGCATCCGCTGATCCGGCCGCGGAGCTGATCGAGCAACGGAACAGAGACGTGTTCGAATCCGTCCACGCCCTCATCGAGGAACACCGCCGGGTGCAGGAGGAACTCTCCGACCCGGCGGTGCACGCCGACGCCGCCCGCGCCAAGCGGGTCAATCGTCGCTACGCCGAACTCAACCGCATCGTCGCCGCGCACGAGGCCTGGTTGTCGGCATCTGAGGATCTTGACGCGGCCCGTGAGCTCGCCCGCGAGGACGATGCGTTCGCCGAAGAGGTCCCGGTCCTCGAAGAGGGGCTCCGCGTGGCGCAGGAGAAGCTGCGCCGTCTGCTCATCCCACGAGATCCCGACGACGCCCGTGACGTGATCATGGAGATCAAGGCGGGGGAGGGCGGCGCCGAATCGGCGCTGTTCGCGGCGGACCTGCTGCGCATGTACATTCAGTACGCGGCGCACCGGGGCTGGAAGACCGAACTGCTCGAGCGCAACGAGTCTGATCTGGGCGGATACAAGGACGTCCAGGTGGCGATCAAGGGATCCTCGACCGATCCGTCGCAGGGCGTCTGGGCGCATCTGAAGTATGAGGGCGGCGTGCACCGCGTGCAGCGCGTGCCGGCCACCGAGTCGCAGGGGCGTATCCACACCTCGACCACCGGCGTGCTGGTGTTCCCCGAGGTCGATGAGCCCGAAGAGATCCAGATCGATCCGAACGACCTCAAGATCGACGTCTACCGCTCCTCGGGGCCCGGCGGGCAGTCGGTGAACACCACCGACTCCGCCGTGCGCATCACGCACGTGCCCACCGGGATCGTCGTGTCCATGCAGAACGAGAAGTCGCAGCTGCAGAACCGCGAAGCCGGCATGCGGGTGCTTCGTGCCCGCCTGCTCGCCAAGCAGCAGGAAGAGCTCGACGCGGCAGCATCCGATGCCCGCCGCTCGCAGATCCGCGGGATGGACCGTTCCGAGCGGATCCGCACCTACAACTTCCCTGAGAACCGCATCGCGGATCACCGCACCGGCTACAAGGCCTACAACCTGGATCAGGTCATGGACGGCGCGCTCGATCCGATCATCGAGTCGGCGATCCACGCCGATGAAGAGGCCCGGCTCGCCGCGCTCGGCGGCGACGCCGCGTAACCCGACCGCAGAGCGCTATGCTCAGCGGGTGATCACTCTTCTGATTCGGGGCGTGCTGTTCGTCGCCTCCGCCGCGCTCGGTCTGATCGTCGCCGACCTGCTTCTGCCTGACTTCACCATCGTGTGGAGCCGGTGGTGGGGCTTCGTGCTGTGCGTCGTGATCTTCGCGGTGCTGCAGAGCATCCTGAGCCCTTGGGTCGTGAAGATCGCCCGTCGCCATGCACCGACTCTGCTGGGTGGAGTCGGGATCTTCTCGACGTTGATCGCCCTGATCGTGGTCGTGCTGCTGCCGATCGACGGGTTGCGCATCAGCGGAATCGTGGCGTGGACCCTCAGCGCCGTGATCATCTGGGCCGTGACGGCCCTGGCCACGCTTCTTCTGCCGATGCTGTTCCTGCGCAAGACGGTGCAGAAGGCGAAGAACTCGGACGAATGATCCGCTCTGCGCCGGGGCGTGCCCCGACACAGAGACCTCAGACGCAGAGACGTCAGATCGTGTAGTCCGGCGCCGTCAGCACGGCCCGGCTGGGTTGCTCCGGCTTGCGGGGTCGCGGCTTCGCCGGGACTCCGACCAGAACGCTGTCCGCTGGGGAGTCCTTCGTCACCACGGCGTTCGCGCCGATCGTGCAGCGCGCGCCGACCGTGATCGCACCGAGTACCTTGGCGCCGGCGCCGACTGCCACGCCGTCCTCGAGTGTCGGGTGACGCTTGCCGTGCGACGGACCGCGGCCGCCGAGGGTGACGCCGTGGTACAGCATCACGTCATCGCCGATCTCGGCGGTCTCGCCGATGACGACGCCCATGCCGTGATCGATGAAGAACCGTCGGCCGATACGCGCGGCGGGGTGGATCTCGATCCCGGTGAACCACCTGGTCACCTGTGAGCCCATGCGCGCCGGGAACCGCAGGCCTCGGCGCCACAGGCGATGCCACACCCGATGCGCCCAGATGGCATGCAGTCCGGGGTACAGCAGAGCCACCTCGACCCCGCTGCGAGCAGCGGGGTCGCGGTGACGGGCGGCCGCGATGTCCTCGCGGATCCGTGAGATCGTGCTCACCTGTCGGTCACGCCTCGCGCAGGTCTTCGAACAGTGCCGTCGAGATGTAGCGCTCCCCGGTGTCGGGGGCGACGACGACGATGATCTTGCCGGCGTTCTCGGGACGCGCGGCGACCTTCAGCGCCTGTGCGACCGCGGCGCCGCTGGAGATGCCGACCAGCATGCCCTCCTTCGCGGCGAGATCGCGTGCCGTGCTCAGTGCCTCGTCGAACCCGGCGGTGATGACCTCGTCGATCACATCGCGGTCGAGTACAGCCGGCACGAAGTTCGGGCCGATGCCCTGGATCTTGTGCGGACCGGGGCGGCCCTCGGTCAGCACGGGGGAGTCGGTCGGCTCGACGGCGATGATCCGCACGTCGGGCTTGGCGGCCTTGAGCGCCTGTCCGACACCGGTCACTGTTCCGCCGGTGCCGACGCCGGCGATGAAGACGTCGACGTCGCCGTCGGTGTCGCGCAGGATCTCCTGCGCCGTGGTCTCGCGGTGGATGCGAGGGTTCGCGGCGTTCTCGAACTGGCGAGCCCAGATCGCACCCGGCGTGCTGTCGACGATCTCCTTGACGGCCTCGATCGCACCGCTCATGCCCTTGGTCGGGTCACTCAGCACGAGCTCGGCGCCGAACGCCTTGAGCAGAACGCGGCGCTCCTTCGACATCGACGCGGGCATCGTGAGGATGACCCGGTAGCCGCGCGCCGCGCCGACCATCGCCAGTGCGATGCCGGTGTTTCCGCTGGTGGCCTCGACGATGGTTCCACCGGGCTGCAGATCACCGGACTCCTCGGCGGCGTTGATGATCGCGATGCCGATGCGATCCTTCACGCTCGACGCGGGGTTGTACGACTCGAGCTTGACGAGCACGGTCGCGTCCAGCCCCTCGGTCAGCCGGTTCAAGCGCACCAGCGGGGTGTTGCCGAATGCAGTCGTGATATCGGAGTGGATGCCGGTCATGTTCGGGCCTTTCGTTGCCGGATGCAGCGTCCACAAGCCTACGGCGCACCGAGGTGGTCGGCACGAATATGACCGGAGGCGCGTAACGAAATACGCTGAACAGATGCCCGATAGCCTTGCCGCATTCCTCCGTGCCGCCGCTCAGCGCCTCGCCGAGGCCGGTGTCCCCGATCCATCGGTGGATGCCGAACTGCTGGCCGGCCACATCCTCGGGCAGAGCCGCGGCGGTGTGCAGGCCGCCGCACTGCGCGGTGATGCGATCTCGTCGGAGGCCGCCGAGGCCGTCACACAGTTGGTGTCCCGCCGCGCCGATCGTGAGCCCCTGCAGCACCTCACGGGGCTCGCCGCCTTCCGCAACCTGGAACTGGCTGTCGGTCCGGGGGTGTTCGTACCGCGTCCCGAGACTGAAACCGTCGTGCAGTACGCGATCGACGCACTCCTGGAGAACGCCTCGGACTCGCCGCTGGCGATCGACCTGGGCACGGGCAGTGGTGCGATCGCGCTGGCCATGGCGACAGAGGTTCCCCATGCCAGGGTGTTCGCCGTCGAGCGTTCGGAGCAGGCGTACGCGTGGGCGAAGCGCAACGTCACGGGTGTCGAGAACCTCACGCTGGTGCATGGCGACCTCGCAACGGCGTTCGACGAGTTGAGGGGGCACGTCGACGTCGTGATCTCCAACCCGCCCTACGTTCCGGATGAGGCGGTTCCTCGTGACCCGGAGGTGCGGCTCCACGACCCGGCGGCGGCTCTGTACGGCGGGCCCGATGGGCTCGATGTGGTGCGCATCATCAGCCGACGCGCAGCAGATCTGCTGCACGCGGGAGGGCTGCTCGTGCTCGAGCACGGAGAGCTCCAGGGTGAGGCGATCCGTGGCATCCTCACCGCGGACGGATGGCGCGCCGCGGCGACGCACGAGGATCTGACCCGACGCGATCGGGTCACCACCGCGCTGCGCGGCTGAGTGCGACTGAGCCTTGTCGGGGGCGTCCACCGGCGACCACCGTAGAATGGGCACGCCATGTCAACTGTCTTCGATTGCCGCGACGATTCCGAGATCCTCGCCGGCATGCGCCACGCGCGCCAGGCCATCGCCCGCGGTGAGCTGGTCGTGCTGCCCACCGACACCGTCTACGGCCTCGCGGCCGATGCCTTTGCGCCGGCCGCTGTGCAGCGACTGCTGGACGCGAAGGGACGCGGGCGCGATATGCCGCCGCCCGTGCTGGTCGCTGGACGCGACGTGCTCACCGCATTGGTCGAGACGGTTCCCGAGCCCGTCACGAGGCTCGTGGACGCCTTCTGGCCCGGTGGGTTGACGATCGTGCTGCCCGCGCAGCCGTCGTTGACGTGGGACCTCGGCGAGACTCAGGGCACGGTCGCGGTGCGGATGCCCGATCACCGCATCGCTCTGGAACTTCTCGCCGAGACCGGACCGCTGGCTGTCTCGAGCGCGAACCTCACCGGCCGCTCCGCTGCCGTGATCGCCTCGGACGCTCAGGAGATGCTCGGTGAGAGCGTCGCCGTGTACCTCGAGTACGGCTACAGCGATGACGGCGTCCCGTCCACGATCATCGACGCGACCTCGCTTGTCGGCGCGACTGAGGACGAGACCCCGAGCGTGCGCATCCTGCGGGAGGGCGCGATCAGCAGGGAGCAACTGGCCGAGGTGCTCGGCGACCTGCTCGAGCCTGAAGAGCAGCCCGGCGACGTCATGCCGGCCGACGCCGTCGACCAGGGTCCGGTCGACGAAGAGTGAAGCAGTATCTGTTCACGATCATCCTGACGGCGTCGATCACCTTCGCGCTGTCATGGGTGGTCTGGCGGTTGAGCCTGAAGTTCAAGCTCTACCCCGGCATCCGTGAACGGGATGTGCACAAGACCCCCACGCCGCGGCTGGGGGGAGTGGCGATGTTCTTCGGGATCGCCTCGGCGATCCTGATCTCGGCCGCCAACCCCTTCTTCGAGCGGATGTGGATCCCGCCGCAGACGCTCTGGTCGATCCTGGCAGCGACGGTGCTGATCGCCGTCATCGGCGTCGTGGACGACCTGGTCGACCTCGACTGGATGATCAAGCTCGCGGCGCAGTTCCTGGCCGCAGGGATCATCACCGTCGGCGGTGGTCTGCAGATCCTGACTCTGCCGGTCGGTGACATGATCCTCGTCTCCAGCTGGGTGAGCATCTCGATCACGATGTTCGCGATCGTCGTCGTGATGAACGCCGTGAACTTCATCGACGGTCTTGACGGGTTGGTCGCCGGCGTATGCCTCATCGCCAATGGCATCTTCTTCGTGTACGCGTACATCCTCACGCGTGACTCCGGCGCGACGACGTACTTCAACCTGGCGACGTTCCTGGCCGCCGTGCTGATCGGAGCGTGCCTGGGATTCCTCCCGCTGAACTGGAGCCCCGCAAAGCTGTTCATGGGCGACTCGGGCGCGCTCGTGCTCGGCCTGCTCATGGCGACATCCGCGATCGCGCTCACCGGACAGGGCGACGTCAACGCGTTCGACCCGGAACAGTTCGGACGCTCCCAGCTGCTCGGTGCGTTCATCCCGATCGTGCTGCCGTTGGTGATCGTCATGTTGCCCCTGCTCGATTTCGGACTGGCCGTCTTTCGGCGCATGCGCGCCGGGAAGTCCCCTTTCTCTCCCGACCGCAAGCACCTCCACCATCGGATGCTCGATCTCGGCCACCGCGATCGGGATGCGGTGCTGATCTTCTACGCCTGGACGGCCGTGATCTCGCTGTCGGTCCTGCTGATGTACATCGCCACCCGCCAGGACTGGCCCGGGGGATACCTGATGGGTATCGCCTTCGGCGTGGTGGGCAGTGCCGCCTGCCTGGTCGTCACCCTGTTGCCCTCCGGGCGGCACCGCAAGCCCGGCCGCGCGCCCGCACCTGCCTCTTCCGAACCCTTGGAGCCCCGATGACCCCGAGCCCTGTCTCAAGCAATCCGATCCTGCGCCGCACCCTGATCTGGTCGGCCGTCTCCGCCCTGGTGCTCGGTCTTGTCGCCGGGGGCATCGGCTTCGCCGTGGCCGGCGTCAACGGCCTGTGGAGCGGCCTGCTCGGCGTGGTGCTGGCCGTCCTGTTCCTCGGCATCACCGCCGGAAGCATCCTGTTCGCCAACCGCTGGTTCGGCGACCCGATCTACGTACAGCTGTTCTTCGCGATCGTGCTGGGTGGCTGGCTGCTCAAGCTCGGCATCTTCTTGGTCGTGATGATGCTGCTCAGCAGCCAGGACTGGGTCGTTCCGCTGGTGTTCTTCCTGTCGATCGTGGCGGGCGTCGCCATGTCGCTGATCGTCGACGTCATCGTCCTCACCCGGATGCGGCTGCCGAACGTCAGCGACATCACCCTGCCGACCACCAATCCCGAGGACGAGCCCACCGATCAGGCCGGTGAGACCCCGCCGGCGGCATCGGACGGGAAATGAGTCTGGTAGTGTTCTACAGGTGCCCGCCGCTCGTCCCGCGAGCGCTTGCGCCGTGATGCACACCGTCCCTCGTCGCCCCGGTTCTGACCGGTGACCCGAAGCTGGAGCCCGCGCTGTTGAACCTCGCTGCGACCATGACCCTTCGTCCTACTGCCGGTGACGGTGAATTCCACGGTCCTTCGATGGACGAGTTCTTCCCCGAGACGCTGTTCCAGGTCTTCGGCGTGATCGACGTCAACCGGATCCACCTGATCCAGTTGCTCTCGGTCACCGCCGTGGTTCTGCTGCTGTGGCTCGGCACCCGCCGCATGAAGGTCGTCCCCGGCCGTTTTCAGAGCCTCGTCGAGATGGGCCTCGGCTTCGTCCGCGGCAGCATCGCCCACGACCTGCTCGGCCGCAAGGACGGCGATCGCTTCCTGCCGATCCTGACCACGATGTTCTTCATGATCCTGTTCATGAACATCACCGGGATCATCCCGTTCCTGAACATGCCCGGCACCGCGATCATCGCCGTCCCGCTCACGCTGGCCATCATCAGCTACGTGACGTTCATCTACGCCGGCATGAAGAAGAGCCCGCTCGGGTTCTGGAAGAACTCGCTGTTCCCGTCGGGCGTGCCGTGGCCGGTGTACATCATCGTCACGCCGCTGGAGTTCATCTCGACCTTCATCATCCGACCCGTCACGCTGACGCTGCGTCTGATGATGAACCTGGTCGTCGGCCACATGATCCTGGTGCTGTGCTTCGCGGCCACCCAGTTCTTCTTCTTCACTGCGGGTGGCGGATGGGCCCTGCTCGGTGTCGGAACGCTTGCCTTCGGCGGCGCGTTCACGGTCTTCGAGTTGCTCGTCGTCGTCCTGCAGTCCTACGTCTTCACCGTCCTCACCGCGATCTACATCCAGCTCGCGGTCGCAGAAGAGCACTGATCTGAGCAGCTTCCCGCTGTTCGAAACCGAAAGGAAACACCCCCGTGGACGCAACTACGGTTCTCGCTGACATCAACGGTCACCTCGCTTCGGTCGGTTACGGCCTCGCAGCGATCGGTCCGGCCATCGGTGTGGGCATCGTCGTCGGCAAGACGATCGAGGGCGTCGCCCGTCAGCCCGAGCTGGCCGGTCGCCTGCAGGTCCTCATGTGGATCGGTATCGCCTTCACCGAGGCGCTTGCATTCGTCGGCATCGCCGTCGGATTCATCCCCTTCCCGTAATCCGCCCCGAGTTCTGAAGGAGACAGGATGCTGAACGCTCTTGTCACGAACCTCGCCGCGGAAGAGCCGAAGAACCCGCTCATCCCGGCCTGGTACGACATCATCTGGTCGGGCCTGTGGTTCGTCATCATCCTCGTCGTCGTGTGGAAGGTCGCTCTTCCGCGACTGAACGCGATGCTCGACGAGCGCTCGGCCGCCATCGAAGGAAACATCGCCAAAGCTGACGAGGCGCAGAAGCAGGCCGAGGAGGCGCTGGAGGAGTACACCCGCCAGCTCGCCGAGGCGCGCACCGAAGCCGGTGAGATCCGCGAGGCCGCCCGTGAGGACGGCAAGAAGATCGTGACCGAGGCGAAGGACGCCGCCACTGCCGAGGCGAACCGCATCACCGCGGCCGCTCACACGCAGATCGAGGCCGAGCGCCAGGCGGCGTTCGTCTCGCTCCGCAGCGAGGTCGGCACGCTGGCGATCGACCTGGCAGGCAACGTCGTGGGCGAGACCCTTGCCGACGACACGCGTGCGACGGCCGTCGTGGACCGCTTCCTGGCCGACCTCGAGAAGGCGAAGTAATGGGCAGCGCGACCACTCAGGCACTCGCGGCATCGACGGACGCCCTTGCCGCAGCGTCGGCCCTGACTCTCGATAGCGCGGCCGAGCTGTTCGCAGCAGCCCGCGCCATCGGGGACTCGGGTCAGCTGAGCGGCGCGCTGGCCGACCCTTCGGCTCCCGCCGAGGCGCGTACGGCCCTGGTCGACGGCGTGTTTGCCGCAGCTTCGGCTCCGGTGCGCGCGCTGCTGACCGCCGTGGCGGCACAGCGCTGGTCATCGGCATCCGATCTCGTCGACGGTGTCGAGGAGCTCGCTATCCGCGCAGCGGCGATCGCCTCGACTGGCGTCGACGTCTCCGGTGAGCTGTTCGGCTTCTCGCGCGTCGTCGCGGCAAACCCCGAGCTCGAGCTCGCACTCGGCAGCCGGCTCGGCGACGCTGACGCGAAGGGTGCGCTCGTCGAGCGTGTTCTCGGTGCGTCGGCAGCGCCTGGCACGGTGCTGATCGTGTCATCGCTCGTGCGCCGGCCCCGTGAGCGTCGCGTGCGCCAGCTGCTGAGCCGTGCGATCCGCATCGTGTCGGCACAGGACGGCCGCACCGTCGCCACGGTCTACACCGCAGCACCGCTCAACGCCGCACAGGAGACCCGTCTCCGTGATGCGCTCGCAGGTCGTTATGGCGGGGAGATCTCCATCAACCAGGTGATCGACTCCACGGTTGTCGGAGGTCTGCGTGTGCAGATCGCCGATGACGTCATCGACGGCAGCATCTCCGCCCGACTCGCAGACCTTCGCCAGAAGCTCGCGAGCTGAACTACTCGCCGCGGGGAACCGCGCACACCCAGACACATAAAGGGAAGACAATGGCAGAACTATCGATCAGCCCCGACGTCATCCGTGACGCGCTGAAGAACTTCGCCGACGCCTACGAGCCCACCGGGGCCGCGGCGACCGAGGTCGGCACCGTCATCGACGCGGCCGATGGCATCGCGCACGTCGAAGGACTGCCGGGCGTCATGGCCAACGAGCTCGTCACCTTCGCCGATGGCACCAAGGGCCTCGCTCTGAACCTCGACGAGCACGAGATCGGCGTCGTCGTGCTCGGTGACTTCACCGGCATCGAAGCGGGTCAGGAAGTCACCCGCACCGGAGAGGTCCTCTCCGTTCCTGTCGGCGACAACTACCTCGGCCGCGTGGTCGACCCGCTCGGCAACCCGATCGACGGCCTGGGCGCCATCGAGTCCGAGGGTGTCCGCGAGCTGGAGCTGCAGGCGCCCGGCGTCATGCAGCGTAAGTCGGTGCACGAGCCGATGCAGACCGGTATCAAGGCGATCGACGCCATGATCCCCGTCGGCCGTGGCCAGCGCCAGCTGATCATCGGTGACCGCCAGACCGGTAAGACGGCGATCGCGATCGACACGATCATCAACCAGAAGGCCAACTGGGAGTCGGGCGACGTCAACAAGCAGGTGCGCTGCATCTACGTCGCCATCGGTCAGAAGGGCTCGACCATCGCCTCCGTGAAGGGCGCGCTGGAAGAGGCCGGTGCTCTGGAGTACACCACGATCGTGGCCGCTCCCGCATCCGACCCGGCCGGCTTCAAGTACCTGGCGCCCTACACGGGCTCTGCCATCGGCCAGCACTGGATGTACGGCGGCAAGCACGTCCTGATCATCTTCGACGACCTGTCGAAGCAGGCTGAGGCGTACCGCGCCGTGTCGCTTCTGCTGCGCCGCCCGCCGGGCCGCGAGGCTTACCCGGGTGACGTCTTCTACCTGCACTCCCGTCTGCTGGAGCGTTGCGCCAAGCTGTCCGACGAGCTCGGTGCCGGCTCGATGACGGGTCTGCCCATCATCGAGACCAAGGCCAACGACGTCTCGGCGTACATCCCGACCAACGTGATCTCGATCACCGACGGCCAGATCTTCCTGCAGTCCGACCTGTTCAACGCCAACCAGCGCCCCGCCGTCGACGTGGGTATCTCGGTTTCGCGAGTCGGTGGTGACGCACAGGTCAAGTCGATCAAGAAGGTCTCCGGAACACTGAAGCTGGAGCTCGCCCAGTACCGCTCGCTCGAGGCATTCGCGATGTTCGCATCCGACCTCGACGCGGCCTCGCGTCGTCAGCTGTCCCGCGGTGCTCGTCTGACCGAGCTGCTCAAGCAGCCGCAGTACTCGCCGTACCCCGTCGAGGAGCAGGTCGTCTCGATCTGGGCCGGAACGAACGGCAAGCTCGACACCATCGAGGTCGAAGACGTGCTGCGCTTCGAGCGCGACCTGCTCGACTACCTGCGTCGCAACACCAGCATCCTCGACACGCTGCGCGAGACGAACGTCCTCGATGACGCAACGGTTGCCGAGCTGGACAAGCAGACGGACGCCTTCATCCTGGAGTTCCAGGGTGGCAAGGGGCACGCGATCGGCGCTCCCGGCCACGAGGAGCACGCCGCCGCGGACGCGGAGGACGTCAACCAGGAGAAGATCGTCAAGGGTCGTCGCGCGTAATCGCGTGAGGTACTGATTCATGGGCGCTCAACTCAGGGTCTACAAGCAGAAGATCTCTTCTGCTCAGACGACCAAGAAGATCACGAAGGCGATGGAACTCATCGCGGCTTCGCGCATCCAGAAGGCGATGGCACGCGTCAAGGCGTCCACCCCCTTCGCGCGGGCCGTGACGAGGGCCGTCTCAGCCGTCGCGACGCACTCGAACGTCGATCACCCGCTCACCCGCGAGCCCGAGAAGATCCGCCGCTCCGCGGTGGTCATCTTCTCGTCGGACCGCGGTCTGGCCGGAGCCTTCAACTCGCAGATCCTCCGTGAGGGTCTCGAAGTTGCCGAGCTCCTGCGCGAGCAGGGCAAGGAGCCGGTGTTCTACCTGGTCGGCCGCAAGGCCGTCGGGTACTTCCAGTTCCGTCGCATCGCATCGGCTGCCGAGTGGACCGGCGACACGGATACGCCGTCGTTCCACACCGCTGAGGAGATCTCTCAGACTCTGCTGGATGCCTTCTCCCGCGGGGGAGAGGCCGGCGGTGTCGACGAGATCACCCTCGTGTACAACCGTTTCGTCAGCATGATGACGCAGACGCCTGAGAACGTGCGTCTGTTGCCTCTGGAGATCGCGGAGTCCGACGAGTCGGAGGCGGGTAAGACCGTCTACCCGCTCTACGAGTTCGAACCGGACGCCGAGACCGTGCTGGACGCGATCCTGCCGGTCTACATCCAGAGCCGCGTGTTCAACGCCCTGCTTCAGTCGTCCGCGGCTAAGCAGGCGGCGACGCAGAAGGCGATGAAGTCGGCCAGCGACAACGCCGACAAGCTGATCACCGACTACACCCGCCTGCGCAACAACGCGCGCCAGGCCGAGATCACCCAGCAGATCGCCGAGATCGTCGGTGGCGCCGACGCTCTGGCTTCGAGCTGACAGACCCTCAGGAAAGAGACGAAGAAATGACCCCCACCGCAACGGCTGACCAGGCCGCGACCGCGGTCGTCGGGCGCGTCGCACGCGTCAACGGTCCGGTTGTGGACATCGAGTTCCCGCACGACTCGATCCCCGACATCTACAACGCGCTGAAGACCACGATCACGATCGGCGAGGAGTCCACCGAGATCACGCTCGAGGTCGCGCAGCACCTTGGCGACGACCTCGTCCGCGCCATCGCTCTGAAGCCCACCGACGGCATCGTCCGCGGGCAGGAGGTGCGCGACACCGGCGAGGCGATCTCGGTTCCGGTCGGTGACGTCACCAAGGGCAAGGTGTTCAACGTGATCGGCGAGGTGCTCAACCTCGAGCCCGGCGAGACCATCGAGGTCAGCGAGCGGTGGCCGATCCACCGCAAGGCTCCGAGCTTCGACCAGCTGGAGTCCAAGACCCAGATGTTCGAGACGGGCATCAAGTCGATCGACCTCCTCACCCCCTACGTTCTGGGTGGAAAGATCGGTCTGTTCGGTGGCGCCGGTGTCGGCAAGACCGTTCTGATCCAGGAGATGATCCAGCGCGTCGCGCAGGACCACGGTGGTGTGTCGGTGTTCGCCGGTGTCGGTGAGCGTACCCGTGAGGGCAACGACCTGATCCACGAGATGGAAGAGGCCGGCGTCTTCGACAAGACCGCGCTGGTGTTCGGCCAGATGGACGAGCCCCCGGGGACGCGTCTGCGCGTGGCCCTTTCGGCTCTGACGATGGCGGAGTACTTCCGTGACGTGCAGAAGCAGGACGTGCTGCTGTTCATCGACAACATCTTCCGCTTCACGCAGGCCGGTTCTGAGGTCTCCACGCTGCTGGGCCGCATGCCCTCGGCCGTGGGTTACCAGCCGAACCTGGCCGACGAGATGGGTCTGCTGCAGGAGCGCATCACCTCGACGCGTGGTCACTCGATCACGTCGCTGCAGGCGATCTACGTCCCCGCTGACGACTACACCGACCCCGCTCCGGCGACGACCTTCGCGCACCTTGACGCGACGACCGAGCTCTCGCGTGAGATCGCGTCGAAGGGTCTGTACCCGGCCATCGACCCGCTGACCTCGACGTCGCGGATCATGGACCCGCGGTACCTGGGTGAGGACCACTACCGCGTCGCCACCACGGTCAAGCAGATCCTGCAGAAGAACAAGGAGCTGCAGGAGATCATCGCAATCCTCGGTGTCGACGAGCTGTCGGAAGAGGACAAGATCGTCGTGTCGCGTGCACGCCGCATCCAGCAGTTCCTCTCGCAGAACACCTACATGGCGAAGAAGTTCACCGGTGTCGAGGGTTCGACGGTTCCGCTGAAGGAGACCATCGAGTCGTTCGATGCGATCTGCCGCGGTGACTTCGACCACGTCGCCGAGCAGGCCTTCTTCAACGTCGGTGGCATCTCGGACGTCGAAGAGGCATGGGCGAAGATCCAGAAGGAGAACGCCTGATCATGGCGCACTCTGCCAGCTCACTGCATGTCAGTCTGGTCTCCGCCGACGCGGAGGTCTGGACGGGAGAGGCGTCGCTCGTCGTCGCCAAGACCGTCGAGGGCGAGATCGGCTTCATGTCCGGTCATGAGCCGGTGCTGGCCATCCTCGCCGAGGGCCAGGTCCGGATCACCAAGACCGACGGCAGCAAGGTGCTCGCCAACGCGCAGGACGGCTTCCTCTCCATGGAGGGCGACGCCCTGACGATCGTGGCCGGCAATGCCGCGCTGATCGCCTGACGATAAAGCACTGAGGCGTCCGCCTCGGCACCGTGTATCTGCACGGGCCGGGGCGGACGTCTTTGTCTGTAGGGGAGAGTATGAAGGTCCTTCTGCCGCCGTCCGAGACGAAGCGCCCGGGAGGCAGCGGTGCGCCGTTGCGGCTCGATGCGCTCGCGCTATCGTCATTGCTCGACCAGCGCCTTGCGGTAACGCACGCCCTGGTCACCCTCGCCGGTGACCCCGCTGAGGCGCAACGCGTGCTGAAGCTGAGTGACCGGCAGGCCGGCGATATCGAGCACAACCGGATGCTGTTCGATGCGCCCACGATGCCGGCCGTGGATCGCTATACGGGTGTCTTGTTCGATGCGCTCGATGCGGCCACGCTCGACGAACAGTCCCGTGCGTGGCTCGGACGCCAGGTGCTGATCCACTCGGCCCCGTTCGGACCGGTCTCGGCTCTCGACGAGATTCCGCCGTACCGCCTTGCCGCGGGAATCGCGCTGCCGGGCGTTCCGCCGCTGCGCAGATTCTGGGCCGAGCCGACCTCGGCGGCCTTGGCAGATGCCGGTTTCCTGCTCGATCTCAGAAGCGAGGCCTATGTCGCTCTTGGGCCGGTGCCGGACGGCGCCGAATCGGCGTACATTCGTGTCGTCACCGCGGCAGGTCGCGCCCTGAACCACTTCAACAAGAAGGCGAAGGGCGAGCTTGTGCGGGCGCTCGCGACGACCGGCGCCGTCATCACAGGCACGTCCGACCTGCTGGCATGGGCAGAGCACAATGACGTCATCCTGCGGGCATCCGACGTCCCTCGCGTGTGGGAACTCGTCGTCACCGCGTGATATCCGGTCGGTATCGAGCGCGTGTCGTGCGTTGCCCGCCGCGTGCGCGTCCCGCTACCATGGGGCCGATGCGGCAGACGTCGCCCGGGAGCGACCCGGCTTCCGCCTAACAAGGGATGTGAAAAGACTCATGGACTACGATCCGTACGGCTACGGGGCGTTCTCGGCGATGATCGCCTTGGTCAGCCTGCTGCTGCTGATCCTGGGCCCGATCATGTACGTGGTCGTCTCGCTCTTCCTGATGAAGGTCTTCGAAAAGGCCGGCGTCGAGGGCAAGTGGCGCGCCTGGGTGCCCGTCTACAACGCGATGATCCTGTTCAAGCTCGGTGACCTGAGCCCGTGGCTGGTGCTCTACGCCATTGGCGCGAGCCTGTTCCTGAGCTGGATCCCCGTGATCGGTCAGCTCGTGGGCCTCGCGGCATTCGCGCTGTCAGCGCTGGCCGCCTGGCGCGTGGGACTGAAGCTGCAGAAGGAAGCCGTCTGGGTTCTCCTCTACGTGTTCCTCAGC
Organism: Microbacterium esteraromaticum; assembly: GCF_028747645.1. Taxonomy (NCBI): domain Bacteria; kingdom Bacillati; phylum Actinomycetota; class Actinomycetes; order Micrococcales; family Microbacteriaceae; genus Microbacterium; species Microbacterium esteraromaticum. The sequence goes on from NZ_CP118100.1 coordinate 1,250,176, forward strand.
CCCGTCTGGCTCGGCATTCTCGCCTTCGACAAGTCGCGATGGAACGCCATGATCGCACCCGCCCCGTGGGCCGGCAACGCGTTCTTCGCCGACAAGACCACCTGGGAGGGCGTGCCCGCTCAGCCTGGCCAGAGCATCGCTCCGCCGGCACCCGGCTACGGTGCTGCGCCCCAGGGGTACGCGCCCCCGCAGGGCTACCAGCCGCCCGCTCAGCCCGGCTACTCGGCTCCGCCGCAGCCCGGTCAGGCAGCTCCTGCGCAGCCCGGGTACGGCGCTCCGATGCCGCCCGCCCCCGGTGCACCCGTGCCGCCGCCCGCCGCGCCGCCGGCACCTCCGACGGCACCGCCCGCACCACCGGCCGCGCCGCCTGCTCCTCCCGCAGCCGCTCCCGAAGAGCCCCGCGACCCGAATCAGCCCCCGGCCTGATCACCAAGACGCCCCCGATCCGTTCGGGGGCGTCTTGTCGTTGCGGGCACGCGGTTCGATACGGTGGAGCCATGGCAACTTCGCAGCGCCACGTCGGCGCATCCGGTCTGGTCGTGTCGGCAGCAGGACTCGGATGCAACAACTTCGGTCGTGCCGGCACGGTGACCGAGACGCTTGATGGCACCCGGGCCGTGATCGATGCCGCTCTGGCCAATGGTGTGTTCTTCTTCGACACCGCCGACATGTACGGCGCCGAGGCCGGCCGCAGCGAAGACCTGATGGGGCAGGTGCTCGAAGGGCGCCGTGACCGGGCCGTGCTCGCGACCAAGTTCGGGCATGAGCGCGACATGGGCTACGGCTTCCCCGGTGGACGCGGTTCGCGACGCTATGTGCGCCATGCCGTCGAGCAGTCACTGCGACGGCTGCGCACCGACTGGATCGATCTGTACCAGCTGCATCTGCCGGATCCGCAGACGCCGATCGCCGAGACGATCGATGCCCTGGACGAGCTTGTCGCGGAGGGCAAGATCCGGTACTACGGGCACTCCAACTTCGACGGCTGGCAGATCGCCGAGGCCGATTTCACCGCCGCGACCCGCTCGACCGGTCGGTTCATCTCGGCGCAGAACCATTACTCACTGCTCGCGAGAGCCGCCGAACGTGAGGTGCTTCCGGCTGCCGAACGCTTCGGGCTGGGCTTCTTTCCGTACTTCCCGCTGAAGAACGGGCTTCTCACGGGCAAATTCACCCGTGAGGGCGGGCCTGCGGGGACCCGCATCATGGACACGCGCCGGCACATCTGGGCCGATGCGCCCTGGGATGCACTGGAGGCATATCAGCGGTTCTGCGACGAGCGCGGCATCACGATGCTCCAGGCGACGTTTGGATGGCTGCTGGCGCGCCCTGCCGTTGCGAGCGTCATCGCGGGCGCGACGACTCCGGCGCAGGTCGAGGCCAATGCCGCGGCTGCGGACGCATGGACGCCGGATGCAGCCGATCTCGCGGCGATCGACGCACTCTTCCCGTTGCCGGAGGATCCTGCGGCGCGGATGTGACCGGCAGCACCGATACGATGGATGAATGCCCCGCGGCCAGGTGCCGCCCGCCGGCCTGACGGAGACACTCGTGCCTGAGACGACAACGCAGACGTATCGCGTCAGCGACGACCTGCAGCTCTCGTGGGCGGGAACCACCGACCGTGGCCGCCGGCGGGACAACAATCAGGATGCGTTCCTGGTCAAGTACCCTCTCTTCGTGGTGGCGGATGGCATGGGTGGCCATGCCGGGGGAGAGATCGCGAGCCAGAGCACGGTCGCGCGACTGGGCGAGATGGTTGACGCCGGAGACGTATCTCCTGAGGCCATCGAGCAGTCGCTGCACAGCGCGGTCGACGACATCCGCTCCCATCCGGAGACCACCGATGAGGGAACCGGAACGACCCTGACCGGCGCCTACCTCACGCACGATGAGGACGGCCGGTGGCAGTGGGTCGTGTTGAACATCGGCGATTCCCGTGTGTATCTGGAGCGCGAGAACCGTTTGCTGCAGGTCACGACGGATCACTCGGTGGTGCAGGAGCTGATCGCGTCGGGCAAGATCAGCCCGGAAGAAGCGGATGGGCATCCCTACAGCAACGTCATCACCCGCGCGGTCGGGGCGAGCGAGCTCGTTCCGCCGGACTACGTGACGGTTCCCCTTCAGGACCAGGACCGTCTGGTGATCTGCTCGGACGGGCTCACCAAGGAGCTCACCGATTACGGCATCCTGCACTTCTTGCGCGAGAACACCGATCCGGCTGCCGCTGTTGATGCGATGGTCGATGCCGCGCTCGAGAACGGCGGTCGCGACAACGTCACCATGATCGTCGTGCGTGTTGAGATCACCTCGGCGGATGCTGCCGACTCGTCGTCCACACAGGACGACATCCAGCAGTAGCGCCATCGGCCTGTGGACAGGCCGTTTCTCGGGCATCCGATGCGCTCGAATAGGGAGCATGGATGCCACCACCATCGTTCTGCCCTCGGATCCCGCCCCGCCGCGCAAGCCGTCGCTGCCGTTGCTGGCGGCCATCGTCCCCGTGATCGCCGGCGTCGTGCTGTGGCTCGTGACGGGGTCGTTGTTCGCGCTGTGCTTCGCCGCGCTGGGGCCGCTGATGCTGGTGGCGTCGTTCTTCGATGGGTTGCGGTCGCGGGGCCGGGAGCGCAAGCGGGCGCAGCTCGAGGCGGATGCCGCCTGGGAGCGCGCCGAGGCGGAACTGGAGCGTCTGCACCTCGAGGAGCACACCGAGGTGTGGCGCAGCGACCCGGATGTCGCGAGTGCTGTGGACGAACCGCCCTTGCGTGGGCACACGGATCTTGACTGCGACACGGCGGTCGTGATCGGTCGGGGACAGGCCCGCAGTCGCGTGCGCGCCACGGGCGGCGACGATGATCGCTCGCGGTCGTTTCGGGAACGCGCGGCGCGGCTCGACGACGCCCCCATCTGCGTACCGCTCGGCGGTGGGATCTGCGTGCGGGCGGCGGAGCCCGTGGCAGCCGCGGTGGTGCGCGCGCTGGTGATGCAGTTGTGCCTGCGATTCGGGCCGGCGCAGCTCGGCCTCACCGGAGACGGTGTCAGCCGGTGGGGGCTCGCGGAGCTCCCGCATGCCGGGCGTCGCCGAGCGCGGTTCCGGCTGCGTCTGGGGGAGGATGGCGACCGGGCGGACGCGATGATCTGCGTTCGCGCTCCGGGGGAGGAGCCACCGGACGGCGTGACCACCGTGATCGATTGCGGGGTGCCGGCGCGAGCACGTGCCCGCACGCCGCAGGGCAGCATCGAGTTGGTGACGGAAGCGCTGTCGGCGCAGCAGGCGCTCGCGTTGGGGGCTGGCATCGCCGCCCGTGCGGATACCGAGGCACAGGTACCCGACCGTGTCGCGCTCGATGAGCTCGACACGGCACACCAGCGCGGGCTCGCCGCGATCTTCGGCCGTGGCGAGCGCGGTGACCTCGTGATCGATCTGATCGATGACGGCCCGCACGCGATCGTCACCGGTATGACGGGAACGGGCAAGAGCGAGCTGTTGATCAGCTGGGTGGCGGCGATCGCGGCCGCGCATCCTCCCGAGCAGGTCGCGTTCGTCCTGATCGACTTCAAGGGCGGTACGGCGTTCGATCCGCTGCGGGTGCTCCCGCATGTCGTCGCGGTCGTGACCGATCTTGATGCGGACGGGGCCCGGCGCGGTGTCGGCAGTCTCTCTGCGGAGCTGCGCCGGCGCGAGGCGGCCCTCGCCGACAGCGGCGCGCGGGATGTCAGCGAATGCCCGGATCTCGCGCGGCTCGTGATCGTCGTCGACGAGTTCGCGGCGCTGCTTCAGGAGCATCCCGACCTCGGCGCGGTGTTCACCGATGTCGCGGCGCGCGGCCGCGCGCTGGGCATGCATCTCGTGCTGGGCACGCAGCGCGCGAGCGGCGTGATTCGTGACGCGCTGGCTGCGAACTGTCCGCTGCGGATGAGCCTGCGGGTGGCCGAGTCCGCCGACAGCAGATTCGTCATCGGGTCCGACGATGCCGCCCAGCTGCCCGGTGGCACCGTGTCACGGGGGCTCGCGTTCGTGCGGCGACCCAGCGACGGCGAGGCGCACGCTGCGCGCATCGCGCTGACCGCGCCCGATGACCTGCGTGAGACGACCGAGCACTGGGCCGGGCACGTCGCGCCCGTGAGTCCGTGGCTGCCGCCGCTTCCATCGACGCTCGCGCTGCCTGCGTCGCCGCCGGCGGATGCCATCGTGCTGGGCCTGGCCGATGAACCCGAACGGCAGCGTCAGCCGTGGGTGACTCTCCGACCGGGCGATGGGCTGGCGGTGATCGGCGGACCCGGTGCGGGCAAGAGCAGCGCGGTCGCCATGCTGGCCGCGCAGTCGAGCCGAGTCACGGTGATCCCGTCCGACCCCGAGCAGGCATGGGACCACGTCGAGCGGCTCGCCGAGGGGACGGCAGGGGCAGCGGGACCGGTGCTGTGTGACGACCTCGACGTGCTCGTGTCGTCGTATCCGCCGGACTATGCGCAGCTGTTCCTCAGCAGGTGGGAGCGTATCGTCCGGTTGCCGCACGGCGCGGTGATCACGCTGTCGCGGGTATCGGGCCCGGTGGGTCGGCTCGTCGACGCGCTGCCGAAGCGCGCGTTGCTGCGCATGACGAGCAAGGTCGAGCACATCGCGTCCGGGGGAGAACCGGATGCCTTCGACCGGGCCCGACCGGCGGGACGCGCGTGGTGGGACGGACGAGAGGTGCAGTTGTGCGTCCCGCCGCAGAGCGGGGAAGGGCGCAACGAGCACGGCGGGTGCACGGGAGAGCCGCCCACCTGGCGGTCCTCGGCAAACCTCGCCGGGGTCGTCACCGGGGCAGTCGATGCGACCAGACGGATGCTCGCTGCCGCGTACCCCGACCACCGCGTGCTCGGTCTGGCCGACGCCGACGCACTCGGGCATCCGATGCCCGGCGACCCGGCGTCGCCGACGATCCTCATCGGCGATCCGGAGGAATGGCGGGCGAAGTGGGCGCTGCTGCAGAACGTGCGCACCGGCGGCGAACTGGTCGTGGCGGCCGAGCACGCCGCCGAGCTACGACAGCTGGCGGGAGCACGTGAGCTGCCGTCGTTCGCGCGGATGCACGCCGATCGCGCTTGGGCGGTCAGCGCCGGACAACGACCGCGGCGTGTCCTGCTCGGGTAGGAGTCCGGGTCAGAGGCCGGGAGCCACGCGGAGCATGCCGACTGGCTGGCCGCCACCGAGCACGGAAAGCGGAAGAGCGGATGCCAGTGTCTGCACATCCGACTCGGTGAGTGCGCCGGCGCGGGAAAGCAGGTGAGCCGCGACGAGGGTCGCCGCGCGTCCGTTGCCATCCAGCATCTTCAACGCCACGGTCGAGCCGTTCGGGGCGACCATGACCATGATTCCCTCCGCGCCGCCCTTGGCGAAGACACCGAGCGTCTCGATGGCGATCGTGTCGGGCTCGCCCGGACCGGCGATGGTCCAGGGGCTCTCGCGCACGGCGCGCACCAGCGTGCCGGCCACCCGGTGCAGGGCGAACGGTGAACGTTCCGAGGCTGAACCGATGCGATGGATGGCGCGAGCCAGCCCCGTGAGCGTGATCGCGTGCACCGGTGCGCCGCAGCCGTCCACCGAGGTGTGTGCGACCTTCTCGCCGGCGAGTCGTTCGACGACCTCACGGATGTGCACCTGCAGCGGGTGCTCGGCGTCCAGGTACCCCTGGGTCGGCCAGCCGGTCGCGACGCACGCACGCAGCATCAGGGCGTGCTTACCCGAGCAGTTCATCCGGATGCGGGACGCCTCGCCGTGGTCGCGCACCATGTCGCGGCGCGTGGCGGCATCCGACGGCCAGGCGGGCGGGCATCCGAGGTCATCCTCTGTGAGTCCGCCGGCGGCGAGCATCTCACGCACCACCTCGACGTGGCGGTCGGTGCCGCTGTGGCTCGCCGTACCCAGCGCGAGCTCATCACCGCTCAGCGCGGCGCCCGCCGTGACGGCGGCGATCGCCTGCAGGGGCTTCAGGCTCGACCGGGGGAGGATGAGGGCATCCGCGGCGCCGTGGACGGCGACGACGTCGCCATCGGGGGAGAGCACGACCGCGGCGCCCGCATGGCGGGATTCCACGAAGCCGCTGCGCTCCACGACGGCGAGTTCGACAGCATCACGAACAGTCAGAGTCTCCAGCACCACACCAGCCTAACGCGGGCTCGCGCTGCGACTCTCGGTCGGTGGCAGACTGACTGCATGCCCCTCGGAGATCACCGCTACGCACTGACCGCCACCTGGACCGGCAACCGCGGCACAGGTACGTCCGGCTACCGCGACTACGCGCGCGACGTCACGATCAGCATCGACGGCAAGCCCGAACTGCTGGCATCCGCCGATCGGCCGTTTCGCGGCGACCGCAGCCGCTGGAACCCCGAGGACCTTCTCCTGGCGGCACTGTCGGAATGCCACCTGCTCTCATACCTGCACGCCTGTGTGACCGCCGGGGTCGTCGTGACCGAGTACCGCGATGAGGCGACCGGACTCATGCGCGAGGACGGCCGGGGCGGCGGCGCGTTCGTCGAAGTGACGCTGCGCCCGCACGTGCGCGTGGCCGACCCATCGATGATCGAAGCCGCGCAGCAGGCCCACCATCAGGCCAACCAGTGGTGCTTCATCGCGAACTCGGTCAACTTCCCCGTGCTCCACGAAGCCGTCGTGACAGCGTGAGTGCGCTCAGCGTCGCTCGTGGGGGAGTGCCTGCTTGATCTTCTCGATCGGGGTGGCCGCGGGCGGCTCGTTGTACACGCCCGCCAGTTCCTGACCACTCAGCGCGTGGATCGCCGCCATGATCTCGTCGGTCGCATGACGCCGGGCCTTGCCACTGGTGGCTGGGCCGTGCTTGGACAGGTCCAGCGGTTCGCCGAACCTGACCGTGACGCGCTCCTTCACGGACGGCATCGTGGCCCCGACGGGCATCACCCGGTCGGTGCCGATCAAGCCCACGGGTACGACAGGAGCGCCGGTCTGCAGAGCAAGGAAAGCGACACCAGTGCGGCCCTTGTACAGGCGCCCGTCGGTCGAGCGGGTGCCCTCGGGGTACAGGGCGACGGCCAGCCCCTCGTCCAGCAGCTGGCGCTGCTGATCCAGTGCGTCCAGCGCCGCCTGTCCGGCTCCGCGGCGTACCGGGATGGCACCGACCGAAGTGAAGAACTCCCGGGACAGGGCTCCCTTGAACCCGGTGCCCTCGAAGTAGCTGGACTTCGCGAGGAAGTGCACCGGGCGAGGGGCAGCGACGGGAATGGCCATCGAATCGATGAACGAGAGGTGGTTGCTCGCGAGGATCACCGCGCCGTCACGGGGCACGTTCTCACGTCCCTCGATGCGGGGGCGGTAGATCAGTCGCGCCAGTGGCGCGGCGATGGAACGCCCGACGGCGTACTTGAATCCCGCGTGCCTCGGGGAGCTGTTCTCCGCCTCTTCTGAGGACTCCGATTCTTCGGGGGACGATGCCGTCTGCTCAGAACTCACTCGAATGATCCTACCCAGCGCGTATGCCGAACCGGGAATGACGCCCGCCGTGTGCGCTCGACAGCGGCGCGTTCAGCGGCGACAAAGCCGGGTGGGCCAGGATGGAGGTCTCCCGTCCACGAGCTTCGAGGTTCTATCGTGCGCCTGCGCCCCCTTGCCGTTGTATCCACCATCGCCGTGTCGGCGCTGATGCTCGCTGGTTGCGCCGGCGACCCCGAGGCATCGCCCTCGGAGGACGCGAGTGCGAATCCGGACCTGTGCGCGCAGGTCGCCGCACCTGGCGCCGTTTCGGACAGCGTCACGATCGAGGGCGAGTTCGGCACGCCGTCAGAGGCGACCTTCGAACTCGCCCAGGAACTGACAGAGCTGCAGCGCACCGTCGTCAGCGAGGGCGACGGCGACGCGATCTCAGAGGGCGACCTCGTCAGCTACGCGCTCAGCGTGTTCGACGCGACGTCGGGCGAGCGGGTTGTCGACATCGGATACGCCGAGGGTGAGGCGCTGCCGCAGGACGTGCTGGCCAACCCCACCCTGACGCAGGTGATCGGTTGCGCCAACGTGGGCTCGCGCCTGTCCGTGGCCTTCCCCGCAGAGAACGGTGCACCGGGTCAGGTGTACATCCTCGACATCCTGCAGACCGTTCCCACCTCGGCGTGGGGCGAGACCAAGGCCGCCGTCGAGGGGATGCCCGAGGTGACGCTCGCCGCAGACGGTGAGCCCGACATCGCCATTCCGGACGGCGACGCTCCCACTGAGCTGCAGGTCGCCGTGCTCAAGGAGGGGGATGGCGCCGCCGTCGCCGACGGCGACACGACCCTGCTGCACTACTACGGTGTGGACTGGGAGAGCGGCGAGAGCTTCGACTCCTCCTGGTCGCGCGGCGCGCCGATCTCGATCCCCGGCAACACCTACGTCCCCGGTTTCGTCGAGGCGCTGGCCGGGCAGAAGGTCGGTTCCCAGGTGCTCGTCGTCATTCCGCCGGCACTCGGCTACGGCGAAGACCCCGAGGCGCACGACCTCGGCGGCAAGACCCTCGTCTTCGTCATCGACATCCTCGCGACACAGCACGCTCCGGCCGCGCAGTGACCGGCCGCCGGATGTGAGCGAACGACGCATGCCCTCGGCATAGGCTGAGGGCATGCGTCGCGTCATCGTCCTCGGCTCCACTGGCTCTATCGGCACTCAGGCGCTGGATGTGATCCGCGCCAATCCTCGACGGTTCGATCTGGTCGGGATCGCGGCGGGCAGCAATGCCGAACTCGTCGCCGAGCAGGCTGCGGAGTTCCACGTCGAGCACACCGCGCTCGGTGCGACCGAAGCCGAACAACTCGTGCGCGACGTCGAGGCCGACGTCGTCCTCAACGCCATCACCGGTTCGATCGGATTGGGCGCCACCCTGGCCACCCTTAAGGCAGGGCGCACTCTGGCGCTCGCCAACAAGGAATCTCTGATCGTCGGCGGTGAGCTCGTGCGTTCCGCCGCCGCGAAGGACCAGATCGTCCCGGTCGACTCCGAGCACTCGGCGATCGCGCAGGCATTGCGCGCAGGAGCGGCCGGTGAAGTCCGCAGGCTCATCGTGACAGCATCCGGTGGTCCGTTCCGCGGGCGCGGTCGTGACGAGCTGGCTGACGTGACGCCCGCACAGGCGCTGGCGCACCCGACGTGGGACATGGGGCGCATGGTCACGACGAACTCTGCGACGCTCGTGAACAAGGGCCTTGAGGTGATTGAGGCGCACCTGCTGTTCGACGTGACCTATGACGACATCGAGGTGGTCGTTCATCCGCAGTCGATCGTGCATTCGATGGTCGAGTTCGTCGACGGGTCGACGATCGCGCAGGCTTCTCCGCCGGACATGCGGCTGCCGATCTCACTCGGTCTGGATTGGCCGAACCGGGTCGGCGGCGTCGGGCGCCCGCTGGATTGGCGACAGGCCAGCAGCTGGGAGTTCTCGCCGCTCGATGATGAGGTGTTCCCGGCTGTGGCCCTGGCGAAGGCCGTCGGACGTGCCGGGGCGACGTTCCCCGCGGTGTACAACGCGGCGAATGAGCAGGCCGTGCACGCGTTCCACGACGGGCGCCTGCTGTTCCTGGGCATCGTCGACACGATCGCTCGCGTGGTCGACGCGCATGACGCTCCCGGTGAGCTGACTCCCGAGACGCTCGCCGAGGCCGAGCGCTGGGCGCGCGAGAAGGCGGACGCCCTGATCGCAGCATCCGCCTGACGCTCCCACGCCCGCCTCGCCTCTCGCGACTCTCCCGTCTATTCGTCACAAACCGGGGTTTCCGGTCCGGAATAGCACCGGTTCGTGACAAATAGACGGATGTGGGATGCGGGCAGCGCCGGGGTCAGTCGTTGTAGGGGTTGAGCCAGTGGCGCTCGGTGGGCACCGGCCAGCCGGCCGCCTGCAGAGCGCGGCGGGCCAGCTCGCGCGCCGAGTACGGGGTGCGCTCACCGCGGATGTCGCGGTAGTCCTGGTGCCCAGGACCCGCCCACAGGATCGCATCGCCCTCGCCGACCATGCCGACGGCCGCGACGATCGCGTCTTCCGGCGGCGAGAACTCGTGGATCTCGACATCCGGGCGGGCGCGGCGCGCACCCTCCAGCAGCGTTTGACGGATCGACGTGGGGTCCTCGAAGCGCGGGTGATGGTCGGTGATGACCACGATGTCGCTGCCGCGGGCGGCGGCACCGCCCATATCGAGCCGCTTGGTCGCGTCGCGGTCACCGTCGGCGCCGAACAGCATCAGCACCTTTCCTGGCGTGACACGGCGCACCGCGGCGAGAGTCTTCTCGAACGCATCGGGCGTGTGCCCGAAATCGACGTAGACGGCAGGACCCGAGTCGCCCGAGACGAACTGCGTGCGTCCCGGAAGATGCGCCATGATCTGTCCGTCGCGGTCGAGCGCCGACACGATGCGATCCCAGGCGTAGCCGCCTTCGAGCAGCATCACAAGGGCCAGCCCGGCGTTGGCCGCCATATGCGGGCCGATCACCGGAACGAGCGTGGTCAGCGTGCGCCCCTCGGGCCCGGTGAGGGTGAAAACCGTGCCGTTCTGGCGCTCGTCGTCGATCGTGACGACCCAGTCGGCGCGCTCGGCGGCATCCGCATCGGGAGCGATCGCCGGCGTACCCACGGTGACGACCGGGATCGACGCGTGCTCGACCACACGGGCGCCGAACGGCGAGTCCAGGCTGATCACGCCACGACGCGCGCGCTCGGGCGTGAACAGCGGCAGCTTCGCCTCGAAGTACTCGGTCATGTCGGCGTAGTCATCGAGATGATCGTGCGAGAGGTTCGTGAATCCGGCGACGTCGAAGACGATGCCGTCGACGCGGTGACGCGACAGCGCCTGAGCGCTGACCTCGACCGCGACCGCCTCGACATCGCGCTCGCGCATCAGCGCGAGCAGCGCGTGCATCTCGGATGCCTCGGGCGTGGTCAGCCGCGAGACGATCACCTGACCGGCGATGTGGCGTTCGGCGGTGGAGGACAGCCCCGACACGACGCCGATCTGATCGAGGATGCCCTGCAGCAGGTGCGACACGCTGGTCTTGCCGTTGGTGCCCGTGGTACCCAGCAGCACCGGAAGGTGGTCGGCGGCACCGGTGCCGTAAACCCAGGCGCTGAGGTCACCGAGCACGGCGCGCGGGTCGTCGACGACGATGATCGGCAGGCCGGCGGATGCGGCGATATCGGCACCGGCGGCATCGGTGATGATCGCGACCGCACCCTGCTCGGCGGCGGTCGGGGCGAACTCGGCGCCGTGCCGGTTCACGCCCTGAATGGCGACGAAGGCCTCGCCGGCGCGCAGATCGGCCGTGGCGAGGGTGATGCCGCTGAGATGGACGCCGTCGAGGTCACCGCGGACGTCACGGGCGAAGCGATCTGCCAGCTCGGTCAGCGCACGACGGGGTGGGTCGGCCGGACGGAGCACAGGGGGAAGCGATGAGGTGGTCATATCGCCTCCATGATCTCACGCCGGTACAGGCGATTCCTCAGCGGTGCCAGTAGCGTGGTCGGGTGGAGATCCTGCTGTATCTGGGCGGCATCCTGTTCATGCTCGTCGGTCTCGGCGTGTCGATCGGGTTGCATGAGGTGGGCCATCTGGTGCCCGCGAAGCTGTTCGGCGTGCGCGTAGGCCAGTACATGATCGGCTTCGGGCCGCGTGTGTGGTCGAAGCGCTTCGGCGAGACCGAGTACGGGTTCAAGGCGTTGCCGCTCGGCGGTTTCATCTCGATGTCGGGCATGTACCCGCCCTCGTCGAAGACCGGACCCGCCAAGGGCGTATTCGCCTCGCTCGTTCAGGATGCCCGATCCGCCAACGACGAGACCATCGCCGATGGCGACGAGAAACGCGTGTTCTACCGCCTCCCGGTCTGGAAGCGGATCATCGTGATGCTCGGCGGACCCGTGATGAACCTGCTGCTGGCGATCTTCATCTTCACCCTGATGGCTTCGGGTATCGGCGTGCAGCAGGCCAGTACGACGGTCAGCTCCGTCAGCGAGTGCATGCTGCCGGCGGGGTCGACCCAGCAGGAGTGCACGCCGGCCGATCCCGCCTCTCCGGCGGCCGCGGCCGGTTTCGAGCCCGGCGACGTGCTGGTGAGTCTGGATGGGCAGTCTGTTCAGACGTTCGCCGATGCCTCGGCGATCATTCAGGCGTCCCCGAATGAGGCGATCGACGTCGTCGTCCAGCGGGACGACACCGAGGTGCTGCTGAGCCTCACGCCCGAGCCCGCCGAACGCGCGCAGCTCGACGTGAACGGGCAGGTGGTGACGGATGCCGATGGTGAGCCGGTCACCCACACCGTCGGATATGCGGGCATCACCGCGCAGCTCGAGTACGTGCAGCAGCCGATCGGTACGGGTACCGACCTGGCGATGCAGCAGGCGGGGGCCGTGACCTCGCTGATCGTGCACCTTCCCGAAAAGCTCTGGGATGTCGGCACCGCGCTGTTCACCGACCAGGAGCGCGACCCGAACGGGCCGCTGAGCGTGGTCGGCGTCGGCCGGATCGCGGGGGAGGTCGCGGCGGCGGATGCCTCGGTGCTGAACCGCCTGGTCGTGTTGATGAACCTGCTGGCGGCCCTGAACATCGCCCTGTTCGTATTCAACCTCGTGCCGTTGCTGCCTCTGGATGGCGGGCACATCGTCGTGGCGCTGTGGGATGGCATCCGACGCTTCTGGGCGAAGCTTACGCGCCGGCCGGAGCCGCGGCCGGTGGATGCGACGCGGCTGGTGCCGTTGACGATCGTCGTCGCGGTCTTGCTGATCGGCATGGGGGCGCTGCTGCTGATGGCGGACATCTTCAAACCGATGCGACTGTTCGGCTGAGCCGAGGCTCGCGCCGGGGCGGACGAATCGCCGATCGATTTTCGCGTGGGTGTCGAAGAACGTCTTGTCTGATCGCTGCCATCATGCGACGGTTCACACGAACTCGCCGCATCGATCCATCTGAGAGGAAGACCGCAATGAAGTACGTCCTGATGTTCACGTCCAACCCCGAGCTCGACGCCGCCGTGCCGGAGGAGCGCTCGCAGGCCGACATGGAGCGCATGTACGAGTGGTTCACGACCAACGACGCGCACATCGTCGACGGCGGCGCCGCTCTGCACGGTGCGGACACGGCGACGACGGTTCGCGCCGATCGAGGAGCGCCGGTCGTGATCGACGGCCCGTTCTCGGAGGCGAAAGAGGTGATCGGCGGGTTCTCGATCATCGACGTGCCCGATCTTGATGCCGCCATCGCGCTGGCGCGCACCTGGCCGTCGCTGGACCTCCCCGGCAACGCCGTGGAGATCCGCGCGATGTACGACGACGAGGAGCTGTTCGGCCAGTGACCGCATCCGATGCGGTGCTCGGCGCCGTGGTGCGTGAGGAGACCGGGCGGATCGTCGCCGCGCTCACCCGGGCGTTCGGTCGTTTCGACATCGCAGAGGAGGCCGTGGCCGCAGCGATCGAAGAGGCGCTGTGCGACTGGCGGCGCGGGGGAGTACCCCCGCGCCCCGGTGCCTGGTTGATGACGGCGGCACGGCACAACGCTCTCGACGCGGTGCGTCGCGATGCGCGGCTCCGGGACAGGCTGGCGCTCCTTGAGCGCGAGCCCGTCCCGGCCGTCGCCGCTCCCGACGAGCGCCTTGCGCTGATCTTCGGATGCTGTCACCCGGCGCTGTCGCCCGAGGCGCAGCTGGCGCTCATGCTGCGGGCCGTGGTCGGTATGACCACGGCCCAGATCGCCCGGGCCATGCGGGAGCCGACGGCGACCGTGGGGCAGCGCATCTCGCGCGCGAAGCGCAAGATCGCCACGTCCGGTATCCCGCTGCGGGTGCCGGTCGGTGCCGACCGCGCCGCTCGGCTCGACCTGGTGCTCACAGCGATCTCGGTGATGTACGACGGGGCGCACTTGCGGGACGGCGCGGACGCCGCCACCGACCGCGACGTCGCCGAGGACGCGCTCTGGCTCGCCGCCGTCGTCGCCTATGAGTCCGCAGCGGCCGAGGCATACGGGTTGCACGCGCTGCTGCTGTTCCATCGTGCCCGCGATGCCGCGCGCACCGCCGGGGGTGAACTGGTGCCCCTGCCGGCGCAGGAGCGCCGACTGTGGGACGACTCGCTCATTCGACGGGCGCGCGACGTGCTTGAGCAGGCGGCGAGGCTGCGTGACCCCGGTCGATGGCAACTGCACGCCGCGATCGCGGCCTGCCACGCGGATGCCACCGAAGCGGCGGCGACGGACTGGCCGCAGATCCTGGTGCTGTACGACATGCTGCTGACGTTCGACCGATCGCCGATCGTGCGGCTGAACCGTGTGGTGGCGCTCGCCGAGGTGGCCGGCGCGGAGGCCGCACTGCGTGAAACCGAGGCGTTGGCCGATGAACTTCGGGATGACCGCCTCTGGCACGCTGTGCGCGCCGCGCTGCTGCGACGCACCGGAGACGTCGCCGCAGCGGACGCGTCTGATCGCGCGGCCCTCGCCCTCGCCGACAACGAGGCCGAGCGGCGATTGCTGCGCAGCCGGGTGGCTGGGCCTGCGTGACTCAGGCCAGCGTGTGGGCGACCATGCGCTCGAGCGTCGCGATGCCGTCGCGAGACAGGATCGACTCCAGGTGCCCCTGGATCGATGCGAAGCGCTCGCCGCGGAGCGCATGCACATCGCCGGTGTCGGCCTCGGCGGAGACGTCTGCATCGCCGACACGTGTCGTTCCCGGAGACACGCGTGCGGTGAAGGTGTTGTAGAAGCCGATCGACGCGTCGTGCTCGAACACCGGCACCGTCTTCTGCACGCCCTGGTGCGGGGCATCCAGCGGAGCCAGGCCGATACCGAGGCTGTCGGCGAGGATCTGATGGCTCAGGCAGACGGCCAGCAGGGGCGCTCCGGCCGCGCGGCGTCGAGCGACGACCTGACGCATCCGGGCGATGCGCGGCGATGCGGTGTCGCGCGGGTCACCGGGGCCAGGGCCGGCGACGACGAGATCCGCAGCATCCACGGCGTCATCGGTCACGGCGTCCCACGCGGCGATCTCGACGTCGAGGCCGAGGTGGCGCAACTGGTGCGCCAGCATCGTGGTGAACCGGTCCTCGGCATCCACGACGAGTGCGCGCCGCCCGTCGAAGTGGTGCGACACGTGGGAATCCTGCGGCTGGATCCAGAAATCGGCGAGGCGCGTGTTGCGCGAAGCCAGCAGCGCCGCGATCTCGGGATCATCGGCGAGCGAGGCTCCACGGGGGGCATCATCGTCGCGCATCTCGGCGGCGACGTCTCGGTCGATCGCCCCGATCGCGCCGAGCACGCCGGCGGCCTTGCCGTGGGTCTCGCCGACCTCGCCGAGAGGGTCGGAGTGCCGCACGAGCGTGGCGCCCACGGGCACGCGCACGTGACCCTGGTCGATGTACAGGGTGCGGATCAGGATCGGGGCGTCCAGGTCGTGCCCGCCGTCGGCATTGGGTGAGAACAGGGCGGCGACGCCGGAGTAGTATCCGCGGGGCGTCCGCTCGTGGCGTCCGATCACGGCGCAGGCGTTCTGCATGGGTGAGCCGGTGACGGTCGGGGCGAACATCGTCTCGCGCAGGATGTCGCGCGGGTCGAGGCGGCTGCGGCCGCGCAGCATGTACTCGGTGTGGGTGAGGCGCGACATCTCTTTCAGGTGCGGGCCGGTGATGCGTCCACCGTCCGAACACACCTGGCTCATCATCTTGAGTTCCTCGTCGACCACCATGAACAGTTCTTCGGTCTCCTTCGTGGAGGACAGGAACTCGATCAGTGAGGCCCGGGTCGCGCCACCGGCCGGATGACGGAACGTCCCCGAGATCGGATTCATGGTGACGATGCCGTCCTGCGCGACGACATGCGCCTCAGGACTGGCGCCGACCGCGATGTGCCCCGGCGTGACGACGGCGAAGGTCCAGTACGCCCCGCGTTCGTGCTGCAGCAGGGCGCGGAACCAGGTGAGCGCGGCGGTTCGGTCGTCGACATCGAAGCCGGCGCGATAATCACGGCGGATGACGAAGTTGGCGCCCTCGCCGCGGCCGATCTCTTCGGCGATCACGCGTTCCACGATCTGCCCGTACTCATCGTCGGAGATGTCGAACCCGCCATCCCGCAGCGCGATGGCATCCGTCGGCAGTGATGCCATCAGCTCGGCGACGTCGAGACGGTCGTGCGCGTCGACGAGCAGGCAGCGCAGCGGCGTGCCGTCGTCCTGCGCATCGAAACCGCGCTCGCGCACTTGGCGGTACGGCACCATGGCGAACACCTCGCGCGGCCCCTCCGGCCCGTCGAGCGGGATGTCGGCGAGGGCATCGACGTCGATGACGTCACCGGTGAGCAGCTCCGCGCCGCCGTCACGGGCAATCAGCACGAACGAAGCGTGCGGATCAGCGGCGAGGTCCCGGATGCGGTCGGGCGCGGCAGAGGTCATCGATGTCTCCTGATTTCGAGCATCCGGCACGGAAAGACGAAGACCGCCCCGGAAGGCGGTCTGGTTCTGGGTTCGCGAACACACCGCCTAACAGGCGGGCCACCAGGTGCGGTTCACGGACATGCGCCGAAATTACCACATCCGCGCTCGGCGGCTCGGCGCGATGACGTCACCAGACGGTGCCGCCGACGGCACGCTGCTCCGTTTCGAAGACCTGATCGAGGACGATGCGGATGCCACGGGCGATGTCGCTCTCAGACAGATGCGGCGCCCCCTCGGGTGCCGTGGGCGTCGACCAGGGCACGTGCACGAAGCCGACCGGGACGGTTCCGGCCGCGGCGCGTTCTGCGGCGGCGAGAGCCGTGTACAGCACGTGGTTGCAGACGAACGAGCCCGCGGTCAGCGAGGCGTGGGCGGGGATACACGCGTCGCTCAGCGCCTGCACGATGCGCTTGACGGGAAGGGTTGCGAAGCGCGCGGCCGGTCCGCCAGGCTCGCAGGCCTCGTCGGTGGGCTGGTGCCCGTCGTTGTCGGCGATCCGGGCATCCATCAGATTCACCCCGATGCGCTCCACAGCGATGCGGGCGCTGCCGCCGGCGAGCCCGGTCGCGACGACGGCGTCGGGGCGGTGCGCATCAATGAGCCGGCCGAGCTCGGCTGCAGAGCCGGCGAAAGAGACGGGAAGCGTCGCGGTAACGAGTTCGTGCGGTCCGTCGTACGTGGCGGCAACGCGGTTCACGGCTTCCGCCGAGGGATTGCGCGAGTCACCCCCGAAGGGCTCGAAGCCGGTGAGCAGGATCGTGGACACCCGCACATCCTACGGACTTCCAGCCGGGGCCGATCCGACCGGGGTAGCCTGGAGTCGTGCCCGCAGTGAATCTTGGGATGCCGCGCGTCCCCGAAGTCCTCGCCCCTCGTCGCAAGTCCCGTCAGATCCGGGTCGGCAAGGTGCTCGTCGGCGGCGATGCACCGGTCAGCGTGCAATCGATGACCACGACGAAGACCACCGACATCAACGGCACTCTGCAGCAGATCGCCGAGTTGACGGCATCCGGCTGCGAGATCGTGCGCGTCGCCGTCCCCAGCCAGGACGACGCCGATGTGCTGCACATCATCGCGAAGAAGAGTCAGATCCCCGTGATCGCCGACATCCACTTCCAGCCGAAGTACGTCTTCCAGGCCATTGACGCCGGCTGCGGCGCGGTGCGCGTCAACCCGGGCAACATCCGCAAGTTCGACGATCAGGTCGGAGCGATCGCCGCTGCGGCGAAGGCCGCGGGGGTGTCACTGCGCATCGGCGTGAACGCGGGCTCGCTCGACCCCCGTCTGCTGCAGAAGTACGGCAAGGCGACCGCCGAGGCACTCGTCGAGAGCGCCGTCTGGGAGGCCTCGCTGTTCGAGGAGCACGACTTCCACGACTTCAAGATCTCGGTCAAGCACAACGACCCGATCGTCATGGTAAAGGCCTACCGTCAACTCGCCGAGCGTGGTGACTGGCCGCTGCACTTGGGCGTCACCGAAGCGGGCCCCGCCTTCCAGGGCACGATCAAGAGCGCCACGGCGTTCGGCATCCTGCTCAGTGAGGGCATCGGCGACACCATCCGTGTGTCGCTGTCGGCCCCGCCGGCCGAAGAGGTCAAGGTCGGGCACCAGATCCTGCAGTCGCTGAACCTGCGCGAGCGCACGCTCGAGATCGTGTCGTGCCCGTCGTGCGGCCGCGCTCAGGTCGACGTGTACTCGCTCGCCGACAGTGTGACCGAGGGACTCAAGGACATGACCGTGCCGCTGCGCGTCGCCGTCATGGGCTGCGTCGTCAACGGCCCGGGCGAGGCCCGCGAGGCCGACCTCGGTGTCGCCTCCGGCAACGGCAAGGGACAGATCTTCGTCAAGGGCGAGGTCATCAAGACGGTGCCCGAGGAAGACATCGTGCAGACGCTGATCGAGGAGGCGAACCGGATCGCCGCCGAGATGGGCGTCGACGCGCCGATCGGTACCGCTCAGGTGATCACCGGCTGAGCCCGGTTCGCGTAGCGTGGGCGTATGCAGTCCACGCGCGTGTCGTTCTCTGACGGTTCCACGACGGGCGAGGGCGAGGTGCTCCTGATCGATCGGGAGGCCTCGATCGTCGTCGTCGATGCCACTCCGTTCCATCCGGTCGATCACGCCTGGCCCGACCAGCCCGGCGACAGCGGGACCATCCGCGCCGGCGACGTCACGCTCGCCGTCGGCGAAGCGGTCATGGCCGCCGTCAGCGATGACGGAGCGTTGGCCGTGGGCTCGGACATCCCCGTCAAGCGCGGTGGCGAGGGCTGGACGTGGCTGGTGGGGCACCGCATCGAGGGCGAGATCCCCGCGGAGGTCGCCGTCGGCGCTGCCGCCGTGCTGGAGGCGGATGCTGACCGCAGGGCCGCTCTGAGCCGTGGCCACTCGGCGTGCCACCTCGCGTCACTCGCGCTGGATGCCGCACTGGCAGACCTGTGGCGCAAGGAGGTTGGCACCGACCCGCTGGGTAATCCCGACTTCGAGGGGCGGGCGAACCAGTCCAGCCGCATCGTCGAGGACGGCAGCGTCGACGAGTACCGGCTGGGCAAGAGCCTGCGCAAGGCGGGATTCGACTCGGAGGGCTTCGCGGCGACACTGGCCGAACGCGAGGCGCGCATCAATGAGCAGCTGGCGACGTGGGTGGCATCCGATGCCGAGAGCCGGGTCGACACCGAAGGTGAGACGATCATCGATCGTCGGGCATGGCGCTGCGCGCTGCCCGAGGGCGAGGTCGGCTTCCCCTGCGGTGGTACGCACGTTCACGCGCTGTCGGAGCTCGGCGCGGTCAGCGTGACCCTCGACCTGTCGGACCCGCAGCTGCTGGTGATGACCACGCGCGTCACACCGCTGCGCGACTGATCGCGCACCTTCGGAGGTGCACAGCGTCGGAGATCTGCACAACTTCGGAGACGCTCGGCGGATGCATCCCGGAAGTCAAGCGGTGGATGCATCATGCGGTTAGGAGGAACTCGTTGAACGCTTGGGCGGGTGTTCTCAGCTCAAGGGTGGGGCGGGGTCTGGCGTTGAGTTTGTCGGCGACGTGGCGCAGGTCCTCGGCGGTCCAGGCGGATAGGTCGCTGCCCTTGGCGAACCAGTGCCGCAGGAGCCGGTTGGTGTTCTCGTTCGTGCCGCGCTGCCAGGGTGAGTGTGGGTCGCAGAAGTAGACGGGGGCTTGCAGATCGAGTTGAATGTCGACGTAGTCAGCCAGTTCGGTTCCTCGGTCCCAGGTGATCGATCGGCGCAGGTGGTCGGGGAGCTTGCTCATCTCGCGGATCATCGCCCCGGCGACTTCGGTTGCCGTGTGGCAGTTGGGCAGGTGCAGCAGGATCGTGAACCGGGTGGTCCGCTCCACCAGTGTCCCGATCGCTGACCGGTTCCCTGCGCCGAGGATCAGGTCCCCCTCCCAATGCCCAGGGACCGCACGGTCCTCGACCTCAGCAGGGCGTTGGCTGATCTTCAACGCGTCTTTGAACGGGCTCGGTGAACGCCTGCTCGCCCCTTCCCGGGACTTGCGGGCCGTGCGCCCGGTGGACAGCTGACGGGCCAGATCCTGGCGTAACTGGCCGCGCCCTTGGACATACAGGGCCTGATAGATCGTCTCGTGGCTCACCCGCCAAGTCTTGTCGTCCGGATGGTCGATTTCGAGGACCGTCGCGATCAGCTTCGGACTCCACCCATCGTCCATCCAGTCGGTGATCTGCGCGGCGAGGGATGGGTTCGTGTTGAGTTTGAACTCCTTCGGCCGTCGCCGGCCACGCTGCGCGGACAGCTCCGCGACCGCCGCGCAATACTGACCATCCACACCCCGGTGCCGAGCGAGTTCACGAGAGATCACCGACTGATCCCGGCCAACCCGCCAACCGATCTCGCGCTGAGACAGGCCCGCTCGCACGCCGGACTGGATCTCGATTCGCTCTTCCAACGTCAACCCCCGACCTGGCACCGAGTCCGGGCGTAGAGGGTCGGAAACAGGCTTCTGGCGACGAAACACTGGCATACCGACACTGTCCCGCCACCACATCCCGATCGTTTTGTCTGACACGCCAACGACCTGCGCAGCGCGCCCGAAAGAGAGCCCCTGACACACCGCCAGCAGCGCCGCATCCCTGACCGCAACCGAATACGTCATCAACGACCTCCGCATCAACCGATGCATCGACCATATGAATCCGCCCTCCGAGAGTGCGCAGATCTCCGAGGAACTGCAGCGGGCGACGGGATGCAGACGGCTCGATCAGCGATCCGACATCCACATCGCGCGTAGTGCGCGCTGGGTGTCCTCGTATGTGAGTCCGTCGTGTTTCGCCGCGACGATCAAGGAACGCGCAGCCCGGGCGACGCTCCGGGAGACAGCCGACGCCTGCGGGCTGACGCGAGTGCCCGCCCCCGTACGTGAGACGACGAGCTCGTCTTCCTCGAGTCGCCTGTACGCCTTTGCGATGGTCCCGGGGGCCACGCCGAGATCGGCTGCCAAGCGGCGCACAGAGGGCAACCGATCGTCGGCGGCGAGGCCGCCGGTGGTGATCAGCCCCCTCAGCTGGTCGTACACCTGTTCGGCCGGAGTGCCGCCTGAGGGCGAGATGGTGATTCTCATGGCCTGAGCGTCCGATGGTGGGTGCTGGCACGCCGTTCGGCCGTGGGCATGCCGGTGAGCGCTATGACGACCCACATCGCGAGTCCCGCGACGCGCGCGATCTCACCGGACCACCACAGCAACGCACCGATCGCCGCGAATGATGCGCCGACACGGACCGTGCCGAGATCATCGGACGAGAACACGCCCCCCAGCTCTGACGTCGCAGCGAGTGATGACAAGACGACGCCGAGATGTACGAGCAGCGCGCCGCACGCTGCGCGCCCGATGTTGGATGCCTGCAGACGTCGGAACGCGGTGTCCCGGTCGACGTCACCGTCCCAGGCTCGGCGAGGAATCCACCACCACGCGAAGATCGTGAGCGCGACCAGCGCCGCGAGCAGCAGTAGCGAGGGCAACGAGTAGTACCAGCCGTAGATTGTCGTGCCGACCGATCCCGCGGTACCCACGGTGACCTCGTACATCGTTCGATAGCCCTCGTGGTCAGAGACGGAAGCGACGCCTGCTGCCCAGGTGAGAGCGACGATCGCCAGCACCAAACCCGCGAGTGTGATGATCCAAGCCAGCGAGGTGAACGTGCGCATCGTGCGCGGTGCGAGGCTGGCGGTCGCGGCTGGGCGAGGAGTACTGGGCCGGATCAGTAGAAGCGCAATCGCTCCGATGCCGAGGGCGATAGGCAGCGCCGCGCGCATTCCGAGATCGAATCCGATCGGACCCCACGGCATGAGGTGCGCTACGCGCAGAGAACCGATCACGAGAGCGGGCACACCCCCGGCGATCGCACAGAAGACGCCGACCACGCCCAGGTGGCGGGGAATGACCCGCCGTGCGCTCAGATGGATCGCGAGGCCGACCATCGCGGCCAAGACGAGCGGCCCCCAGAGCAACACCCACATCATGACCATCGCGTCGCCTCTCCTGTCGTGCTGCCGTGGCCCACAATGTACCGATGAGTTGATACAAAGGCAAGGCGTTCACAACTCCGGAAAAACTCGCAGTACGCGGGCGGTTAGGCCCCTTTTCCCGCCGTTTCCCGCCAGATCTCCGGAGTTGCGTGCGCAGACGCGCCGGTTCCGGTTGAGTTCAGAACGCCCGTAGGGCCTCTGCCAGCATCCGATGCCCCTGCGCCTCGAATCGCTCCTCGCCTACGTGATATGCCCAGCACGCGGTGCCAACGGCCTCGCGCAGCGCACTGATGCGTGAGCGATCCGGCTCTCGCGGATCCGGCCCGTACGCTTCGAAGAACGCGGACTCCAGATCAGGGCGCCCTCGCCACTGCTGCGCGGCAAGACGCAGGAGGTCCGTCGATGGCGGACGGAACGCGAAGCGTCCGAAGTCGATCACCCGAACGACACCGTCGTGGATCAGCCAGTTGCGTGGCTGCCAATCGCCGTGGGTCGGCACGACCTCGACCGGCGGCGCCGGATCATCAGCGAGGATGCCGCGCGCCCGCGTGGCGATGGCCGGAGTCACCCGGTGCTCTCCGTCGAGCCACTGGATCGCCCGGGCGTTCGCGCGCGCCTCGTGCTCTGCATCCATGTGGCGGTCTTGACTATGCAGACGCCGCAACAGCGCCCCGGCCTGCGTATATGTGCCGGTGTGCCCCTCCGCATCGGTCGCCTCCACGAGTGCACCGGGCAGGAACTCGAACAGCATCACGCGTTCGTTGGAGTCCGCATCGATCAGGCGTGCGCTGTGCTGTGTGGACACGAGGTCGTGCGTCCAACGTGCGTGCGCGGCGATCTCCCGTGGGATGTGATGATTCGTCACATCGCCCGTTTTCACGACCGCATCAATCGTCTCGCCGTCCAGCGAACCGCGAACATGCAGCACAATCGACGCGACCAGGTGCCACGACATGTCTCGCACGATCACGGCGTCCGGCATCCGCTGTTGTACCCAAGCGGCCTGCGGGACCGACAACCGGTCGCTCAGCAGCGCGTTCACGTGGCGAACTCGACGGTGCCGGCGGCGATGTCGGTGCCGGTGAGCCGCAGGCGCACCGTCTCGCCGGGCCGTGTGCCGGGTGGAACGGGTGCGGTCGCGGTCACGGCGGGATCGGCGATCTGAACGGCGGCGCGGTTCTCGCCGCGCAGTTCGATCACGGTCGCCTCCACGGGCTGCCCGATCAACGGATGCAACAGAGCCGCTTCGACGCGGTTCACCGTGTCGGCGTTCAGCCGCGAAGCGCGTTGCCCGGACTGCTGCATGAGGCCAGGGAGCTCTGACAGCGAGTCCCGGGCCCAGCGCGGTGCGGGAGCCCCGTTCGAGACGGCCAGGCAGATCGCGAGCGCCCACCGATCGACCAAACGGCGCAGGGGAGCGGTCGCGTGCGCATAGGGCGCGGCGATCGCGGCCTGCTCGATATCGGTCGGCACCTGCCCGTCGAAGACGACGTAGCCCGCACCGCGGAACAACGAGGCCGCGGCCTCCAGCACGGGGAGGGTCAGCGGATCCGAGCGGTCGAGCTCCCGCAGGTAGTCCCCGTAGCGTCCCTGTCGCCACGGACGCCCCAGGGCCTCGGTCTGCAAACGGAATCGCTCGAACGCCTGCTCATCGGGCGCGGGCATGGTGCGCAGCACACCCACTTTCGCATCGAGCATCCGCTCGGCCGCCGCCATCCCCGTCATGAGTGACAGCTGCGCGTTCCACTCCTCGACGGGCAGCGGCTCGCGCCGTTCGATGTCGTAGCGCCCATCCGGGCGTTGCACGACTTCGTCGTCGGGCAGGTTCAGGCTCGCCCCGCCGCGGTCCTGTTCTTGAGCGAGTCGCGCGGCGCCGATCCGAGGGAGCAGCGCGAGCGGGCCGGGGTCGCCGGCATCCAGCATCCGTTGCGCCGATGTGTAGTCCAACTGCTCCCGCGAACGGATCAGCGCGCGTTCCACCCGATGCGATGACACGATTCCCGCGTCGTCCAGCGCGAACGTCCACACCAGAGCGGGGCGTTCCTGCCCGGCGAGCAGTGAGGCGCGGTCCTCGGACAGCACCCGCGGATGCAAGGGGATGGTGCCGTCGGCGAGATACAGGGTCTGTCCGCGGCGGCGTGCCTCGGCATCCATCGCGCCACCAGGCTCGACGAACGCCGGCACGTCGGCGATCGCGTACCGCACCTGGTATCCGCTGCCGCGCGCTTCCAGGTGAAAGGCCTGATCGAGGTCGCGGGATCCGACCGGGTCGAGGGTGACGAAGGGCACGTCGCGCAGGTCGAGGTCGGGTGCCGGCGCGCTCGCCGCCTCGGCTTCGGCCAGCACCTCCGGTGAGAACTCCGTCGGCGCGTCGATGTCGGTGCGGAGATCGGCCAGGGCGGCGGCCAGTTCGCTCTGCGCGGCGGACGGGGCGACGTGGGATCGGCGCTGCGGCATGCCACCCACCCTACGCATCCGCGTACATGCCGACGTCAGTGCGGTGGTGTTGCGCGCGAAACGCGGGCGCTCACCGCGGCGGGCGCTCAACTAGGATCGACCCGTGGTCACTCGTCTTTCGAACTTCTTCCTCCGTACGCTCCGTGAAGACCCCGCCGGCGCCGAGGTCATCAGTCACAAGCTGCTGATCCGCGCCGGGTATATCCGGCCGCAGGCTGCCGGTATCTTCGCCTGGCTGCCACTGGGCCTCCGGGTGAAGGAGCGGATCGAGCGCATCGTGCGCGAGGAGATGTCGGCCGCGGGCGCCCAGGAAGTGCACTTCCCGGCGCTCATGCCGCGCGAGCCCTACGAGCAGAGCGGCCGTTGGGGCGAGTATGGCGACCTGCTGTTCCGTCTGCAGGACCGCAAGGGCGGCGACTACCTGCTCGCGCCCACGCACGAAGAGGCGTTCACGCTGCTGGTCAAGGACCTCTACTCGTCCTACAAGGACCTGCCCCTGACGATCTACCAGATCCAGGACAAGTACCGCGACGAGGCTCGCCCCCGCGCCGGCCTGCTGCGCGGCCGCGAGTTCACGATGAAGGACGCCTACTCGTTCGACGCGTCGGACGAGGGGCTCGACGCGAGCTACGCGGCCCAGCGCGACGCCTACGAGCGGATCTTCCAGCGCCTCGGACTCGAGTACGTTATCGTGCAGGCGGATGCCGGCGCCATGGGCGGTTCGCGGAGCGAGGAGTTCCTGCACCCGACGCCCGTCGGTGAAGACACCTTCGTGCGCAGCGAGGGCGGCTACGCCGCCAACGTCGAGGCCTACACGACCACGGCCCCCGCAGCCGTCTCGTGGGATGACGCGCCCGCGGCCACGGTGTTCGACTCGCCGAACACGCCCACGATCGACACGCTCGTGGCGCACTCGAACGCCGTCCTGGACGGCGAGTACACCGCCGCTGACACGTTGAAGAACGTCGTTCTCGCGCTGACCCACCTCGACGGCACCCGCGAGGTGGTCGTCGTCGGCATGCCCGGTGACCGCGACGTCGACATGAAGCGCGCCGAGGTGGCCTTCGCGCCGGCCGAGGTCGAGCCGGCCACGGATGCCGACTTCGAGCGCCACGCGCTGCTGGTGCGCGGGTACATCGGTCCCTGGTCGCCGACCGGCGCGGTGCTCGGTGAGGAGTCGGCCACCGGCATCCGCTACGTCGTCGACCCGCGCGTCGCCGACGGAACCCGGTGGATCACCGGCGCCAACATCGATCAGAAGCACGCGCACTCGGTGGTCGCCGGGCGCGACTTCGTCGCCGACGGCACCGCCGAGGTCGCGAACGTGCGCGACGGCGACCCGGCCCCCGACGGCTCGGGCCCCGTCACCATCGCACGCGGCATGGAGATCGGACACGTGTTCCAGCTCGGGCGCAAGTACGCCGAGGCGCTGGGTCTCAAGGTGCTCGATCAGAACGGCAAGCTCGTCACCGTCACGATGGGCTCGTACGGCATCGGCGTCACGCGCATCCTCGCGATCATCGCCGAGCTCAACAACGACGATCGCGGTCTGATCTGGCCGGCGTCGGTGGCACCGTTCGACGTGCAGGTCGTGGCCGCGGGGCGCGACCAGGTCGCCTTCGACGTGGCCGAGGACATCGCGAACCAGTTGGAGGCCGCCCGACTCGATGTGCTGTACGACGACCGCGTGAAGGTGTCGCCGGGCGTGAAGTTCGGCGACGCCGAACTCGTCGGCGTGCCGAAGATCGTCATCGTCGGGCGCGGCGCCGCCGACGGCCAGGTTGAGCTCTGGGACCGCGCGAGTGGCGACCGCGAGGCGATGTCCGCGGCGGATGCCATCGCGCGCCTGACCCGCTGAACCGCGCCCACCCGAGAACCCTCGTAACGCGTTGAGCCGCCCCGGTCCCCGGGGCGGCTCAACGCGATCTCAGCGTCGTTCCTCGAGCAGCTGGCGCAGCTCGGCGCTCAGGCGCTCGGACTGCGCGAGCAGGCGTTCCAGCTGTGCCCGTTCATGATCGTCGTCCCGCGTGCCAGCGAGTGCGGTGACGTCAGCGGCGGAGTCGGGCACGGAGGGCGGGTGCTGTGTGGTGTGTCGCTCGGCGCTCCGCCGCGACGGACCCAGGAAGAGATTGGCGAGGTAGCCGGTGAACGTTCCGAAGATGCCGACGCCCACGATGATGATGACCACGCCGATCAGGCGGCCGGCGTTGGTCACCGGGTACTGATCGCCGTAGCCGACGGTCGAGATGGTCACGAGCGTGTACCAGATGGCGTCGGAAGCCGTGTCGATGTTGGCGCCCTCCGCGCCGTCCTCGACGGCGAGGATTGCCAGGCTGCCCAACTGCAGCACCAGGATGCCCATCATCAGCAAGCTCATCAGTGTGCTGTTCGCGCGGTCGTGGATGAGGGTGCGCACGATCTCGCGCCAGCCGAGTGCACGCAACAGCTGGTAGACGCGATGCAAGCGGAACACCCGCAGGATGTTGAACTGCGGCAGGGGCACGCTCGCGAGCAGATCAGCCCATCCGAACCGTCGGAAGAAGTAGCGACCTCGGGCCTCTGACGTGGTGAATCGATAGATGAAGTCGATCAGGAAGATGACGTTGAACAGACCGTTCATCAGCGCGAGGACCAGCTGAAGGGCTTCGTAGCCGGTGAACACGAGCACGAGTACCAGGTTCACGATCGACATCACCGACAGGATGCCGATGAAGATCTCGTACGCGGTGCCCTTCAGCTCGCTGCTGTGCGTGCGCGGCGGGCGTTGCGTTCGCGGCTTCGGAACCATCGTGCCTCCTCGGGTGTGCGCGCGGCGCGCGCATCCCATGGTCGCAGACATGACAGGCTGTCAGCATGACCGACGCATCGCTCGACCCCGACCTTCGCGACCGGATCTCCGCCCTCCTCGACGACGCGGGAATCGTCGCCGAGCGCGGCCTCATCACGCGGATGCTGCAGACTTCGCTTCTGCTGGGCATCGAGGACATGGATCGGCTGGACCTGAAGATCGCGTCGGCGGCGCTGCGCGAGATGCACCAGGCCTTCCGGCTGTTCCGTCCGTTCGAGACGGTGCCCAAGGTCACGGTGTTCGGATCGGCCCGCACTCAGCACGACGATCCGTTGTACCTGCACGCTCGGGACGTCGCCGCGGCGCTGTCGGCCGAGGGATGGATGGTCGTCACCGGCGCCGGGCCCGGCATCATGCAAGCCGCAGCCGAAGGCGCCGGGTCGAAGATGTCGCTCGGTGTATCGATCCGTCTGCCGTTCGAGGAACGCGCGAACGCGACCGTGTCGGAGGAGGCGCAGGTCGTCGCGATGAAGTACTTCTTCACGCGCAAGCTGATGCTCGTCAAGGAGTCACGGGGATTCATCTGCCTGCCCGGCGGGTTCGGCACGATGGACGAGATGTTCGAACTGCTCACCCTGCAGCAGACGGGCAAGGCCGAGCCCACGCCGATCGTTCTGCTCGACTCGCCGGGCGGGTCGTTCTGGCAGGGGCTGAAGACCTACGTCGATGACCATCTCGTGCCGGCCGGCGTGATCTCACCCGGCGACATGGACCGGGTGCTGATCACCGACTCGGTCAGCGACGCCGTCGCGAACATCACCGGGTTCTGGCACAACTACGACTCGCTGCGGTGGGTCGGTGACCGGCTTGTGCTGCGGCTCGTGCACCCGCCGACCGATGCCGAGGTCGCCGACCTCAACGATCGTTTCGGGGACCTCTGCGAGCACGGCCGGATAGAACGCATCGAGGCGCTGGAGGTGGAGCGCGCCGATGATGACGTCATCGAGCTCCCGCGTCTGGCCCTGCACCTCGAGCAGCGTCGGGTGGGCTCGCTGTTCCGGCTGATCCGCGCGATCAACGATCTGCCGTCGGCGGGCTGAGTCGCCGGCATCCGCTTCGTCAGCGGGCGCGCTCGCGTGCGATGACAGCGGCGGCTGCCGCCGTGAGGTCGACGGGGCGTCCGAGCACGCGCTCCGCGGCGCGGTGCCCGGAATAGTAGGCGGCGCCCACGGTGGCGGGCTCCGCGCCCCACGTGGCCTCGCCGGCGAAGTGCAGGATGCCATCGACGGGGC
This sequence comes from Microbacterium esteraromaticum, assembly GCF_028747645.1. Classification (NCBI taxonomy): domain Bacteria; kingdom Bacillati; phylum Actinomycetota; class Actinomycetes; order Micrococcales; family Microbacteriaceae; genus Microbacterium; species Microbacterium esteraromaticum. Next base: position 1,278,647 of record NZ_CP118100.1, read on the forward strand.
CCGCGAGGGCGTCGTGGTCGTCGTGGCTGGAGCCCAGCGCGAGGTGCGAGTACGAACCGCGTGCGTGGGGATCGAGCCCCCAGCGCGTCACCCAGTGGGCGATCGGCTGCCGCACGGCGTCACCGTAGAGGGCGCGCAGTGCCAGCAGAACATCGGCGACGATCTCGTCGTCGGTCAGCGTCTGCATGTGTCGTCCCAGGGGGCCGGCCGCGAAGGTCAGCAGGGTGGGGAGCCCGCTGATCGCCGAGAGGTCGTACCACGAGTGCCAGCGTTCACCGGCTTCGCCGAGGGCGCGGAGCA